>NZ_JBIBGE010000012.1:0-161962 GCF_042956345.1 Pseudomonas sp. NPDC008258
ATACCTGTGGGAGCGGGCGTGCCCGCGAAGAAGCCAGCGCGGTAAATGGCACCGGCTTTGCCGGTGTTCGCGGGCTCGCCCGCTCCCACATGGATCGTGTGCGCCCGAAGCTACCGCCATACCTGTGGGAGCGGGCGTGCCCGCGAAGAAGCCACCGCGGTGGATGGCACCGGCTTTGCCGGTGTTCGCGGCTGAAGCCGCTCCCACAGGGATCGTGTTAACCCGAAGAATCGTGTGCGCCCGAAGCTAGCGCAATACCTGTGGGAGCGGGTTCACCCGCGAAAAAGCCAGCGCGGCGAATGGCACCGGCTTTGCCGGTGTTCGCGGCTGAAGCCGCTCCCACAGGGATCGTGCGAGCCCGACCCAGCGCAATACCTGTGGGAGCGGGCGTGCCCGCGAAGAAGCCAGCGTGGTGAATGGCACCGGCTTTGCCGGTGTTCGCGGTGGTTCGACGCCTCGACTTTCCCGCACCCACAGAGACCGTGTGAGCCCGAAGCCAACGCATAGACTTCAGTAATCGTCCAGATCCCGCCCACTGAGCAGGCGGCCGATCAAATCCATGGGAAACCCCCGGTAAGCCAGGAACCGGGTTTGCTGGGCACGGCTACGCGGATCCTGCGGCCGCTGCCCGGCGAACTTGCGCTGCCACACATCACGCATGCGCTCGCCCCAATCCACTTCGCTCTCACGCAATGCCTGGTCGATATCACTGCGCGCCAAGCCGCGCTGGCCGAGCTCTTCGCGAATACGCACAGGGCCATAGCCAGAGCTGGAACGGTAGCGGATAAAACTTTCGAGGTAACGGGCCTCACTGAGCAGCCCTTCTTCGGTGAGCCGGTCGAGCTCAGGCTCGATCATCTCATCCAAAGCGCCGCGCTGACGCAACTTGCGCGTCAGCTCGACGCGACCATGCTCACGTCTCGCGAGCAGGTCCATGGCTGTCCGCCGGATGGCGACGGGGGTGTCGAGTACGGCGGACATATTGGCTATCTATCGCGTAATCAATAACCAGCGTCAGCGTCTGCCATGTCATCGGCATCAGCTTCGGCAGCAGCAGCTTTACCCGCTTCAGCAACAGCACCCGCTTTCAGCAGCTTGTCACGGATCTGCTTCTCGATCTCTGCACCAATAGCCGGGTTCTCGGCCAGGTACTTGGCAGCGTTGGCTTTGCCTTGACCAATCTTGTTGCCCTGGTAGGCGTACCAGGCACCCGACTTCTCGACGAGGCCTTGGGACACACCCAGGTCAATGATCTCGCCGTTACGGTAGATGCCCTTGCCGTAGAGGATCTGGAACTCGGCCTGGCGGAACGGTGGCGAAACCTTGTTCTTGACGATCTTGACGCGGGTTTCGCTGCCGACCACCTCGTCGCCTTCCTTGACCGCGCCAGTACGACGGATGTCCAGACGCACCGAGGCGTAGAACTTCAGGGCGTTACCACCGGTGGTGGTTTCCGGGCTGCCGAACATCACACCGATCTTCATACGGATCTGGTTGATGAAGATGACCAGGCAGTTGGCGTTCTTGATGTTACCGGTGATCTTGCGCAGCGCCTGCGACATCAGGCGGGCCTGCAGGCCCACGTGCATGTCACCCATTTCGCCTTCGATCTCGGCCTTTGGTACCAGCGCGGCCACGGAGTCGACGATGATCACGTCAACGGCGTTGGAACGCACCAGCATGTCGGTGATTTCCAGGGCCTGTTCGCCAGTGTCCGGCTGCGAGACCAGCAGATCGTCAACATTGACACCCAGCTTGCCAGCGTACTCAGGGTCCAGGGCGTGCTCGGCGTCGACGAAGGCACAAGTAGCGCCGTTTTTCTGGGCTTCGGCGATGACCGAAAGGGTCAGCGTGGTCTTACCCGACGATTCCGGGCCGTAAATCTCGACGATACGGCCTTTTGGCAGGCCGCCGATGCCCAGGGCGATGTCCAGGCCCAGGGAACCGGTGGAGATGGCAGGAATACCTTGGCGTTCCTGGTCACCCATGCGCATGACTGCGCCTTTGCCGAATTGGCGTTCGATCTGACCCAGGGCCGCAGCCAAGGCGCGCTTCTTGTTGTCGTCCATTGAAATCCTCACGTGTTCGACGTGGCCCTGACGGCCGGAATACCTGTATAAGTAGCCAGTATTATTCCACAGGCAGGCGCCGACGCAAACCCCTGTCGTCGATTTACTCGGCACCAAGCTGTAACAAGCCGTCTAACGCGGCGATCACCGTCTGTCGGCGCACGGCTTCGCGGTCGCCGTCGAACTGGCGGCGCTCGCTGAATACCCGGCTGCCGTCACCCCAGGCCAGCCACACGGTGCCCACCGGCTTGGCTGCAGAGCCACCGTCCGGCCCGGCCACACCGCTTACCGCCACGGCAAAGCGCGCGCCACTGGCAGCCTGGGCACCGCGAACCATGGCTTCGACCACTTCCTGGCTAACTGCGCCCACCTGGCCGAACAAGGCCTCGGGCACGCCCAACTGGCGGGTTTTCTGAGCGTTGGAATAGGTCACGTAGCCGGCCTCGAACCAGGCCGAACTGCCAGGAATACGGGTGATGGCTTCGGCAATGCCGCCGCCGGTGCAGGATTCGGCGGTGGTCACTTGTGCATTGAAACGGCGCAGGTGCTCACCCAGGCGGGTGGCAAGCGTGGTGATCGGGTCCATGTCGGGCTCCTGGAAGGCTGCCCTCTACCCTATCAGCTAGTTGCGTTCACTGATATTCAGCCAGATCGCGAAGCGGGCAGCCACAACGACAACAAACCTGCCGCGAAATGACGATCTCGCCAATGAACAGGCGTTCGACCTCGACCGCTTTGTGCCTGTACAGCCCGCAGATCATACGCCTCAGCCAATGGGGCATGTCAGAAGTTCAGCCGCAGTACGGTACGCCAGAAGTTCCTGATCGGTGAACGCCGGTGCTTGGCCCAGTTACGCTCCCACCACTCATCCTCATTACGCACTACCTGCTCCAGATCGCTACCCGCCACAGCTGCAGCATGTTGGCGATACAGCATCGGGAACACACAGTGCTGACGGAGCTTGTGCTTGACCACAACATCCACGGGTGTGCCATCGTAGGGCGCTTCTGCCAGGATCCGGCAGCCTTCGCGCGACAGTACATAAGCGTGCAGTGCAACCACCCGCCCCCTGGCAATGAACGGGAACCACGTCAGCCAGGTTCGCCCCATGGAATAGCCCAGGTGCAGGGCCTGGAAAGAGCGGTTCTGCATGAAGCGGTTCACCCAGCGCACCTGCGAAGGCTTGAAATCATAAGCCTTGGCATCGTCTTCGAAGATCAGGATTCGATCCAGCCCGTTGTCCAGTGCGTGACGTGCCAACTGCTGATGCGATTCGTAGCAACCACGCTTGGGGTCACTGTTTTTCGGCACGACATGAAAGACCACTTCGTTGTCCAGCTGCCGCCCGATGGTTTCACTGAACAGCTTGCGCCGGTCATCCCGCGTGTCGAGGGAGATACAAAAAACCGCATCGACATCAAAACGAATTCCACTCACTGCACTAACCAACCTGATTGCACTAACGGTTAACTTGGCACGGCCAAAAGCGCGCAATCTTCCATGGGAGCACCATGCTGTCAACAAGCCATGCCCTTACACCTGCGCTGCCCGGCGTTGCAGGTGCTGCCTGTGCGGTAGCCGTGTTAACCTATGCGGCTTGAAAATTCAGGTGGGTCTCGGCGTCGCGCATGCAACACGGAACGCCCCAATTTGCCCCACAATGTTGAGACCTACTTTCTAAGCCTTTGATGAATAAAGCAATTTCCGATCTTTCCGCACACACCCCGATGATGCAGCAGTACTGGAAGCTGAAAAACCAGCACCCGGACCAGCTGATGTTCTACCGCATGGGCGACTTCTACGAAATCTTCTACGAAGATGCAAAGAAGGCCGCAAAACTGCTGGACATCACCCTGACCGCACGCGGCCAGTCGGCCGGCCAGTCCATCCCCATGTGCGGGATTCCGTTCCATTCGCTGGAAGGCTACCTGGCCAAGCTGGTCAAGCTGGGCGAATCGGTGGTGATCTGCGAGCAGATTGGCGACCCGGCCACCAGCAAGGGCCCGGTGGAACGCCAGGTGGTGCGCATCATCACCCCCGGCACGGTCAGCGACGAAGCGTTGCTCGACGAGCGCCGCGACAACCTGATTGCCGCACTGCTCGGCGACGAACGCCTGTTCGGCCTGGCCGTACTGGACATCACCAGCGGCAACTTCAGCGTGCAGGAGATCAAGGGCTGGGAAAACCTGCTGGCCGAGCTTGAGCGCCTGAACCCGGTCGAGTTGTTGATCCCCGACGACTGGCCACGTGACCTGCCCGCCGAAAAACGCCCAGGCGCCCGCCGCCGTGCGCCGTGGGACTTTGACCGCGACTCGGCACGCAAAGCCCTGTGCCAGCAGTTTGCAACCAAGGACCTCAAGGGCTTTGGCTGCGACAAGCTGACCCTGGCCATTGGCGCCGCCGGCTGCCTGCTGACCTACGCCAAGGAAACCCAGCGCACCGCCCTGCCGCACCTGCGCAGCCTGCGCCACGAGCGCCTGGACGACACGGTCATCCTCGATGGCGCCAGCCGTCGCAACCTGGAGCTGGACGTCAACCTGGCGGGTGGGCGTGACAACACCCTGCAATCGGTGGTCGACCGCTGCCAGACCGCCATGGCCAGCCGCCTGCTGAGCCGCTGGCTGAACCGCCCGCTGCGCGACCTGAAAGTATTGCAAGCACGCCAGGACTCGATCCGCTGCCTGCTCGACAGCTACCGCTTCGAGAAGCTGCAACCGCAGCTGAAGGAAATTGGCGACATCGAGCGGATCCTCGCCCGTATCGGCCTGCGCAACGCCCGCCCTCGCGACCTGGCGCGCCTGCGCGATGCCTTGGGCGCGCTGCCCGAGCTGCAAAACGCCATGACCGAGCTGGAGGCGCCGCACCTGGCGCGCCTGGCGGCCATTACCGGCACCTACCCGGAGCTGGCCAGCCTGCTGGAGCGGGCGATCATCGACAACCCGCCAGCAGTCATTCGCGACGGTGGCGTGCTCAAGGCCGGCTATGACAACGAGCTGGACGACCTGCTGGCCATCAGCGAAAACGCCGGCCAGTTCCTGATCGACCTGGAAGCCCGGGAAAAGGCCCGCACCGGCCTGGCCAACCTCAAGGTCGGCTACAACCGCGTGCACGGCTACTTCATCGAACTGCCGACCAAGCAGGCCGGGCAGGCGCCGGGCGACTACATCCGTCGCCAGACGCTCAAGGGCGCCGAACGCTTCATCACCCCCGAGCTGAAAGCGTTCGAGGACAAGGCGCTGTCGGCCAAAAGCCGCGCCCTGGCCCGCGAGAAGATGCTCTATGACGCCCTGCTGGAAACCCTGATCAGCCACCTGGCGCCGCTGCAGGACAGCGCCGCCGCCCTGGCCGAACTGGATGTGCTCAGCAACCTGGCCGAACGTGCGCTTAACCTCGACCTGAACTGCCCGCGCTTCGTCGACGAACCGTGCCTGCGCATCGAGCAAGGCCGCCACCCGGTGGTGGAGCAGGTGTTGACCACGCCGTTCGTGGCCAACGACCTGGGCCTGGACAACAGCACGCGCATGCTGATCATCACCGGCCCGAACATGGGCGGTAAGTCCACCTACATGCGCCAGACCGCCCTGATCGTGCTGCTGGCGCACATCGGCAGCTTCGTGCCGGCGGCCAGCTGCGAGCTGTCGCTGGTCGACCGCATCTTCACCCGTATCGGTTCCAGCGACGACCTGGCCGGCGGGCGCTCGACCTTCATGGTCGAGATGAGCGAAACCGCCAACATCCTGCACAACGCCACCGACCGTAGCCTGGTGCTGATGGACGAAGTGGGCCGCGGCACCAGCACCTTCGACGGCCTGTCGCTGGCCTGGGCTGCTGCCGAGCGCCTGGCCCAGCTGCGTGCCTACACGCTGTTCGCCACCCACTACTTCGAGCTTACCGTGCTACCGGAAAGCGAGCCGCTGGTGGCCAACGTGCACCTGAACGCTACCGAGCACAACGAGCGTATCGTGTTCCTGCACCATGTTCTGCCTGGCCCTGCCAGCCAAAGCTACGGCCTGGCTGTGGCACAGCTGGCCGGCGTGCCCACGGTAGTCATCCAGCGTGCCCGCGAGCACCTGGCACGCCTGGAAACCACCAGCCTGCCGCATGAACAAGTCCCGGCCCACAAGGCCAAGGATGTACCCCAGGTGCCGCACCAGAGCGACTTGTTCGCCAGCCTGCCACACCCGGCCATCGAGAAGCTGGGCAAGCTGCAACTGGACGACATGACCCCGCGTCAAGCTATCGAAATGCTATATCAACTAAAGAACCTGTTATAACGGCGCCCACTACAAGCTGGTAGAATCCGCCGCGGTTTGCTGGTGCTGCAGGTTATTAGCCTGGCCTGCAGCCACATACCAGTAAACCGCGCGGCCCTGAGAGGAAGGGCCGCCGCCGTCGCCTGAGGAGAGAACTAGAAATGACCTTCGTCGTCACCGACAACTGCATCAAATGCAAATACACCGACTGCGTGGAAGTCTGTCCGGTGGACTGCTTCTACGAAGGCCCGAACTTCCTGGTCATTCACCCGGACGAGTGCATCGACTGCGCCCTGTGCGAACCGGAATGCCCGGCGCAAGCCATCTTCTCGGAAGACGAGATCCCTGCCGGGATGGAAAACTTCATCGAGCTGAACGCCGAACTGGCGGAAGTCTGGCCTAACATCACCGAGCGTAAGGATGCCCTGCCGGACGCTGAAGAGTGGGACGGCAAGACTGGCAAGATTGCAGACCTGGAGCGCTGATAGCGCCCGGACAAGAAAAGGCCCCTCGGGGCCTTTTTTGTTTTTCTGCGGGCAAAAAAAAGGGGCGGTTTGACCCGCCCACATTTTTTCCGTAGTCCCTGCTTGTCCCAAACATCATCCTGATGAAATCGCTTCTTGCGATGTCCCTGGCCTCCTCCCTGGAAGCCTGTGCATGTCCGTGTGCACAGTTCGAATACTAGCGGGTTGAGCTGAGCGAGCAAGCGCGAAACCTCACAAGGTATTGCGTGGGACACATTTCCTCACAGCCGAATAACTCATGACTTTCAATGGCTTGGAAAAATACAGGGGCTGGAAACGACAATGATTTACTGACGCTTGCATAGATAGCTTACAAAACAAGTAAGAAAAGGCTTACATGCAATGTTACCGGGGTGGCGCGGTACACATTAGATACCTGTTTCTTCAGACAGATTTTGGGGGCTGCTTTGCAGCCCTTTCGCGACACAAGGCCGCTCCCACAGCTTGGACGCGCACTCCTGTGGGAGCGGCCTTGTGTCGCGAAAGGGGCGCGCAGCGCCCCCGGCAATTTCGAACGGATCAGCACTTTCCGCCACACACAAAAACGCCCCGAGATCATCGGGGCGTCTTGTACTACAGGCTTTCGCTACTGGAACAACGACTCGCTGGACAAGCCATTCTTCTCCAGGATTTCCCGCAGACGCTTCAGCCCCTCCACCTGAATCTGCCGCACCCGCTCACGGGTCAGGCCAATCTCCAGGCCCACATCTTCAAGGGTGCTGCTTTCATGCCCGCGCAGGCCAAAGCGGCGTACTACCACCTCACGCTGCTTGTCGGTCAGCTCGCCCAGCCACTGGTCGATGCTCTGCGACAGGTCGTCATCCTGCAGCAGCTCGCACGGGTCGGTCGGGCGGTCGTCGGTCAGGGTGTCGAGCAGGGTCTTGTCAGAGTCCGGGCCAAGCGACACATCCACCGAAGACACACGCTCGTTCAGGCCGAGCATACGCTTGACCTCGGCGACCGGTTTTTCCAGCAATGTGGCAATTTCTTCCGGCGAAGGCTCGTGGTCGAGTTTTTGGGTCAGCTCGCGTGCGGCGCGCAGGTAGACGTTCAGTTCCTTGACCACGTGGATCGGCAGGCGGATGGTGCGGGTCTGGTTCATGATCGCCCGTTCGATGGTCTGGCGGATCCACCAGGTCGCATAGGTCGAAAAACGGAAACCACGCTCCGGGTCGAACTTCTCGACCGCACGGATAAGCCCCAGGTTGCCCTCCTCGATCAGGTCGAGCAGCGACAGGCCGCGGTTAACGTAACGACGGGCAATTTTAACAACCAGGCGCAGGTTGCTTTCGATCATGCGCTTGCGGCCAGCAGGGTCGCCCTTTTGCGACAAACGCGCAAAATGCACTTCCTCTTCCGGCGAAAGCAACGGCGAGAAGCCGATCTCGTTGAGATACAACTGGGTGGCATCAAGCGCCCGGGTGTAATCGATATACTTGTGTTGCTTGAGCGAAGAGCCCGACTTGGCCCTCGTCCGAACCGAAGATACAGCAGGTTCGTCTGACACCACATCCGTTTCCAAAACGATGCCCGTCTCCATCAGGAGGACGTCATCGTCGATGTCAAACTCCGGCACTTCTTTACTGAGAGCCATTGTTATAGTCCTTTGCTGAGTTCGAACTCAGACTCGAGCGGCACCTTTATCCCTGGCAGCGCTTGAGCCTGTCCCCTCTACATCACAGGAACAGGCCGGGCACAACGATCAACGGCGTGGCAGGAACTGGAGTGGATCGACGGGTTTGCCCTGGCGGCGAATCTCGAAATGCAGCTTCACCCGATCAGTGCCCGTGGACCCCATTTCAGCAATCGACTGCCCTGCCTTGACCTGCTGCCCCTCCCGAACCAACAGCCTGCGGTTATGACCGTAGGCACTGACGTAGGTATCGCTGTGCTTGATGATGATCAGCTCGCCGTAGCCCCTTAAACCACTCCCGGCGTAAACCACCGCACCATCAGACGCAGCAAAAACAGGCTGTCCCAAATCACCGGCGATATCAATGCCTTTATTCAAACTACCGTTTGAAGCAAATTTTCCAATCAGCACGCCGTTGGCGGGCCATGTCCAGCCGCCCACCGCGCGCTCGGCGGCCGGCACGGTGGCTACCACCGGCGTGCTGGTGGAAGGTGCTGGCGTGGCCGGTTTGCTGGTGTTGGCAGACGACGTGGCAGTGCTGCCCACAGGCCGCCGCGTGACCGTGGTGCGGCTCGACGAGGATGGGTTGGACACCACCGTGGTGCTGCTGCTCGAACCGCTGCTGAAACGAATCGCTTGGCCCGGGCGGATGGTATAAGGCGCCGGGATGCCGTTGCGGGCGGCCAGCTCCTTGTAGTCCCAGCCATAACGGAAGGCGATGGAGAACAGGGTGTCGCCAGGCTTGACGACGTACTGCCCGGAGGTCACTGCCGGGCGCTTGGGCACGGTGTTGTTGCGGTCGACCACCCGCGCGCTGCTGCTACTGCTGCTGGTGCTTGAGCAACCCACCAGTAGCGTGCCCATGGCCAGTGCAATCACCAGAAGCTTGAAACCCGACCCGTCCTTGCGCTGCCGAATGACTGTGTGACCCACCCGCGCTCCCCTCATGGTGCCAAAAACGATATGAAGACAAGAAATGCAATAATGTTGCAATTATAACCAAGCTGGCCGTGATTGGCAGGCTGGTGCAAAAGGCTGTTGCAAAGCCCCGTTGCGCACTAGCGCTTTGCACCGCCAGATAGACAGGGCGAAGCTGCAAGAATTCGCCGCTTGCGCAAAAATACCGCGCGGCGCCTACCCGCAGCGCTCAGGCCAGCGGGCCATTGAGCAGCGGCACGAAGCGCACGGCCCCCAGTACGCGGCGGGAGAATCCATGCTCCTCGCGCACAATCAGCATCAGTTGCTGTGCTTCGCCGGCCGGCCCCACCGGGATCACCATGCGGCCCCCGGGCGCCAGCTGGTCAAGCAGTGCCTGCGGCACTTCAGGCGCGACCGCCGTGACGATGATGCCGTTGTACGGCGCCAGCGCCGGCCACCCTTCGCAACCATCGCCCCAGCGGAATACCACGTTGCGCAGGTTCAACTCCACCAGGCGCTCTTTGGCGCGGTCCTGCAGCACCTTGATGCGCTCTACCGAAAACACCCGCTCCACCAGCTGGGCCAGGATCGCCGTCTGGTAACCCGACCCGGTACCAATCTCCAGCACCTTGTCCAGTGGCCCGGCCTCGAGCAGCAGTTCGCTCATGTGGGCAACCATGAACGGCTGCGAAATCGTCTGGTTATGGCCAATGGGCAGTGCGGTGTCTTCGTAGGCACGATGCGCCAGTGCCTCGTCGACGAACAGGTGGCGCGGGGTACGTCGAATCACGTCGAGCACCTTGGTGTTCGAAACACCCTCCTCGCACAAGCGCTGGATCAGCCGCTCCCGGGTACGCTGGGAGGTCATGCCGATACCGCGCCGCAGCATATCGTCCTCGCGCATCAGAGCAGGCCCTCCAGCCAACCGTCGAGTTGCTCGAAGGCATCATTGAAGGTGCGATCGAGTTGCAGCGGGGTGATCGATACGTAGCCCTGCATGACTGCATGGAAGTCGGTGCCCGGCCCGCCGTCTTCGGCATCACCGGCCACGGCGATCCAGTAGCCTTCCTTGCCGCGTGGGTTGACCACCTTGGTCGGTGCCGCCGCCCGGGCCCGGTGCCCGAGACGGGTGAGCTGGATGCCCCGGATGTGCTCGAGCGGCAGGTTGGGGATATTGACGTTGAGCACGGTGCGTGGCGGCAGCGCCAGGCGCGACTGTGCCTCGACCAGGCGGCGGGCGATATGGGCTGCGGTCGGCAGGTTGTCCGGCTGGCGTGACAACAGCGAGAATGCCAGCGACGTACCGCCCAGAAAGCGGCCTTCCAACGCTGCGGCGACCGTGCCCGAATACAGCACGTCATCACCCAGGTTGGCCCCCAGGTTGATGCCCGACACGACCATGTCTGGCGTGTACGGCAACAGCCCGTTGAGCCCCAGGTGCACGCAGTCGGTTGGCGTGCCGTTGAGGCTGATGAAACCGTTGGCCAGGGTTTGCGGGTGCAGCGGCCGGTCCAGCGTCAGCGAACTGCCGGCGCCGCTCTTGTCTTGATCCGGGGCGATCACCGCGCACTCGGCATAATCCACCAGCGCAGCGTGCAGCGCGGCGATGCCGGGTGCGGTTACACCGTCGTCGTTCGAAATCAGAATACGCATGGGCTGTCCGTCTGCCCTGCCGACACCAGATCCACGACTTCACGCACCACCACGGTGGCGAAGCATCCGGCCGGCAGGACGAATTCCAGTTGCAGGATATCAGGCTCGGGATAATGCCATGTCAGGCCGCCAATAGGGAGCCGCAAAATACGCCGTTCGTGATCCATGCCCGCCTGGGCCAGCCACTGGCAAAGTGCCGGCTGGCCTGCACCGACGGTGTTTTCCAGGTGGGCAGTGGCCGCGCCAGCAGGCGAAGCACCCTCGCCCCACATCGGGCCGGTGGGGTGCAGGTCAAGAATCGCCAGGCGTGGGTCGGCACATTCCGCCTCACCCGCCGGGAAAAAACTACGGCTGTCGGTGAACGCCAGCAGGTCGCCGACTTGCGCACGGGCCCAGCTACCTTCGGCGACACGTGCAGCCAGCACCTGATTGAACAGGTAGCTGCGCCCGGCCGAAAGCAGGCGCGAACGCACATTACGCTGTTCGGGCAAGGCTTTGCGAGCGGCCCAGTCGAGGGCGTCATGGACGTTGCCGCCGCCATGGCCGAAGCGCTGGGTGCCGAAATAGTTGGGCACGCCGTGCTGCTTGAGCTGTTCCAGACGGGCATCAACCGCCTGGTGGTCGGCAACCAGGCCGGTCAGGCGCAAGGTGAAACCGTTCGCCGAATGCGCGCCGCGCTGCAGCTTGCGCTGGTGGCGCACCTGCTTGAGCACGCGCAGGCTGGCGTCTTCGGCACGCGACAGGTCCGGGTCGGCCTTGCCCGGCAGGTGCAGGCTGAACCACTGGCGGGTAAGGGCCTGCCGGTCCTTGAGCCCGGCATAACTGATGGTGCGTACCGGCACACCGGCAGCGCGGGCCAGGCGGCGGGCGGCTTCCTCGGTGTTAAGGTCACGCTTCTCGACCCACAGCCACAGGTGCTCACCCTGACCGGACAGTGGAATGTCCAGCACTTCGTCGACCTGGAAGTCTTCGGCTACCGCCTTGAGAACGGCGGTACCCAGTGGTTCGCCCGATGCACGCGGGCCCAGCAGTTCCAGTTCGGTCATGCTGGCAGCAGCAGGGCGACCGAATGCACGGCAATACCCTCCTCGCGGCCACAGAAGCCCAGTTTTTCGGTAGTGGTGGCCTTGACGTTGACCTGGTCGAGTTCGACCTGCAGGTCTTCGGCGATCAGCTGGCGCATGGTCTCGATGTGCGGGGCCATCTTCGGCGCCTGGGCGACGATGGTGGCGTCGACATTGCCGACCTTCCAGCCCTTGGCTTTGACGATACCAACCACATGGCGCAGCAGCACACGGCTGTCAGCACCCTTGAACTGTGGGTCGGTGTCGGGGAAGTGCTTGCCGATGTCGCCCAGCGCCGCGGCGCCCAGCAAGGCATCGCTCAGGGCGTGCAGCAGCACGTCGCCGTCGGAATGGGCCAGCAGGCCGTATTTGTGGGGGATACGCACCCCGCCCAGGGTAATGAAATCACCGTCGCAGAAACGGTGCACATCGTAGCCGTGGCCAATACGCATAGAAAAACGCCCTGAATGAGTCAGGGCGTGATTCTACCTGCTTTGCAGCGGCTTTGGCGGCTTTTGGACCAGGCTGTTACACCCGACCCAGTGCCACCGCATGATGGCGCAGGTGCTCTTCGATGAAGCTGGCAATGAAGTAGTAGCTATGGTCATAGCCCGGCTGCAGACGCAGGGTCAGTTCATGGCCCCCTTTGCGTGCAGCCTGCTCCAGCGCTTCAGGCTTGAGCTGCTTTTCGAGGAAGTCGTCACGGTCGCCCTGGTCCACCAGCAACAGCGGGCATTCGCCGGCAGGGGTTTCGGCCAGCAATACGCTGGCATCCCATTCACGCCAGCGCGCACGGTCCTCACCCAGGTAGCGGCTGAAGGCCTTCTCGCCCCACGGGCAATCCATCGGGTTGCTGATCGGCGAGAACGCCGACACCGACCGGTAGCGCCCCGGGTTGCGCAAGGCGCACACCAGCGCGCCATGCCCGCCCATGGAGTGGCCACTGATGCTGCGCTCGCCCGATGCCGGGAAATGCGCCTCGATCAGGGCGGGCAACTCGTCCACCACATAGTCGTGCATGCGGTAGTGCTTGGCCCAGGGTTGCTGGGTGGCGTTGAGGTAGAAGCCAGCCCCCAGGCCGAAGTCCCAGGCGCCATCCGGGTCGCCCGGCACCTGCTCGCCACGCGGGCTGGTGTCGGGGGCGACGATGATCAGCCCAAGCTCCGCGGCGAGGCGCTGGGCGCCGGCCTTCTGCATGAAGTTCTCGTCGGTGCAGGTGAGGCCGCTCAGCCAATACAGCACCGGCAGCTTCTCGCCCTGCTCAGCCTGCGGCGGCAGGTACACGGCGAACACCATGTCGCAGCCCAGCACCTTGGAGTGATGCCGGTAACGCTTGTGCCAGCCGCCGAAGCTCTTCTGGCAGGAGATGTTATCCAGGCTCATGGCTGACCTCAGAAGTGGATCACGCTGCGGATGCTCTTGCCTTCATGCATCAGGTCGAAGGCTTTGTTGATGTCCTCCAGGCCCATGGTGTGGGTGATGAAGGTATCCAGCGGGATCTCGCCCTTCTCGGACATTTCCACGTAGCTTGGCAGCTCGCTGCGGCCACGCACGCCACCGAACGCCGAACCGCGCCATACCCGGCCGGTCACCAGCTGGAACGGACGGGTGGCGATTTCCTGGCCGGCACCGGCCACACCGATGATCACCGACTCACCCCAACCTTTGTGGCAGCACTCCAGCGCCGCACGCATCAGTTGCACGTTGCCGATGCACTCGAAGGAGAAGTCCACGCCACCGTCGGTGAGGTCGACGATCACTTCCTGGATCGGGCGGTCGTAGTCTTTCGGGTTGATGCAGTCGGTGGCTCCCAGCTGGCGGGCAATCTCGAACTTGGCCGGGTTGATGTCGATGGCGATGATGCGCGAGGCCTTGGCCTTGACCGCACCGATCACTGCCGACAAACCGATGCCGCCGAGGCCGAAGATGGCCACGGTGTCACCCGGCTTGACCTTGGCGGTGTTGAGCACCGCGCCGATACCGGTGGTAACGCCACAGCCCAGCAGGCACACCTTTTCCAGCGGGGCTTCTTTCTGGATCTTGGCCACGGAAATTTCCGGCAGCACGGTGTACTCGGAGAAGGTCGAAGTACCCATGTAATGGAACAGCTGCTGGCCCTTGTAGGAGAAGCGCGTGGTGCCGTCCGGCATCAGGCCTTTGCCCTGGGTGGCGCGGATGGCCTGGCACAGGTTGGTCTTGCCCGACAGGCAAAATTTGCACTTGCCGCATTCCGGGGTGTACAGCGGGATCACATGATCACCCACGGCTACCGAAGTCACGCCCTCGCCTACCGCTTCGACGATCGCGCCGCCTTCGTGGCCAAGGATCGACGGGAAGATGCCTTCCGGGTCTGCACCGGACAGGGTGTAGGCGTCGGTATGGCAGACACCGCTGGCTACCACGCGCAACAGCACTTCACCGGCCTTGGGCATGGCGACGTCGACTTCGACGATTTCCAGGGGTTTCTTGGCCTCGAAGGCTACGGCAGCACGGGACTTGATCATCAAAGGTCTCCAGACAGAGGGTCGATTCAGTCTGGCAGTGTAATTCACTGCCTTTTGATGAATAATCCGGCCGAAGACAAAACATTATTGCCACACAGGGATAATCCATGAGCAGCCGCTGGGAAGGCATCGACGAATTCGTCGCCGTGGCCGAATCAGGCCAGTTCACGGCAGCCGCCGAGCGCCTGGGGGTTTCCTCGTCACACATCAGCCGCCAAATCGCCAGGCTTGAGGAGCGCTTGCAGACTCGTCTGCTGTACCGCAGCACCCGCCGGGTAACCCTGAGCGAGGCCGGGCAAACCTTTTTGCAACATTGCCAGCGTTTGCAGGATGGCCGCGAGGAAGCCCTGCGCGCCATGGGCGACCTGGCCAGCGAGCCCAAAGGGCTGTTGCGCATGACCTGCGCAGTGGCCTACGGCGAGCGTTTTATCGTGCCGCTGGTAACAAGGTTCATGACGCTATACCCGCAGCTGCGGGTGGATGTGGAGTTGAGCAACCACACCCTCGACCTGCTGCATGAAGGCATGGACCTGGCCATTCGCCTGGGCCGGCTGGCCGACTCTCGGCTGGTGGCCACCCGCCTGGCGCCGCGGCGCATGTACCTGTGTGCCTCGCCGGCTTACCTGGAACGTTATGGCCGGCCGCACAGCCTGTCGGAACTGGCGCGGCACAACTGCCTGGTGGGTAGTTCGGATTTGTGGGCGTTGCAGCAGGACGGGCGCGAGATCAGCCAGCGGGTACAGGGCAACTGGCGCTGCAACAGCGGGCAGGCGGTGCTGGATGCGGCGCTGCTGGGGATGGGGCTGTGCCAGCTGCCGGACTATTACGTGCTGGAGCACCTGCACAGTGGTGCGCTGGTGTCTTTGCTGGAAGCGCACCAGCCGCCGAATACGGCGGTGTGGGCGCTGTATCCGCAGCAGCGGCATTTGTCGCCGAAAGTGCGGCGGTTGGTGGATTACCTGAAGGAAGGGTTGGCGGGGCTGCCGGAGTATCGGTTGGCCTGAAGAGATGTGTTGGCTGTACTGGCCTCTTCGCGGGCTCGCCCGCTCCCACAGGTACGGCTTCAGCCTGTGGGAGCGGGCATGCCCGCGAAGAAGCCAACACAGGTCTTAACCTTCAGCGCCGCCCGGCCCAGCGCTGGCGCAACCACTCCAGGTCTTCCGGCCGGGTCACCTTGATGTTGTCACTGCGCCCTTCGACCAGCCGCGGCGCCTGGCCCGACCACTCAATGGCCGAGGCCTCATCGGTTACCACCACATCCGACACCAGGCACTCGGCCAGCGCCCGATGCAACGCGCCAAGGCGGAACATCTGCGGCGTGTACGCCTGCCAGATTGTGCTGCGGTCCACGGTAGCGCTCACCCGGCCATTGCTGTCGGCACGCTTGAGGGTGTCGCGCGCCGGCACGGCCAGCAGGCCACCCACCGGGTCGTCCGCCAGCTCCGACAACAACTTGTCCAGGTCGCTGCGCGCCAGGTTCGGCCGCGCGGCATCGTGCACCAGCACCCAGTCGCTGTCCGATGCCCCCTGGGCGTGCAGCAACAGCAGGGCGTTAAGCACCGAGTCGGCGCGCTCACGCCCGCCCGTCGCACGCTGGATTCGCGGGTCGCTGGCGCAGCGCAGGCCGGGCCAGTACGGGTCATCTTCGGCAATACTGACCACCACACCCTTGAGCGACGGGTGGCCAAGAAAACAGTCGAGGCTGTGCTCGAGAAGGGTCTGCCCGGCCAGCTCCAGGTATTGCTTGGGTCGGTCGGCAGCCATGCGGGCGCCTACGCCCGCAGCAGGAATCACGGCCCAGAAGGCCGGTAAGGTATCGATCATTTCTGTGGCAACTGGAAGAGGGTTTCGCCCTCTTTGACCATTCCCAATTCGTGGCGAGCCCGCTCTTCAACGGTCTCCATGCCTTTTTTCAGCTCCAGCACTTCGGCATCGAGCACGCGGTTACGCTCAAGCAGGCGCTCGTTCTCGGCATGCTGCTCGTCAATCTGCTGCTTCAGTTCGGTCACTTGCGCCAGGCTGCCATTACCCACCCACAGGCGGTACTGCAGGCCACCCAGCAGCAGGAGCAGAACGAGGAACACCCAATAGGGACTGCGCATCACGTTATCCAGGTTGAAAAGGCTGCCGCGTATTTGTTACATCGGGGCCTCGAATAGCACGAAGCCTGGCCGAGGCCAGGCTTCGTTGACAGAAACCCGTTGGAATGAAGGAAAGATCAGTACGAACGTTCCTACAACTCCGGCTGCTGTCTTTTTACCATCTCTTGCTTAGCCGCGAAACTCGGCACGACCACGGTATACCGCTTTGGCGCCCAGTTGCTCTTCGATGCGCAGCAGCTGGTTGTACTTGGAAACGCGGTCGGAACGGCACAGCGAACCGGTCTTGATCTGGCCGGCAGCGGTACCTACAGCCAGGTCGGCAATGGTCGAGTCTTCGGTTTCACCGGAACGGTGCGAGATGACTGCGGTGTAGCCGGCAGCCTTGGCCATCTGGATGGCTTCCAGGGTTTCGGTCAGCGAGCCGATCTGGTTGAACTTGATCAGGATCGAGTTACCGATGCCCTTCTCGATGCCTTCCTTGAGGATCTTGGTGTTGGTCACGAACAGGTCGTCGCCCACCAGCTGTACCTTTTCACCGATCTTGTCGGTGAGGATCTTCCAGCCAGCCCAGTCGGACTCGTCCAGGCCATCTTCGATCGAGATGATCGGGAAGCGCTCGGTCAGGCCTTTCAGGTAGTCAGCGAAACCTTCGGCGTCGAACGACTTGCCTTCACCAGACAGGTTGTACTTGCCGTCTTCGTAGAATTCGGAAGCCGCGCAGTCCAGGGCCAGGGTCACGTCGGTGCCCAGCTTGTAGCCGGCTTTCTCGACCGCTTCGGCGATGGCGCCCAGGGCGTCTTCGTTGGAAGCCAGGTTAGGGGCGAAGCCACCTTCGTCACCTACGGCAGTGTTCAGGCCACGGGCCTTCAGCACGGCTTTGAGGTGGTGGAAGATTTCGGTACCCATGCGCAGGCCGTCGGAGAAGGTCTTGGCGCCAACCGGCTGAACCATGAACTCCTGGATGTCGACGTTGTTGTCGGCGTGCTCGCCACCGTTGATGATGTTCATCATCGGAACCGGCATCGAGTACTGGCCCGGGGTGCCGTTCAGGTTGGCGATGTGCGCGTACAGCGGCAGGTCCTGGTCCTGGGCAGCAGCCTTGGCAGCAGCCAGGGAAACCGCCAGGATGGCGTTGGCGCCCAGCTTGGCCTTGTTCTCGGTACCGTCCAGCTCGATCATGGCGTGGTCCAGGGCCTTCTGGTCGGAAGGGTCCTTGCCCAGCAGCAGGTCACGGATCGGGCCGTTGATGTTGGCGACGGCCTTCAGCACGCCCTTGCCCAGGTAACGGCTCTTGTCGCCATCACGCAGCTCCAGCGCTTCGCGCGAGCCGGTGGAAGCACCGGACGGCGCGCAAGCGCTGCCGATGATGCCGTTGTCGAGCAGTACATCGGCTTCCACGGTGGGGTTGCCACGCGAATCGAGAACTTCACGACCTTTGATGTCGACGATTTTTGCCATTGTTGTAAGCACTCCAGAATTGACGAAAACAACTTAGCTTAAGAAATTCTTGCCGTTCACCCGGCGGACTTGCAGTGGGCAGGCCGGGTGAAGGGAGCCCCTGACCGATTGGTCAGGGGTGGATCGGGCGGTACTTTACCCGAGAAATGAGCTTTACGCGGTTTCTACCGTCGGAAAACTTTTCACCAGGTCGTCCAGTTGCTTGAGCTGGGCCAGGAATGGCTCCAGTTTGTCCAGGCGCAAGGCGCATGGACCATCGCATTTGGCGTTGTCCGGATCGGGGTGGGCTTCGAGGAACAGGCCGGCCAGGCCTTGGCTCATGCCAGCCTTGGCCAGGTCGGTGACCTGGGCACGGCGGCCACCGGCGGAATCGGCGCGACCACCCGGCGTTTGCAGGGCGTGGGTCACATCGAAGAACACCGGGTACTCGAACTGCTTCATGATCCCGAAGCCGAGCATGTCCACCACCAGGTTGTTGTAGCCAAAGCTCGAACCGCGCTCACACAGGATGAGCTGGTCGTTGCCGGCCTCGACGCACTTGGCGAGGATGTGCTTCATTTCGTGCGGCGCCAGGAACTGCGCCTTCTTGATGTTGATCACGGCGCCTGTCTTGGCCATCGCGACAACCAGGTCGGTCTGGCGCGACAGGAAGGCCGGCAACTGGATGATGTCGCACACCTTGGCCACCGGCTCGCACTGGTAAGGCTCGTGCACATCGGTGATTACCGGCACGTTGAAGGTGCGTTTGATCTCTTCGAAGATCTTCAGCCCTTCTTCCATGCCCGGGCCACGATAAGACGTCACCGACGAACGGTTGGCCTTGTCGAAGCTGGCCTTGAACACGTACGGGATACCGAGCTTCTCGGTAACCCGCACATATTCCTCGCAGACCTTCATTGCCAGGTCACGGGATTCCAGGACGTTCATGCCGCCGAACAGGACGAACGGCTTGTCGTTGGCGATCTCGATGTTACCGACGCGAATGATCTTCTGGGTCATTGATCAGGCCTTGTTTTTCTGAGCCAGGGCTGCCTTGACGAAGCCACTGAACAGCGGGTGGCCGTCACGCGGGGTCGAGGTGAATTCCGGGTGGAACTGGCAGGCGACGAACCATGGGTGGTCCTTGGACTCGACCACTTCTACCAGTGCGCCGTCTTCGGAACGGCCGGAAACCACCAGGCCGCCGTCGACCAGTTGCGGCAGCAGGTTGTTGTTCACTTCGTAGCGATGACGGTGACGCTCGGTGATCACGTCCTTGCCATAGCAGTCGTGCACCTTGGAACCGGCAATCAGCTGGCAGTCCTGTGCGCCCAGGCGCATGGTGCCACCCAGGTCGGAAGCCTCGGTGCGGGTTTCGACGGCACCGGTGGCATCGGCCCATTCGGTGATCAGGCCGACCACCGGGTGGCCGCTGTTGCGGTCGAATTCGGTGGAGTTGGCGTCTTTCCAGCCCAACACGTTACGGGCGAATTCGATAACCGCCACCTGCATGCCCAGGCAGATACCCAGGTATGGCACCTTGTTCTCACGGGCGTATTGCACCGCGGTGATCTTGCCTTCAACGCCGCGCAGGCCGAAACCGCCCGGCACCAGGATGGCGTCGGCGCCTTCGAGCAGGCTGGTGCCCTGGTTCTCGATGTCTTCCGAGTCGATGTAACGCAGGTTGACCTTGGTACGGTTGGTGATGCCGGCGTGGCTCATCGCTTCGATCAGCGATTTGTACGCGTCCAGCAGCTCCATGTACTTGCCGACCATGGCGATGGTCACTTCCTGCTCCGGGTTGAGCTTGGCATCGACCACTTTGTCCCACTCGGACAGGTCGGCGCTATTGCACTGCAGGCCGAAGCGCTCGACGACGAAGTCGTCCAGGCCCTGTGCGTGCAGCACGCCCGGGATCTTGTAGATGGTGTCGACGTCTTCCAGCGAAATCACCGCACGCTCTTCAACGTTGGTGAACAGCGCGATCTTGCGACGCGACGAAGCATCGACCGGGTGGTCGGAGCGGCAGATCAGCACGTCAGGCTGCAGGCCGATGGAGCGCAGCTCCTTGACCGAGTGCTGGGTCGGCTTGGTCTTGGTCTCGCCAGCGGTGGCGATGTACGGGACCAGGGTCAGGTGCATCAGCATGGCGCGCTTGGAGCCCACTTCGACGCGCAGCTGGCGAATCGCCTCGAGGAACGGCTGCGACTCGATGTCACCCACGGTACCGCCGATTTCCACCAGGGCCACGTCGGCATCGCCGGCGCCCTTGATGATGCGACGCTTGATTTCGTCGGTGATGTGCGGGATGACCTGGATGGTCGCGCCCAGGTAATCACCACGGCGCTCTTTGCGCAGCACGTGCTCGTAGATACGGCCGGTGGTGAAGTTGTTGTTCTGGGTCATCGTGGTGCGGATGAACCGCTCGTAGTGGCCCAGGTCGAGGTCGGTCTCGGCGCCATCGTGGGTGACGAACACCTCACCGTGCTGGAACGGGCTCATGGTGCCCGGATCGACGTTGATGTACGGATCCAGCTTGAGCATGGTGACCTTCAGGCCCCGCGCTTCCAGGATGGCCGCCAGGGAAGCCGAGGCAATGCCTTTCCCCAATGAAGAAACAACACCGCCCGTGACGAATATGTAGCGCGTCATGAAAAACCCTAGAAGTCTGCGTTAAGGCGGCCTGGGCCGCCGGAGAAAGCGAAGGAAGGCCGAAGCCCCCGATCACCGGCGTCAATCACAGTGCATCTCAAAAAACTGCCGCGTCTGTACAGACCAGGGTTATCCCCGGCATGGAGCTCGCTCGTCATTTTCAGAATCAGCCCAGCAAAAAACTGCTTGGTAATCGGCAACTGCTGTGTTTTCGCGGAACCCACAGAAGTTGTATCAAGAAGGGAGGGTAGTCTACCGGAATGTACCCTTCAGCTCAAACCTTGTGCGCTCGTCGGCAATTGCCAATGCAGCTGGCAACCAGCCTGTACCAGCCCGGGCAGGTTGGCCACCGCCAGCAGGCGCTCGCCCTGGTACAACAGCGGCAGGCGCGGGCGCAGGAAATGCGGCACCTGTTGCTCGTTGAGCAGGCGCTTGAGGTCGCGTCGGCCGCGGCCGGCAAGCTCGACAACTTCGCCGCCCTGGCGGTAGGCAATGCGCAACCCGCCCAGCGCTGCTGCGCCAACAAGACGCACGCTGCCGTTGCCGGGCAGTTGCAAAGGCAGGCTTGTATCGACCCAGGCCAGTTGACCAGCGGGCAGCTGCAGCCAGTCGCCACTCAACCACCAGATACGCCCGTGGCTGCGCAGCAGGTGCCCATCGGCCAACCGCCAGACCGGCTGGGCATCGGCGCCGGCATCACGCAGGTCCGCCCAACCAGCCCAATGCCGGGTGTCGGGCAGGCGGGTGCGCTGGCTCAGCCAGTATTGCAGGGCATTGCGCTGACGGGCCGGCGACAGGGCCGTCAGGGCGGCCAGGTCGAGGGAGTCCAGCCCCGGCCAAGCGACGGGCGCCCCCTCCCCTGCAAGCGCCAGGTCGGCCTGTGCCAGCTCGTCCAGCAGGCCCAGTGCCTCGCCCAGATGATCTGCGGCCCGGGCGAAGTTCTGGGTGGCCTGCGGCCAACGCTGCTGCAAGCGCGGGAACACGTCGCTGCGCAGGTAATTGCGGGCAAATTGTGTGTCGGCGTTTGACGGGTCTTCGATCCAGCGCAGCCCGTGGACCTTGGCGTAGCCCTGCAACTGTTGCCGGGAACAGCCCAGCAACGGCCTGGCCAGGCGCCCCTGCCCCAATGCCCGCTGCCCCGGCATGGCAGCCAAACCGCGCAGGCCGGCGCCGCGTAGCAGGCGGAACAGCAGGGTCTCGGCCTGGTCGTCGCGGTGCTGGCCGGTGAACAGGATATCGCCTGGGCCGAGGGCTTGCCTGAAGGCGTCATAGCGGGCATCACGAGCGGCCTGTTCAAGGCTGGCGCCGGGGCTGACCTGAACGTGGATGACCTGGAGTTCGATGCCTAGGTCGTCGCAGATGGCTTGGCAGTGGGCAGGCCAGGCATCAGCGGCGGGTTGCAGGCCGTGGTGGATGTGGATGGCGCGCAGAGGGGGTGAGGCGTGGTTGCGGGCGTGGTCGGCCAGCAGGTGCAGGAGGACGGTGGAATCGAGGCCGCCGGAGAAGGCAATGTACCAGGTCGGTGCGTTGAGCCAGGGGGTGAGGTTGATCATCTGCTCCTCACTTGGCTTGAGATTGCCGGGGGGGCTTTGCACCCCATTCGCCGGCAAGCCAGGCTCCCACAACGATCAGCGTCAACGCGGACAATGTGGGAGCTGGCTTGCCGGCGAATGGGCCGCAAAGCGGCCCCCGGGCCCAATCAAAATCAGAGACCGTAGCTCATCAGGCGCTCGTAACGGCGGGCCAGCAGCGCGTCGTTATCGAACTTGCCGAGCATGTCCAGCTGCTGCACGAGGTCAGCACGGATGCTTTCCGACATCTTGGCCGGGTCACGGTGGGCGCCGCCCAGCGGCTCCGGGATGACCTTGTCGACAATGTTCAGGCTCTTCAGGCGATCGGCAGTAATGCCCATGGCCTCGGCCGCGTCAGCTGCCTTGTCGGCAGTCTTCCACAGGATCGAAGCGCAGCCTTCCGGCGAGATCACCGAGTAGGTGGAGTACTGCAGCATGTTCAGCTGGTCGCACACACCAATGGCCAGTGCACCACCGGAACCACCTTCGCCAATCACAGTGGCGATGATCGGGGTTTTCAGGCGTGCCATCACCCGCAGGTTCCAGGCAATGGCCTCGCTCTGGTTGCGCTCTTCGGCGTCGATACCCGGGTAGGCACCCGGGGTGTCGATGAAGGTCAGGATCGGCATCTTGAAGCGCTCGGCCATTTCCATCAGGCGGCAAGCCTTGCGGTAGCCTTCCGGGCGCGGCATGCCGAAGTTGCGGCGGACCTTCTCGCGCACTTCACGGCCCTTCTGGTGGCCGATGACCATGACCGGCTTGCCGTCCAGGCGTGCGGTACCGCCCACGATGGCGGCGTCGTCGGAGAAGTGGCGGTCACCGTGGAGCTCTTCGAACTCGGTGAAGATGTGCTCCAGGTAGTCCAGGGTGTAAGGACGACGCGGGTGACGGGCCAGGCGGGCGATCTGCCAGCTGGTCAGGTTGCCGAAGATGCTTTCGGTCAGGGTGTTGCTCTTGTCTTGCAGACGGGCAATTTCATCGCTGATGTTCAGCGAGTTGTCGTTGCCTACCAGGCGCAGGCCTTCGATCTTGGCTTGCAGGTCGGCAATCGGCTGTTCGAAATCGAGAAAATTCGGGTTCATAGTCATCCGTCTTGGGTCTACGGCCAGGCGGCCGGCCGGTTGATCCGTTTGGCGCCCTACCTTAAGGGATCAGGCGCATTCAGGTCGAGATTAAATTTTTGTCGGTTCAACGATATTGCAGGAAGACGTTCTCACGGCCGAACTGGTCACGCAGCGCCTGAATCAGCCCATCGGCCGGGTCGATCGACCACTGCTCACCGAACTGCAGCATGGCCTTGGCGTCGCTGCCGGTGTATTCCAGGGTGATCGGGCAAGCACCGCGATGGCGTGTAATCAGTTCACCCAGCCACTTCAGGCGGTCGCCCTTGAGCGCTTCGTGTGCCACCTTCAGGCGCAGGCTTTCGGCCAGCTTGGTACGTGCGTCTTCCATGGTCATCACTTGCTTCACCCGCAGGCGCAGGCCACCGGAGAAGTCGTCGTTGCTGACCTCGCCCTCCACTACCACCATGGCATCGTTCTGCAGCAAGGACTGTGCCGCGATGTAGGCATCGGCAAACAGCGAGGCCTCGATGCGCCCGGAGCGATCATCCAGGGTAACGAAGCCCATCTTGTCGCCCTTCTTGTTCTTCATCACCCGCAGCGCAATGATCATGCCGGCGATGGTCTGGGTTTCGCGTGACGGCTTGAGGTCGATGATGCGCTGGCGGGCAAAACGGCGGATCTCGGTCTCGTACTCGTCGATCGGGTGACCGGTGAGGTACAAGCCCAGGGTGTCCTTCTCGCCCTTCAGGCGCTCCTTCAGGGTCAGTTCGCGCACCTTGCGGTGGTTGGCGTAAACATCGACATCCACAGCGTCGAACATGCTGCCGAACAGGTCGACGTGGCCACTGTCAGCGGTATGCGCGGCCTGCTCGGCGGCCTTGATGGCTTCGCCCAGCGCCGAGAGCAAGGTCGCCCGGTTGATGTCGATGTTGGCCTGGTAGGCCTTGATCTCGTCATGGAAATGCGGGCCCAGGCGGTCAAGTGCGCCGCTGCGCACCAGCGCATCGAGGGTACGTTTGTTGACCCGCTTGAGGTCGATGCGTTCACAGAAATCGAACAGGTCCTTGAACGGCCCGCCCTGGGCACGGGCTTCGACAATGGCCTCCACCGGGCCTTCGCCGACGCCCTTGATCGCGCCCAGGCCGTAGACGATACGGCCATCGTTGTTCACGGTGAACTTGAAGTCGGAGAAGTTCACGTCCGGCGCGTCGAGGCGCAGCTTCATGCTGCGTACTTCCTCGACCAGCACCACCACCTTGTCGGTGTTGTGCATGTCCGCCGACAGTACCGCGGCCATGAACGGCGCCGGGTAGTGGGTTTTCAGCCAGGCGGTCTGGTACGACACCAGGCCATAGGCAGCGGAGTGGGATTTGTTGAAGCCGTAGCCTGCGAACTTCTCTACCAGGTCGAAGATGTTACCGGCCAGGTCCGCGTCGATATTGTTGGCGACGCAACCCTCGATGAAACCGCCGCGCTGCTTGGCCATTTCCTCGGGCTTTTTCTTACCCATTGCCCGGCGCAGCATGTCGGCGCCGCCCAGGGTATAGCCCGCCATGACCTGGGCAATCTGCATCACCTGTTCCTGGTACAGGATGATGCCGTAGGTCGGTGCCAGTACCGGCTTGAGGCCTTCATACTGGTAGTCGGAGTGGGGGTAAGCCAGCTCGGCGCGGCCGTGCTTGCGGTTGATGAAGTCGTCCACCATGCCCGATTGCAGCGGGCCGGGGCGGAACAGCGCCACCAGTGCGATCAGGTCTTCCAGGCAGTCGGGCTTGAGCTTCTTGATCAGCTCCTTCATGCCACGCGATTCAAGCTGGAACACCGCCGTGGTCTCGGCCTTCTGCAGCAGCTCGTAGGTCTTGCGGTCGTCCAGCGGGATGAAGTCGATGTTGAGGTCGGGCAGGTTGTTCTTGGCCTGCTCGCGGTTGATGATCTCCATCGCCCACTTGATGATGGTGAGCGTACGCAGGCCGAGGAAGTCGAACTTCACCAGGCCGGCCGCCTCGACGTCATCCTTGTCGAACTGGGTTACCAGGCCGCCGCCCTCTTCGTCACAGGCGATCGGCGAGAAGTCGGTAAGCTTGGTCGGGGCGATAACCACGCCACCGGCGTGCTTGCCGGTACCCCGGGTCACACCTTCCAGCTTCAGGGCCATGTCCCAGATTTCGCGGGCGTCTTCGTCACCCTTGAGGAAGTCGCGCAGGATTTCTTCCTGCTCGTAGGCTTTCTCCAGGGTCATGCCCACTTCGAACGGGATCATCTTCGACAGGCGGTCGGCCAGGCCGTAGGACTTGCCCTGCACCCGCGCCACGTCACGCACCACCGCCTTGGCGGCCATGGTGCCGAAGGTGATGATCTGGCTCACCGCGTTGCGGCCATAGGCCTCGGCCACGTAGTCGATCACCCGGTCACGGCCGTCCATGCAGAAGTCGACGTCGAAGTCGGGCATGGAAACACGTTCAGGGTTGAGGAAGCGCTCGAACAGCAGGTCATAGGCCAGCGGGTCGAGGTCGGTGATCTTCAGCACGTAGGCCACAAGCGAACCGGCACCCGAACCACGCCCCGGGCCTACCGGCACGTCGTTGTTCTTGGCCCACTTGATGAAGTCCATAACGATCAGGAAGTAACCGGGGAAGCCCATCTGGATGATGATGTCCAGCTCGAACTTCAGGCGGTCCAGGTAGACCTGGCGCTTTTCTTCGTAGTTGGGCGTGGTGTCTTTCGGCCACAGCACCGCCAGGCGCTCTTCCAGGCCTTCGTGGGACACATGCCGCAGGTAGTCGTCGATGCCCATGCCGTTGGGCGTGGGGAAGTCGGGCAGGAAATACTTGCCCAGCTGTACCTGGATGTTGCAGCGCTTGGCGATCTCGACGGTGTTGGCAATGGCGTCGGGCAGGTCGCTGAACAGCTCGGCCATTTCCTCGGCCGACTTCAGGTACTGCTGGTCGCTGTAGCCACGCGGGCGGCGCGGGTCGTCGAGGGTCCAGCCCTCGCCGATGCACACGCGGGTTTCGTGAGCGTCGAAGTCGGCTTGCTTGACGAAACGCACGTCGTTGGTGGCCACCAGCGGTGCGCCGAATTTGTCGGCCAGCGCTACCGCCGCGTGCACGTACTCTTCGTCCCGGGCACGGTTGGTGCGCTGCACTTCGACGTAGAAGCGCTCGGGGAACATGCCCATCCAGTCTTGCAGCAGGGACTGGGCTTCATCGTCCCGGCCGGCCAGCAAGGCCATGCCGATGTCGCCTTCCTTGCCTGCTGACAGGGCAATCAGGCCCTCGCTGGCAGGGGCGATCCATTCACGCTGGAGGATCACCAGGCCATTGCGCTGGCCGTCGGTCCAGCCCCGCGAAATCAACTCGGTGAGGTTGCGGTAGCCCGTTGGGTTCATGGCCAGGAAGCAGATACGCGACAACGGCGCTTCCGGGTCGGCACCGGCCAGCCACAGGTCGGCACCGCAGATCGGCTTGATGCCGGCGCCCATGGCAGTCTTGTAGAACTTCACCAGCGAGCACATGTTGCTCTGGTCGGTGATCGCCACCGCCGGCATGTTCATCCCCGCCAGCGCCTTGGCCAGCGGCTTGATCCGCACCAGGCCGTCGACCAGCGAGAATTCGGAGTGGACGCGCAGGTGAACGAAGGGAACCGACATGGAAGATCCTGTAGCAGTGGCGAACGACAAGGGCGGGATTGTAGCTTAATTGCGCGGGGGTTTTGGGGCTGCTTCGCAGCCCTTCGCGGGCATGCCCGCTCCCACAAGAGGATAGCGTTGTACCTGTGGGAGCGGGCGTGCCCGCGAAGGGCCGCATAGCGGCCCCAGTTCATCAGATTAACGAGTCGGTGATGCCTTCGCGTGCTTCCCAGGCCGCCCGCACCGGGGCAAAGGAACGCCGATGAATGGGCGTCGGCCCAAGCCGCGCAAGGGCTTCAAGGTGCACCGGGGTCGGGTAGCCCTTGTGCCCACCCATGCCATAGCCAGGGTAGATCAGCTCGAAGGCGCTCATCTCGCGGTCACGGGTCACCTTGGCCAGGATCGAAGCAGCCGCGATGGCCGGCACCTGGCTATCGCCTTTGACCACCGGCGACGCCGGCACGGCCAGCTTGGGGCAGCGGTTGCCATCGATCAAGGCCAGCTTTGGCGTAATGTGCAGGCCCTCCACTGCACGCTGCATGGCCAGCATGGTGGCCTGCAAGATGTTCAGGCGGTCGATTTCCTCGACCTCGGCGCGGGCGATGCAGAAGCTCAAGGCCTTTTCGCAGATCTCGTCGAACAACGCCTCGCGCTTGGCTTCGGTGAGTTTCTTCGAATCGTTCAGGCCGAGGATCGGGCGTGCGGGATCAAGGATCACCGCCGCCGTGACCACTGCGCCGCACAGCGGGCCGCGGCCCACTTCGTCAACGCCGGCAACCAGGTCTTCGACCAGGTTGAAGTCCAGTCCAATTTGCATGTCAGCGGTCCTTGAGCAAGGCCAGTATCGCTTGCGCCGCCTGGTTGGAGGCGTCACGGCGCAGGGTGCGATGAATTTCGTCGAAACGTTCGGTCTGCTGGCTGCCATCGCGCACGAGCGGGGCAAGGGTGTTGGCCAAGGCTTCGCTGGTAGCCGCGTCTTGCAGCAACTCGGGCACCAGCTCGCGCTGGGCAAGCAGGTTAGGCAAGGACACGTAGGGGCTCTTCACCAGGCGTTTGAGGATCCAGTAGGTCAACGGCGCAAGGCGGTAGGCCACCACCATTGGACGCTTGTACAACAGCGCCTCCAGGGTGGCAGTGCCCGACGCGATCAGCACTGCGTCACAGGCCGCCAGGGCCTGGTGAGACTGGCCGTCTAGCAGGGTCAATGGCAATTCACGCCCTTCGAGCATCTGCTCGACCTGGGCGTGCCGTGCGGCGTTGGCGCATGGCAGCACGAAGCGCACGCCTGGCACTTGCTGGCGCAAATGCTCGGCGGCATCGAGGAACAACGCCCCCAGGCGCCCTACTTCGCCTCCCCGGCTGCCCGGCATCAGGGCCACCACCGGCCCCTCGCCCAGCCCTAGCGCTGCACGTGCGGCCGGGCGGTCTGCCTCAAGCGGGATGGTGTCGGCCAGCGGGTGACCGACAAAGCGCACCGGCACACCCTGCTCTTCGTAGAACCGCGCCTCGAACGGCAGCAGTGTCAGCATCAGGTCGCAGCCTTCGCGAATTTTCAGCACGCGCTTTTGCCGCCAGGCCCAGACCGACGGGCTGACGTAGTGCACGGTCTTGATCCCGACCTGACGCAGTTTCAGTTCAATGTTGAGGGTGAAGTCCGGGGCGTCGATGCCGATGAAGACATCCGGCTTTTCGTCGATCAGCGTCTGGATAAGCAGCTTGCGGCGCTTGAGCAGCTCGCGCAGGCGCCCCAGCACTTCGACCAGGCCCATGACGGCCAGGCGCTCCATGGGAAAGTACGATTGCAGGCCCTCGGCTTCCATCAGCGGGCCGCCAACGCCAATGAAACGTACGTCGGGGTGACGGGCCCTGAGGGCACGCATCAAGCCTGAGCCCAGAATATCGCCGCTGGCCTCACCTGCGACCAAGGCTACGCAAAGCTGGACCATGTCAGCGGGTGATGCCGCGGGCGGAGTTCACGATCGACTGACGGAACAGTTCGACCTCAGGGTGTTGCGCGGCCATTTCGGCCAGTTCCTTGAGCGCGTCTTCGACGGTCAGACCCTGACGGTAGACAATCTTGTAGCAACGACGCAGCACGTGGATCACTTCGTCGCTGAAACCGCGGCGGCGCATGCCCTCGAAGTTCATGCTGCGGGCTTCGGCCGGGCTGCCGAACACGGTGACGAAAGCCGGGACGTCCTTGCCGATTGCCGTGCCCATGCCGGAAAACGCGTGGGCGCCGATATGGCAGTACTGGTGCACCAGGGTGTAGCCGGACAGGATCGCCCAGTCACCCACGTGCACATGGCCGGCCAGCGCCGTGTTGTTGACCAGGATACAGTGGTTGCCAATGACGCTGTCGTGACCAATGTGGGCATAGGCCATGATCAGGTTGTGGTCACCCACGGTGGTTTCCGCACGGTCCTGAACGGTACCGCGGTGAATGGTCACCCCTTCCCGGAACACATTGTGGTCGCCAATCACCAGGCGCGTCGGTTCACCCTTGTACTTGAGGTCCGGGGTGTCTTCACCGATAGAGGAAAACTGGAAGATCCGGTTGTGCTTGCCGATGCGGGTCGGGCCTTTGAGCACAACATGCGGGCCGATAACCGTGCCCTCCCCGATTTCCACATCGGGGCCAACAATCGACCAAGGGCCGACCTCGACGCCATCGGCCAGCTTGGCCGACGGGTCGATAATGGCCCGAGGGTCAATCGAATTCATAGGGACTGTTCCGCGCAAGTGATTTCTGCCGAGCAGACGGCCTTGCCGTCAACCAGTGCACGGCATTCGAACTTCCAGATCATGCGCTTGCGGCTGATGAATTTGGCTTCCAGCACCAGCTGGTCGCCCGGCAGTACCGGCTGGCGGAAGCGCAGCTTGTCGGAACCGACAAAGTAGTACAGGGTGCCATCAGCCGGCTTGGCGTCGAGCATCTTGAAACCGAGAATCCCGGCCGCCTGGGCCATTGCCTCGATGATCAGCACGCCCGGCATGATCGGGTGCGCCGGGAAATGGCCGTTGAAGAACGGCTCGTTGATGCTGACATTCTTGTAGGCACGAATGCTCTGGGCCTCGAAGTCCAGATCCGTCACCCGGTCCACCAGCAGGAACGGGTAACGGTGAGGCAGGTATTCGCGAATCTCGTTGATGTCCATCATTTCGGGGGGGAAGCCTGTAATAAGAATAGGGAGCGCAGGTGCTGACCACACGCTCCTTTTGCAATCCAAAGAGGAGCCACTAGCGACTGTTCACTCTTGCTCAGGGAATGGTATCAGCCTTCTGATGTCGGCAGGCCACCTGAGGTCACGGTATCGACGCGTTTTTCCAGCTGCTGGAGACGCTTGGCCATGTCATCGAGCTGACGGATACGCGCAGCGCTCTTGCGCCAGTCAGCCAATGGCTGCATGGCTGTGCCGGATGAATAGGAACCGGGTTCGGTGATCGAACGGGTTACCATGGTCATCCCGGAAACAAATACGTTATCGCAAATATCAATGTGCCCTACCAGGCCTACGCCGCCGGCCAGCATGCAATGCTTGCCGATGCGCGTACTGCCGGAAATGCCCACGCAAGCGGCCATGGCCGTGTGGTCACCGATCTGCACGTTGTGGGCGATCTGGATCTGGTTGTCGAGTTTTACCCCGTCACCGATCCGCGTGTCGGACAGCGCGCCACGGTCTACGGCTGTATTGACACCGATTTCCACGTCATCACCAATGGTGACGCCGCCAATCTGGGCGATCTTGCGCCAGATGCCTTTCTCATTGGCAAAGCCGAAGCCTTCGCCGCCGATCACGGCACCCGACTGGATGACCACGCGCTTGCCGATGGTGACGTCGTGATACAAGGTCACCCGCGGCGCCAGCCAACCGCCTTCGCCTACAACGCAACGCGCACCGATGAAGCAATGTGCGCCGATGCTGACATCAGCCTCGATGCGCGCACCGCTTTCGACAACCGCGAACGGCCCGATACTGGCGCTGGCGTGCACCTGCGCGTCCTCAGCCACCACGGCGCTGGGATGGATTCCCGCCACAGCCTTGGGTTTAGGGTCGAACAGGTGGGAAATACGCGCATACGCCTGGTATGGGTCGGCCACGATCAGGGCATTGCCAGCGAAACTTTCGGCATCCGTAGCCTTGAGCAATACCGCACCCGCCTGGCAGTTATCCAGGTATTTGCGGTACTGCGGGTTGGCGAGGAAGCTCAATTGACCGGGGCCTGCCTCCTGCAAGGTGGCCAGCCCGGTAATCTGCAACGCCTCGGGCCCCTTGAGGGTGGCACCGAGGGCCTCGGCCAGCTGGCCTAGCGTCATGGTCACACTCATATCAACGGGCTTGGTTCATGCGCTCGATGACCTGGCGGGTGATGTCGTACTGAGGTTTGACATCGATGACCGCACCACGCTCGAGGACCAGGTCGAAACCGCCCTTCTTGATCACTTCCTCGACGGCGCCATCCAGCTTCGGCTTCAGCTGCTTGAGCATGTCGCGGTCGGCAACGGCCTTGGCTTCGTTCAGCTCCTTGGACTGGAACTGGAAGTCACGGGCCTTTTGCTTGAATTCCAGCTCCAGGCGCTCACGCTCCTGCTGCTGCATCTTGTCGCCGCCCTTGATCAGGCGATCCTGGATGCCCTTGGCGCTGCTTTCCAGGCTTTTCAGCTTGGTCAGTTGCGGGCCGAATTTTTTCTCGGCATCGACCGCGTACTTCTTGGCGGCATCCGATTCAAGCAGGGCCATCTGATAGTTCAGCACGGCAACTTTCATTTCGGCGAACGCCGGGGTGGCGACAAGCGCCGCGGCCACTACGGCCAGTTGAGCCAATTTACGCACGATGCACTCCTGGATAAACCGTTGTCATTAAGCAGGGGCCGACCTTAGAAGGTCTGGCCCAGAGAGAATTGGAACACCTGGGTATCGGCATCGTCCGGCTTCTTGATTGGCATTGCCAGGCTGAAGCTAAGCGGGCCCAGTGCGGTAATCCAGGTCACGCCCAGACCGACCGAGCTGGCCATGCCCGAGAAACCGACCTTCTGGCAATCAGGCTTGCTGCCGCAATTGGTGTCGAACACGTTACCCACATCCCAGAACACGGAAGTGCGCAGCGAGCGCTGGTCCTTGACGAACGGCAGCGGGAACAGTAACTCGACACCACCCTGGACCAACACGTTACCACCGAACGGCAGCGGGTCCTGGTCCGGGTCACGAATGGTGCCCGGCTTACCGTTACCGCTAGGATCCTCTGCCCCAATGCTCGGGGTGCTACGAGGGCCCAGACTGCTGTCCTTGAAGCCGCGGACAGAGTTGAAACCGCCCGCGAAGTAGTTCTCGTAGAACGGCAGCCCCGAGGTGCTGCCGTAACCATCACCGTAGCCCAGCTCGGTATGCAGGCGCAGGGTGTAATCATTGTTGATCGGCTGGAACAGCTGGCCACGGTAGTCGAGCTTGAAGAACGACAAGTCGCTGCCCGGAATCGTGGATTCCAGGGTCAGGCTTTGCGAGTGACCACGGGTCGCCAGCACGCCCTTGTTCAGGGTCGACTCGGACCAGCCGATCGAAGCCTTGAAGTTGAGGAAGTTGTCGCCTTCCTGGTCGAGGAAGTCGAAGATCTCGTTAACGGTGTACTTGCCGGTCTTGATCTTGTCCTGCTGCACACTCAGGCCATAGGTCAGGCGCGAGGTTTCGCTGATCGGGTAACCCAGACTGACGCCGGCACCCAAGCTGTCCACCGCATAGCTGGCCACGTCGACGTCGAGGTCGTCGTAGTCGGTGCTGCGGTAGAACGCGTTGTAGCCCAGGCTGACGCCATCGGCAGTGAAGTAGGGATCGACGAAGCCGAAGTTGTAGCGGGTCTGGTATTCCGAACGGGTCAGGCCGACCGACACCTTGTTACCGGTACCCAGGAAGTTGCTCTGGCTGATCGAACCACCCAGGATCAGGCCCGCGCTCTGGGCGAAGCCGACGCTGGCGGTGATCGAACCGGATGCCTGCTCTTCAACGCTGTAGTTGACGTCAACCTGGTCGTCGGTGCCTGGCACCGCTGGGGTCTCGACGTTGACTTCCTTGAAGAAGCCCAGGCGCTCCAGACGGGTCTTGGACTGGTCGATCAGGTAGGTCGACGCCCAGCCGCCTTCCATCTGGCGCATTTCGCGACGCAGTACTTCGTCTTCGGTCTTGGTGTTGCCGCGGTAGTTGATGCGGTTCACGTAGGCACGCTTGCCCGGGTCGACCACGAACATGATGTCGACCGTATGGTCCTGGTCGTTCGGCTGTGGCACGCCGTTGACGTTGGCGAAGGTATAGCCTTCGTTACCCAGGCGACGGGTGATCAGCTCGGACGTGGTGGTCATCACCTTGCGCGAGAATACCTGGCCCGGCTGCACCAGCAGCAGCGACTTGACCTGGTCTTCCGGCACTTTCAGGTCACCGGACAGCTTCACGTCACGAACGGTGTACTTCTCGCCTTCGTTGATGTTGACGGTGATGTACACGTGTTTCTTGTCTGGCGTGATGGACACCTGGGTAGAGGCGATGTCCATGTTGATGTAGCCGCGGTCCAGGTAGTAGGAACGCAGGCGCTCCAGGTCACCGGACAGTTTTTCGCGGGCGTACTTGTCATCGTTCTTGAAGAACGACAGCCAGTTGGTGGTCTTCAGCTCGAACAGCTGCCCCAGGGTTTCATCGTCGAACACGTTGTTGCCAACGATGTTGATGTGCTGGATGGCAGCGACGGTGCCTTCGTTGATCTTGATCTTCAGCGCCACGCGGTTGCGCGGCTGCGGCACCACTTCGGCGTCGACCTCGGCCGAGTAGCGGCCCTGGGCCACGTACTGGCGCTGCAGTTCGTTACGCACGCCTTCGAGCGTGGCACGCTGGAAGATCTCGCCTTCGGCCAGGCCCGACTGTTTCAGGCCTTTCATCAGGTCTTCGGTGCTGATCGCCTTGTTGCCTTCGATCTCGATACTCGACACCGACGGGCGCTCGACCACGTTGATGATCAGCACATTGCCATCGCGGTTCAACTGGATGTCCTGGAAGAACCCGGTCTTGAACAGGGAACGCGTCGAGTCCACCAGGCGGCGGTCATCGGCCTGATCGCCGACGTTCAGCGGCAAGGCACCGAAGACACTGCCGGCGGAAACCCGCTGCAGGCCGTTGACGCGAATATCGGAGATGGTGAAGGACTCGGCGTGAACTTCAGCGATCATCAGTGCGGACATGACCGCAGTTAGCAGCAGACGTTTCATGAAGTCCTTTTATTCCAACTGGCAATAAACAACCCGCCGCAAGAAGACGGCAGGTTCGCAATTGAGCGAAGCTTTATAGTCGACCCAGATCGTTGATCAGGGCGAGCAACATCACCCCTACGACCAAACTGATACCGATCTGGACCCCCCAACCTTGCACCCGATCCGACAGCGGACGACCGCGCGCCCACTCGACCAGATAAAACAGCAAATGCCCCCCATCCAGTACAGGAATGGGCAGCAGGTTAAGAACCCCCAGGCTAATGCTCAGGTAGGCCAGGAAATTCAGGAAATCCCCCACGCCGGACTGGGCTGAAGCGCCCGCCACTTTAGCAATGGTTATCGGTCCACTCAAGTTTTTTACCGAGAGCTCCCCGAACAGCATTTTCTTCAGCGATTCAAGGGTCAGCACACTCATGTTCCAAGTGCGGGACAAGCCCTCGCCTACCGCGTCCAACGGGCCATAGCTCACCTCACGGAGCATGCTGGCAGGCCATTCGCCACCTTTTACCCCTGCCCCCAGATAGCCACCGACCGCCTTGCCCTCACCCTTGCGGGCCAGGGTCACCGGCACGTCCAGTGCGACACCGTCGCGCTGCAGATGCACCATCACCCGGGCATCCGGCCGGGCACGCACATGGTCAACCACTTGCTGCCATTCGCTCACCGCCATGCCATCGAGGGCCAGCAGCTTGTCACCGGTCTTCAGGCCCGCAGCAGCAGCCGGCCCCTTGGGGTCGATCTCGGCCAGCACCGGCGTAATCGCCGGGCGCCAAGGGTGCAGCCCCAGCGACTGGATCGGGTCCGGCTCATCGGCGCCCTTCAGCCAGCTGTCCAGCTTGACCTGCAGCTGCCGCTCGGCAGTAGCGCCCTCGTCGAGCACGCCAACCTGCAAGGTGCCACTCTCACCCAAACGACGCACCAGCTGCAGGTTGACCGCAGACCAACCGTTGGTCGGCTTGCCGTCGATAGAGACGATTTCCTGACCTGCGGTCAGGCCCGCCGATGCTGCCAGGCTGCCACTATCGACCGCACCGATTACCGGGCGTAGCTGCTGGGTACCGAGCATGGCCAGCAGCCAGAAGAACAGGATGGCCAGGAGGAAGTTGGCGATCGGACCGGCAGCAACAATTGCAATACGCTGGCGCACCGACTTGCGGTTGAACGACTGATCAGCCAGCGCTGGCGGCACATCGCCCTCGCGCTCGTCGAGCATCTTCACGTAGCCACCCAGCGGGATCGCTGCAACCACGAACTCTGTGCCGTGGCGGTCATGCCAGCGCAGCAGCGGCATGCCGAAGCCCACCGAGAAGCGCAGCACCTTGACGCCACAGCGGCGCGCCACCCAGAAGTGGCCGAATTCGTGGAAGGTGACCAGCACACCCAAGGCCACGAGGGTGCCGATAATCATGTAGAGCGCTGTCATGTCCATCTCCGAATGATGTTCAGCGGGCCGGCATCATGCCCGGCCCCCTCACGAAACATGGTGGGCCTGCATCAACGACCGTGACGCCTCAGCCACTCACGGGAAAGCTCCCGGGCCCGCTGGTCGGCGGCGAACACTGCATCCAGCGACGGCAGCGGCACGACGGGCTCCTGGTCGAGCACCTGTTCGATCATACCCGCGATCTCCGGGAAGCGGATACGCCGCTCAAGAAATGCCTCGACTGCCACTTCGTTGGCCGCGTTAAGCACGGCGGGCGCACTGTTACCGGCCTCGGCAGCCTGCCGCGCCAGGCGCAGGCAAGGGAACCGCTGTTCGTCGGGCGCCTGGAAATCCAGGCGGGCGATGGCAAACAGGTCCAGCGGCGCCACCCCGGAATCGATCCGCTCAGGCCAGGCCAGCGCGTTGGCAATAGGCGTGCGCATGTCCGGGTTACCCAACTGCGCGAGCACCGAACCATCCACATAGTCGACCAGGGAGTGGATCACGCTCTGCGGATGCACCACCACCTCGACCTTGGCCGGCACGGCATCGAACAACCAGCAGGCCTCGATCAGCTCAAGCCCCTTGTTCATCATGCTGGCCGAATCCACCGAGATCTTGCGCCCCATGGACCAGTTAGGGTGTGCACAGGCTTGCTCTGGGGTCACATCCAGCAACGCCTCGACCGGCGTCTCGCGGAACGGGCCACCCGAAGCAGTCAGCAGGATTCGACGCACACCCACAGCGCTCAAGCCACGCGCGTAGTCACCCGGCATGCACTGGAATATCGCGTTGTGCTCGCTGTCGATTGGCAACAGCACAGCACCACTGCGCCGCACCGCATCCATGAATAGCGCGCCGGACATCACCAGCGCTTCCTTGTTGGCCAGCAACACCTTCTTGCCCGCCTCGACAGCCGCCAAGGTAGGGCGCAGGCCCGCAGCACCGACAATGGCAGCCATCACGGTGTCTACTTCCGCTGCCGAGGCCACCTGGCAAAGCCCGGCCTCGCCCTCCAGCACTTCGGTAGCGCAACCGCCCGCAGCCAGGCCTTCGCGCAGCCGCACAGCGGCCTCGGCGCTCGGCACCACGGCGAACGCCGGGCGATGACGCACGCACAGGGCCAGCAACTCATCGATACGCGAATAGCCGCTGAGCGCAAACACCTGGTACCGATCGGGATGGCGCGCAATCACATCCAGCGTGCTCAGGCCGATGGAACCGGTGGCCCCGAGCACGGTAATACGTTGCGGGCGACTCACATCACACCCCATTCGGCAGCCCACAGCAACACCGCGAAGATCGGGATCGCCGCAGTAAGGCTGTCGATACGGTCAAGCACACCGCCATGGCCAGGCAGCAGGTTGCTGCTGTCCTTGATACCGGAACGGCGCTTGAACATGCTCTCGGTCAGGTCACCGACCACCGAGGACATCACCAGCAACGCGGCGCCCAGCAGGCCCAGCAAGAGCTGGCCAAAACCCCAGTCGCGGCTGATGCCGACACCCAGGGTAATCAACAGGCTGACGGCCAGGCCGCCATAAACGCCTTCCCAGCTTTTGCCAGGGCTGACCCGTGGTGCGAGCTTGCGCTTGCCAAACGCCCGGCCAGAGAAGTACGCGCCGATGTCGGCAGCCCAGACCAGCACCATGACCGAGAGGATCAGCCAGTTGCCCAGTGGCCAGTGCTTGAGCAGCACCAACCCCTGCCAGGCCGGCAACAATACCAGCAGGCCAATCAGCAACCGGCAGGCTGCACTGGCCCACAGCTCGCTGCTGCGCGGATAAGTAAGCACCAGCCAAGTGGCCAGGCCCCACCAGATCACCGCAGCGCCCAAGACCCAGGGTGCCAGCTCCGGAAGGATGTACAGCAACATCAGCGCCCCGGCGACCACCAAGGCATAGGCGATGCGCAGCGGCTGAGCCATCAACCCGGCCAGACGCGCCCACTCCCAGGCACCAAGGGTGACCACGAAGCCGATGAACAGGGCGAAATCCCCACCGTTGAGCAGGAAGAAGCCGCCCAGCGCGATCGGCAGCAGGATCAGCGCAGTAATGATGCGTTGTTTAAGCATTAAGCACGAGCTCCAGCCTCGACCTGCTCGCTGGTCTTACCGAAGCGGCGCTGGCGCGAAGCGAAATCGGCCAGGGCATTGCGCATGGCCTCGTGTTTGAAGTCCGGCCAGTACAGGTCGGAGAAATACAGCTCGGCGTAGGCCAGCTGCCACAACAGGAAATTGCTGATGCGGTGCTCACCACCGGTGCGAATGCACAGGTCCGGCAGCGGTAACTCGCCGGTTGCCAGGCAGGTCTGCAGCAGACCCGGGGTGATGTCTTCCGGGCGAAGGTGCCCGGCCTGCACTTCCCGCGCCAGCCGCTGTGCGGCCTGAGCGATGTCCCACTGGCCGCCATAATTGGCTGCGATCTGCAGGATGAAGCGGTTGTTGCCGGCGGTCAGCGCCTCGGCCTCGCGCATGGCAGCCTGCAATTCAGGATGGAACCGCGAACGATCACCGATGATGCGCAGGCTGATGTTGTTCTCGTTGAGGCGCTTGGCCTCGCGGCGCAGGGCCGAGAAGAACAGCTCCATCAGCGCACCCACCTCTTCGGCGGGGCGCTGCCAGTTTTCACTGGAGAACGCAAACAGGGTCAGCACCTCGACCCCGGACTTGGCACAGACTTCGATCACCGCGCGAACGGCGTCGACACCCGCCTTGTGCCCGGCAACGCCGGGCAGCAGGCGCTTTTTCGCCCAGCGGTTGTTGCCATCCATGATGATCGCGACATGACGCGGCACCGAGGACGGTGCCGCCAACTTGGACTTTTCCATTAAAAAACCCCGGCCTTAGACGGCCATCAGGTCCTTTTCCTTGGCTTTGTACGCAGCATCGACTTCGGCAATGAACTTGTCGGTCAGCTTCTGGATCTCGTCCGCGGCACGACGTTCTTCGTCTTCGCTGATTTCCTTGTCCTTGGTCAGCTTCTTCAGGTCACCCAGGGCATCACGGCGCACGTTGCGCACGGCTACCTTGGCGTCCTCGGCCACACCACTGGCCTGCTTGGTGTAACCCTTGCGGGTTTCCTCGGTCAGTGCCGGCATCGGGACACGGATAGTGGTACCAGCGCTGGACGGGTTCAGGCCCAGGTCGGAGGTGAGGATGGCCTTTTCGATGGCAGCGCTGAGGTTCTTGTCGTGAGCGACGATCTTCAGGGTGCGGGCGTCTTCGACGGTGATCGCGGCGACCTGGTTCAGCGGCATTTCGCTGCCCCAGGCAGTGACCTTGACGGTATCCAGGATGCTTGGGTGAGCGCGACCGGTGCGGATTGCCGCCAGGTTGCGAGCCAAGGCCTCGAGGGACTTGCCCATGCGGTCCTGGGCGTCTTTCTTGATATCGTTGATCATTTTTGAACTTCCTCGATCAGGGTTCCTTCCGCGCCGCCGTGCACGATGTTCAGCAGGGCGCCGGGTTTGTTCATGTTGAAGACGCGCAGCGGCATCTTGTGGTCGCGGCACAGACAGATTGCCGTCAGGTCCATCACACCCAGCTTGCGATCCAGCACTTCATCGTAGGTCAGATGATCGAACTTCTCGGCATGCGGGTCCTTGAATGGATCTGCAGTGTATACACCATCGACCTTGGTTGCCTTCAATACCACGTCGGCATCGATTTCGATGGCGCGCAGGCAGGCAGCGGAGTCGGTGGTAAAGAACGGGTTGCCGGTACCGGCAGCGAAAATCACGACTTCCTTGGCGTTCAGGTGGCGCATGGCCTTGCGGCGATCATAGTGATCGGTCACACCAACCATGGAAATAGCCGACATGACAATGGCGGTGATGTTTGCCCGCTCCAGCGCGTCGCGCATGGCCAGGCCGTTCATTACGGTCGCCAGCATGCCCATGTGGTCACCGGTGACGCGGTCCATGCCGGCTGCACTGAGCGCCGCACCACGGAACAGGTTGCCACCGCCGATCACCAGACCGACCTGAACACCGATGCCAACCAGCTGGCCGACTTCCAGCGCCATGCGATCCAGGACTTTCGGGTCGATCCCGAACTCTTCCGAGCCCATCAGGGCCTCGCCGCTAAGTTTGAGTAGAATGCGTTTATAGCGAGCCTGATGACCACTGCCCTGCTGAGCCATTGCGAATCTCTCCTGCGGCGTTTGTAAAAAATTCTGGCAGGCTGCTTGAGCCCGCGTGTAACTCTAACGTGACGCAGCAACTGCGTCAGCGAGTAGCGGTCTCGTAAACCGCTCCCGCTTTGACAAAGAGGCTGCGCGCGTGAGCGGGCAGCCTCTTTGGGGCGACAGACGACGCTGTCTTACTGCTTGGCAGCAGCCAGCTGGGCAGCAACTTCTTCAGCGAAGTTGTCGACCGGCTTCTCGATGCCTTCGCCTACTTTGAAGTAGGTGAACGAAACGATTTCAGCACCGGCCTTCTTGGCCAGCTCGCCGACTTTGACTTCCGGGTTCATGACGAAGGCTTGCTCTTTCAGCGAGGCTTCGGCCTTGAACTTGGTGATACGGCCGTTGATCATGTTCTCAACGATGTTTTCCGGCTTGCCGGCGATCTTGTCGGCGTTCAGCTGCAGGAAGACATTCTTCTCGCGCTCGATGGCCTCGGCGGAGATTTCCGACGAATCCAGGAACTCTGGGTTCGACGCTGCAACGTGCATGGCGATGTTCTTGGCCAGCTCGACGTCGCCGCCTTTCAGAACAACAACGGCACCGATCTTGTTGCCGTGCAGGTAAGCACCTACAACGTCACCCTCAACGCGCACCAGGCGGCGGATGTTGACGTTTTCGCCGCACTTGGCGACCAGGGCTTCACGGGCTGCTTCGCGCGAAGCGATCAGCGGTGCAGCGTCGGTCAGCTTCTGGGCGAAGGCTTCTTCCAGGCTTTCGGCTACGAAGTTCTTGAAGTCGTCTTGCAGGGCCAGGAAGTCGGTTTGCGAGTTGACTTCCAGCAGAACGGCGGCTTTGCCGTCGGTCTTGACGGCGATAGCGCCTTCAGCAGCGACGTTGCCAGCCTTTTTGGCGGCCTTGATGGCGCCCGAGGCACGCATGTCGTCAATGGCTTTTTCGATGTCGCCGCCGGCCTTTTCCAGGGCCTTCTTGCAATCCATCATGCCTTCGCCAGTACGCTCGCGCAGTTCTTTTACCAGCGCTGCAGTAATTGCTGCCATTTCAAAATCCTCTTGGAAAGTTTTTCAACCATTCCACCCGCTCGTCACGGGCGTTAAATTCTGCAAATCCGCTGTTTTCATTTCAGCGGGCCCATGATGCGGGGCCGATGCTGACAGCAGGATTTCAAGGTGGCAAAAAGGGGGCAGAGCCCCCTTTTTGCGTGCCAAGTAGACGCTAGCGCCTAATTACTCAGCAGCAGGTGCAGCCGCTTCTTCAGCGTAGACTTCGGTGCCACCGGCAACGTTGTTGCGGCCGCGGATGACTGCGTCAGCCATCGAAGTCATGTACAGCTCGATAGCGCGGATGGCGTCATCGTTACCCGGGATGATGTAGTCAACACCTTCAGGGCTGCTGTTGGTATCGACAACGCCGATTACCGGGATGCCCAGCTTGTTGGCTTCGGTGATCGCGATGCGCTCGTGATCAACGTCGATAACGAACAGAGCGTCTGGCAGACCGCCCATATCCTTGATGCCGCCCAGGCTGCGATCCAGTTTTTCCAGGTCGCGGGAGCGCATCAGGGCTTCTTTCTTGGTCAGCTTGGCGAAAGTGCCGTCTTCGGCCTGGGTTTCCAGGTCGCGCAGACGCTTGATCGAAGCGCGGATGGTCTTGTAGTTGGTCAGCATGCCGCCCAACCAACGGTGGTCAACGTACGGCGAACCGCAACGAGCTGCTTGCTCGGCGACGATCTTGCCGGCGGAACGCTTGGTGCCGACGAACAGGATCTTGTTCTTGCCCTGGGCCAGGCGCTCTACGAACGACAGAGCGTCGTTGAACATTGGCAGGGTTTTTTCCAGGTTGACAATGTGGATCTTGTTACGCGCGCCGAAAATGTACTTGCCCATTTTCGGGTTCCAGTAACGGGTCTGGTGGCCGAAGTGCACACCGGCCTTCAGCATATCGCGCATATTGACTTGGGACATGATAGTTCCTTGATAAGTCGGGTTGGGCCTCCACGTATCCCAATGACCAACCCGCGAATTTCGCAACTCGGGGCACCCAGGTCATCGTGTCGACACGTGTGTGGGTTTATGTGCTGACGGGGTCGACCCCGAAAGCGGCGCATTTTATACCACAGACCGCGAGCGAACGGAACCCGAATACTGTTGCGTCCGTCAGCGGCTTTTGCAGCACCCGCGCTTTCGCGCCAGAATGCCAATCATAGACAGCAGCCTGGCCGCCTTTATCCCGACCGATCGGCGCCCTGCTCTGCTAGAATCCGGCCTTTCCCGTTTGTTCGCGCCGTAAACGACGCCGTAGAGAGCCTGTAATGACCGTCACCATCAAGACTGCAGAAGACATCGAGAAGATGCGCATCGCCGGCCGCCTGGCCGCTGAAGTGCTGGAAATGATCGAAGAACACGTCAAGCCCGGTATCACCACCGAAGAACTCGACCGCCTGTGCCATGACTATATCGTCAACGTCCAGCAGGCCATCCCGGCACCGCTCAACTACAAGGGCTACCCGAAGTCGATCTGCACCTCGATCAACCATGTGGTCTGCCACGGCATCCCCAACGACAAGCCGCTCAAGGACGGTGACACGCTGAACATCGACGTCACCGTGATCAAGGACGGCTACCACGGCGACACCAGCCGCATGTTCCATGTAGGCACCGTACCGGTGTGGGCCGAGCGCCTGTCCAAGGTGACCCAGGAGTGCATGTACAAGGCCATCGAGCTGGTCAAGCCAGGTTGCCGCCTGGGCGACATTGGCGAGGTGATCCAGAAGCACGCGGAAAAGAACGGGTTCTCGGTGGTACGCGAGTTCTGTGGCCACGGCATCGGCAAGGTGTTCCACGAAGAGCCGCAGATCCTGCACTACGGCCGCGCCGGCACCGGCATGGAGCTGAAAGAAGGCATGACCTTCACCATCGAGCCAATGATCAACCAGGGCAAGGCAGACACCAAGGTGCTGGGCGACGGCTGGACCGCCATCACCAAGGACCGCAAGCTCTCGGCCCAGTGGGAACACACCCTGGTGGTGACCGCGACCGGCTACGAGATCTTCACCCTGCGCAAGGACGACACCATCCCGCGCGTCTCGGCCTGACCGCACTCCGATAGGCCACCCCACGACAGGAACGTGACGCGATGCCCCAGGTGGACCCCGAGCTGTTCGACCGCGGCCAGTTCCAGGCGGAACTGGCCCTGAAGGCGAGCCCTATCGCCGCCTTCAAGAAAGCCATCCGCCAGGCTGGCGAGGTACTCGACAAGCGCTTTCGCAGCGGCGGGGAAATCCGCCCGCTGATCGAAGCCCGCGCCTGGCTGGTCGACAATATCCTGCAGCAAGCCTGGAACCAGTTCGACTGGGGTGACCAGAACGGCATCGCCCTGGTCGCGGTGGGCGGCTACGGGCGCGGCGAGCTGCACCCGCATTCGGACATCGACCTGTTGATTTTGCTGGGCGCCGCCGAGCACGAACAGTACCGCGATGCCATCGAGCGCTTTCTCACCCTGCTGTGGGACATCGGCCTGGAAGTGGGCCAGAGCGTGCGCACCGTCGACGAGTGCGCCGAACAGGCCCGCGCCGACCTGACGGTAATCACCAACCTGATGGAAAGCCGCACCATTGCCGGCCCCGAGGCCCTGCGCCAGCGCATGCTGGAGGCAACCAGCACCGCACATGTGTGGCCGAGCAAGGACTTCTTTCTGGCCAAGCGCGCCGAACTCAAGGCCCGTCACCACAAGTACAACGACACCGAATACAACCTCGAACCCAACGTCAAGGGCTCGCCAGGTGGCCTGCGCGACATTCAGACAGTGCTGTGGGTAGCCCGCCGCCAGTACGGCACCTTGAACCTGCACGCGCTGGCCGGCGAAGGCTTCCTGCTGGAAAGCGAGAATGAACTGCTGGCCTCGTCCCAGGACTTCCTGTGGAGGGTGCGCTATGCCCTGCACATGCTGGCCGGGCGTGCCGAGGACCGCTTGCTGTTCGACCACCAGCGCAGCATCGCCGCACTGCTGGGCTACAGCGACGAGAACCCGAAGCGGGCAATCGAGCAGTTCATGCAGCAGTACTACCGGGTGGTGATGAGCATCAGCCAGCTGTGCGACCTGATCATCCAGCACTTCGAGGAGGTCATCCTCGCCGACGATGACAGCGGCACTACCCAACCGCTGAATGCGCGCTTCCGCCTGCATGATGGCTATATAGAGGCCACCCACGCGAATGTGTTCAAGCGCACACCATTTGCCATGCTGGAAATTTTCGTGCTGATGGCCCAGCACCCGGAAATCAAGGGCGTGCGGGCCGATACCGTGCGCCTGCTGCGCGAGCACCGGCACCTGATCGACGACACCTTCCGTACCGATATCCGCAACACCAGCCTGTTCATCGAGCTGTTCAAGTGCGAAATCGGCATCCACCGCAACCTGCGGCGGATGAACCGCTACGGCATCCTTGGCCGCTACCTGCCGGAGTTCGGCCTGATTGTCGGGCAGATGCAGCACGACCTGTTCCACATCTATACGGTCGATGCGCACACCCTCAACCTCATCAAGCACCTGCGCAAGCTGCAGTACACGCCGGTGTCCGAGAAATTCCCGCTGGCCAGCAAGCTCATGGGCCGCTTGCCCAAACCCGAGCTGATCTACCTGGCTGGCCTGTACCACGACATCGGCAAGGGCCGCCAAGGTGACCACTCCGACCTGGGCGCGGTAGATGCAAAGAAGTTCTGCGAACGCCACCAGTTGCCCGCCTGGGACAGCCGGCTGATCGTGTGGCTGGTGCAGAACCACCTGGTCATGTCGACCACCGCCCAGCGCAAGGACCTGTCCGACCCGCAGGTGATCAACGACTTTGCCTTGCACGTGGGCGACGAGACACGCCTGGACTACCTCTACGTACTGACGGTGGCCGACATCAACGCCACCAACCCCAGCTTGTGGAACTCGTGGCGGGCCAGCCTGCTGCGCCAGCTCTACACCGAGACCAAGCGCGCCCTGCGCCGCGGCCTGGAAAACCCGCTGGACCGCGAAGAGCAGATTCGCCAGACCCAGTCGTCAGCGCTGGACATCCTTGTGCGCGAGGGCACCGACCCGGACGACGTGGAGCAGTTATGGTCGCAGCTGGGCGATGACTACTTCCTCAAGCACACCGCCGCCGACGTGGCCTGGCACACCGATGCGATCCTGCAACAACCGGCCGATGGCGGGCCACTGGTACTGATCAAGGAAACCACCCAGCGCGAGTTCGAGGGCGGTACGCAGATATTCATCTACGCCCCCGACCAGCACGACTTCTTCGCCGTGACCGTGGCCGCCATGTCACAGCTGAACCTGAACATTCACGACGCGCGCATCATCACCTCGAGCAGCCAGTTCACACTCGACACCTATATTGTGCTGGACAACGACGGCGGCTCGATCGGCGACAACCCGCAGCGGGTGAAACAGATACGCGACGGCCTGACCGAGGCACTGCGCAACCCCGAGGACTACCCGACCATCATCCAGCGCCGGGTACCACGCCAGCTCAAGCACTTCGACTTCCCGCCGCAGGTCACCATCCTCAACGATGCCCAGCGGCCGGTGACCATCCTCGAGATCACCGCACCCGACCGCCCCGGCCTGCTGGCCCGGCTGGGGCGGATCTTCCTGGAGTTCGACCTGTCGCTGCAGAACGCCAAGATCGCCACCCTCGGCGAGCGGGTGGAAGACGTGTTCTTCATTACCGATGCCGACAACCAGCCGCTGTCCGACCCGCAATTGTGCAGCCGCCTGCAGGAAGCCATCGTGCAGCAGCTGCAGGCCGGCCAGGGAAGCGACGCTGGCCCGACCCGCGTGACCTTTTAACGATTAGACGATTGACGAGACCTAGCGCCGATGAACCATGCCTTGACCCAGCTTCAGCCTTACCCGTTCGAAAAGCTCCGCGCCCTGCTTGGCAGCGTGAAGCCTGCGGCGGACAAACGCGCCATCGCCCTGTCGATCGGCGAGCCGAAGCATGAATCGCCGGCATTCGTCGCCCAGGCCATGGCCGACAACCTCGACAAGCTGGCGGTATACCCCAGCACCATCGGCCTGCCAGCCCTGCGCCAGGCCATCGGCCAGTGGTGCGAGCGGCGCTTCGGCGTGCCGGCCGGCTGGCTGGACGCCGACCGTCACATCCTGCCAGTCAACGGTACCCGCGAAGCGCTGTTCGCCTTCACCCAGGCCGTGGTCAATCGCGCCGATGACGGCCTGGTAGTCAGCCCCAACCCGTTCTACCAGATCTACGAGGGGGCTGCGCTGCTGGCCGGCGCTACCCCGCACTACTTGCCATGCCTGGAAACCAACGGTTTCAACCCCGACTTCGACGCCGTGCCGGCCGACGTGTGGAAGCGCTGCCAGATCCTGTTCCTGTGCTCGCCGGGCAACCCCACCGGTGCGCTGGTGCCGATGGAAACCCTGAAGAAACTGATCGCCCTGGCTGACGAGTACGATTTCGTGATCGCCGCCGACGAGTGCTACAGCGAGCTGTACTTCGACGAGGATGCACCACCACCTGGCCTGCTGACCGCCTGCGCCGAGCTGGGCCGCAGCGACTTCAAGCGCTGCGTGGTGTTCCACAGCCTGTCCAAGCGCTCGAACCTGCCGGGCCTGCGCTCGGGCTTCGTGGCGGGCGACGCCCAGATCATCAAGCCGTTCCTGCTGTACCGCACCTACCACGGCTGCGCCATGCCGGTGCAAACCCAGCTGGCCAGCATTGCTGCCTGGCAGGACGAGGCGCATGTGCGCGAAAACCGCGACCAGTACCGCGCCAAGTACGATGCCGTGCTGGACATCCTGCAACCGGTGCTGGACGTGCAACGCCCGGACGGCAGTTTCTACCTGTGGGCCAAGGTGCCGGGTGACGATGCCGCGTTCACCCGTGACCTGTTCGAGGCACAGCATGTGACGGTGGTGCCGGGGTCGTACCTGTCACGTGAGGTCGATGGCGTGAACCCGGGCGCCGGACGCGTGCGCATGGCGCTGGTGGCACCGCTGGCCGAATGCATCGAGGCGGCAGAGCGGATTCGCGCTTTTATGCAAACCCGCTGACAGCCCCATTCGCGGGCATGCCCGCTCCCACAGATGCTGCATTGATTTCAAATGCAGCGCATGACCTGTGGGAGCGGGCGTGCCCGCGAATGGCCTTGATAGGCTCTACTTGACCTGCCCCAGGTTCGCCTCGCTCATATCCAGCTCCCCCAGCACCTGGCGCACCACTTCATCACCCACCTCATGCTGGCGATGCAGGTTGTACAGCTCCAGCCGCTGCGCCCTTAGCGCTCGCAGGCGCAAGCGCCGCTCCAGCAAGTCCATCTGTTCGGCCAGGGCCTTGGCCTCGGCACTGTCGTTATAGCTGTCCAGCTCATCCCGGTATTCAGCCATCAGCCGTGCCTTCAGCTCGGTCGCCAGGGTCGCCTGCGCAGCATCCTGCGGGGCATTGCTGTCAACGACCTCCTCCGCCTCCAGGGCATGGATCGCCGCCTCGGCGGTGCGCCGCCACGCCTCCTGCACTTCCTGGTGCAAGCGCTCGTCCGGGCTCTTGGTCACGCCGCGCAGCAATATCGGCAGCGCGATGCAGGCACTGATCAACGACAGCAGGATCACCCCGGCGGCAATGAAGATCAGCAAGTCGCGCTCAGGGAAGGCCTTGCCCGCACCCATCAGCAACGGCACCGACATCACACCCGCCAGGGTCACCGCACCGCGCACACCGCCCAAAGTCAGCAACCAGCAGGAGCGCGCCGTAGGCATCAGCACCAGCGCCGGTTTGCCGCGCCAGCGGCGCACCACGCCGATCGAGCGCCAGATGCTCTGTACCCAGACGAACCGCAACAGGATCAAAGCGGCAAAGATCGCCACCACGTCCAGGCAGCGGTAGGCCAGGGTCGGCCAAACGGTGGTTTCGTGGCTGACTACCGCCTTGATGATGTCCGGCAACTGCAGGCCCAGCAGCAGGAAAATCAGGCCATTGAAGGCGAATTCCAGCAAAGACCAGACGCTGCGATTCAGCAGGCGGGTACTGGTCTGGCGTGGTAGCAGGTCGAGCCAGCTTTGCATCATGCCGGCCGCCACTGCCGAAAGAATGCCCGATACGCCCAGGCGTTCGGCCAGCACGTAGGCGGCGAACGGCAGCAACAACATGAACACCACGTGGGTGGCCGGGTCGTCCCAGCCACGGGCGATCATCCAGGTGCGCAGGCGACCGACCAGCCAGCTGAGGGCCACACCCACCGCCAGGCCACCAAGCGCCACCAGAACGAAACTGAAGCTTGCATCGGTCAGCGAGAACACCCCGGTGATCGCCGCTGCCAGGGCAAACTTGAACGTTACCAGGCCCGATGCGTCGTTCATCAGCGCCTCCCCCTGCAACATGTGCATCAGCGGGGTGGGCAGGCGGTCCTGGGCGATGGCAGAAACCGCCACGGCGTCGGTTGGCGACAGCACCGCCGCCAGGGCGAAGGCCACCGGCAGCGGGATGCTCGGCAGCAGCCAGTGAATGAAGTAGCCGGCCCCGACCACGGTAAACAGCACCAACCCGACCGCCAGCGCCACCACGGGTCCGCGAATGCGCCACAACTCACGCTTGGGGATGCGCCAGCCGTCGGCAAACAGCAATGGCGGCAAAAACAGGAACAGGAACAACTCGGGGTCCAGGGCCACATGCAGGCCCAGTGTCGGCAAGGCCAGCAAGGCACCGGCAGCGATCTGCACCAGCGGCAGGGGCAGCGGAATCACGCGGCCGACCAGCTTCGACAGGCTGACCAGCGTCAGCAGGATGAGGACGGTGTAGGCGGACTGCATCCGGGAAAGCTTCCTTTGTGAACCAGAAACGATAGCAGGGCGAAACATCGCCATTGAAACAATATGTTAGCGGGGATGGGCAAACCAGGGCCGCTGCACGATAGTCGCAGGTGGCGGGGGAATGTGTAACATGATGATGCTTACGCCTTGTGCGCAGTGCAGGTTTAGCCACGGATTGGCTTGGAGGTGCATGCCTTGGGTGCTGTGGGGCTGCTGATATCGAGCGCCGCGCGGGCGGCGCTCGATCTCGTGGGCGCTAAAACTTTCAAGGCAGGCACCTCTCACAAGCACCAAAAACCTCAAGACATGCCCCCCCCGTGGCGCTCACCCTTTCGTTCCCGCATAATCCCGCGACTGACATTCGGAAAACGGAGAGATTGGGGCAACCTGCACCCCCAATGCACACAATGACCTACACGCTCTACGGCATTAAAGCCTGCGACACCATGAAAAAGGCGCGTACCTGGCTTGAAGACAAGGCCATCGCCTACGAATTCCACGACTACAAGACCCAAGGCATCGACCGTGACAGCCTGAACCGCTGGTGCGACGAGCACGGCTGGGAAGTCATCCTCAACCGTGCCGGCACTACCTTCCGCAAGCTGGACGACGCCAGCAAGGCCGACCTCGACCAGGCCAAGGCCGTCGAGCTGATGCTGGCCCAGCCGTCGATGATCAAACGCCCGGTGCTGGACCTTGGCGCGCGCACCCTGGTCGGCTTCAAGCCCGACCTGTACGCCGCTGCCCTGGCCTGAGCCCCTACCCTATTTCGCACGAGGTAATCACATGTCCAATACCCTGTTCAGCCTGGCCTTCGGTGTCGGCTCCCAGAACCGCCAGGGCAACTGGCTGGAAGTGTTCTACGCACAACCCCTGCTCAACCCAAGCGCCGAACTGATCGCCGCCGTCGCCCCTGTGCTCGGTTATGAAGGTGGCAACCAGGCTATCGCTTTCAGCAATGGCCAGGCCGCGCAACTGGCCGAAGCCCTGAAAGGCGTTGACGCTGCCCAGGCCGCCCTGTTGACCCGCCTGGCCGAGAGCCACAAGCCGCTGGTCGCCACCCTGCTGGCCGAAGACGCTGCCCTGACCTCGACTCCAGAGGCCTACCTCAAGCTGCACCTGCTGTCGCACCGCCTGGTCAAGCCGCACGGTGTGAGCCTGGCCGGCATCTTCCCGCTGCTGCCGAACGTGGCCTGGACCAACCAGGGCGCGGTCGACCTGGCCGAACTGGCCGAGCTGCAACTGGAAGCGCGCCTGAAAGGCGAACTGCTGGAAGTGTTCTCGGTGGACAAGTTCCCGAAAATGACCGACTACGTGGTGCCGGCCGGCGTGCGTATCGCCGACACCGCCCGTGTGCGCCTGGGCGCCTACATCGGCGAAGGCACCACCATCATGCACGAAGGCTTCGTCAACTTTAACGCTGGCACCGAAGGCCCAGGCATGATCGAAGGCCGCGTGTCCGCTGGCGTGTTCGTCGGCAAGGGCTCGGACCTGGGCGGCGGCTGCTCGACCATGGGCACCCTGTCCGGTGGCGGCAACATCGTCATCAAGGTAGGCGAAGGCTGCCTGATCGGCGCCAACGCCGGTATCGGCATTCCGCTGGGCGACCGCAACACCGTTGAAGCCGGCCTGTACATCACTGCCGGCACCAAGGTGAACCTGCTGGACGAGAACAACGAGCTGGTCAAAGTGGTCAAGGCCCGCGACCTGGCCGGCCAAACCGACCTGCTGTTCCGTCGCAACTCGCTGAACGGCGCCGTGGAGTGCAAGACCCACAAGTCGGCCATCGAGCTGAACGAGGCGCTGCACGCCCACAACTGAGAATCGTCAAGCGTCTGTAGGAGCGAGCTTGCTCGCGATCAGCGCACGCTCAGCGGTTGAAATGTTAAGATCGGGTCTGGCACCACGCCAGACCCGATTTTCATTCCAGGCCCCGCGATCATGTTCCAGCCCTCCCCCTGGCGTGCCGACTTCCCCGCCATCGCCGCCCTGCAACGGCAGCACCAGACCTATCTGGACAGCGCCGCCACCACCCAAAAGCCGCAAGCGTTGCTTGACGCCCTGAGCCACTACTACGGCCATGGCGCAGCCAACGTGCACCGTGCCCAGCACCTGCCCGGCGCACTGGCGACCCAGGCTTTCGAGGCCAGCCGCGACAAAGTTGCCGCCTGGCTGAATGCTGCAGACTCACGGCAGGTCGTGTTCACCCACGGCGCCACGTCGGCGCTGAACCTTCTGGCCTATGGCCTGGAACACCGCTTCGAAGCCGGTGACGAAATTGCCGTCAGCGCGCTGGAGCACCATGCCAACCTGCTGCCCTGGCAACAGCTGGCGCGCCGGCGCAACCTGCGCCTGGTGGTTCTACCGCTGGATGCCCATGGCCGTATCGACCTGAACCAGGCACTGCAACTGATCGGCCCCCGCACCCGGGTGCTGGCGGTCAGCCAGCTTTCCAACGTGCTAGGCACCTGGCAACCACTGCCAGCCCTGCTGGCCCATGCCCGCGCCCAAGGCGCGCTGACGGTGGTCGACGGTGCCCAGGGTGTGGTGCATGGTCGCCACGACGTGCAGCAACTGGATTGCGACTTCTATGTGTTCTCCAGCCACAAGCTATATGGCCCGGACGGGGTTGGCGTGCTGTATGGCCGCGCCCAGGCGCTGGAACTGCTGCGCCATTGGCAGTTCGGTGGCGAGATGGTGCAACTGGCCGAGTACCAGAGCGCCAGCTTCCGCCCGGCACCGTTGGGGTTCGAGGCGGGTACGCCGCCAATCGCCGGGGTGATCGGCCTGGGCGCAACCCTGGATTACCTGGCCAGCCTCGATGCCCAGGCAGTTGAAGCTCACGAAACCAGCCTGCACCAGCACCTGCTGCGTGGGCTGGCCGATCGCGAGGGCGTGCGGGTACTCGGTACGCCACAGGCAGCCCTGGCCAGCTTTGTCATCGAAGGCGTGCACAACGCCGATATCGCCCACTTGCTCACCGAGCAAGGCATCGCCGTGCGTGCCGGGCACCATTGCGCCATGCCGTTGCTACAGGGGTTGGGCCTGGAGGGCGCAATCCGGGTGTCGCTGGGCTTGTACAACGACAGCGATGACGTGCAGCGCTTCTTTGCAGCGCTGGATCAAGGCCTGGAGTTGCTGCGATGAGCCTGCCGGAACAGGCGCTTCAGGCGCTGGAGGCTTTTCAACAGGGCAAAGGCTGGGAACAGCGTGCGCGGCTGTTGATGCAGTGGGGCGAGCGACTGGAGCCCCTGGATGACGCCGAAAAGACCGAGCCCAACCGGGTACATGGCTGCGAAAGCCTGGTATGGCTGGTGGCTGAGCAGGTTGATGGGCTATGGCAGTTCAAGGCCAGTAGCGATGCACGCTTGTTGCGCGGATTGCTGGCGTTGTTGCTGGTGCGGGTGCAGGGGCTGGCCAGTGAAGAACTGGCTGGGCTCGACCTGCGGGAGTGGTTCACCCAACTGGGGCTGGAGCGGCAGCTGTCGCCGTCGCGCAGCAATGGGCTGCATGCGGTGTTGCAGCGAATGGCGGAGTTGGCGTCCTGTTGAATCGGCTCTGGCTTCTTCGCGGGCTCGCCCGCTCCCACAGGTACAGCGCTAACCCGGACACTGCGCGGTCCCTGTGGGAGCGGGCGAGCCCGCGAAGAACCCCACGCGGTTTTATTCGGGTTTGACACGCTCGGACGGCCGCCGCGCACCGGCTACCAGCTTCTCGATCGCCTTGCTTGCCGCCACCATGCCAAAGGTCGCGGTCACCATCATCACCGCGCCAAAGCCGCCCGAGCAATCCAGCCTTACACCCTCACCCACAAAGCTCTTTTGCAGGCAAACACTGCCATCCCCCTTGGGGTACCGCAGCTGCTCGCTGGAAAACACGCACGGCACGCCATAGTTGCGGCTCACATTGCGCGAGAAGTTGTAGTCACGGCGCAAGGTGGAGCGCACCCGCGAGGCCAGCGGGTCGTTGAAGGTCTTGTTCAGGTCGGCGATCTGGATCTGTGTCGGGTCGATCTGCCCGCCGGCACCACCGGTGGTGACGATGGCGATCTTGCGTCGCCGGCACCAGGCGATCAGCGCTGCCTTGGCCATGACGCTGTCGATGCAGTCGATCACACAGTCGAGGTTTTCGGTAATGTACTCGGCCATGGTCTCGCGGGTGACGAAGTCGGCCACCGCATGCACCGTGCACGCCGGGTTGATCGCCCGCAGCCGCTCGGCCATGACCTCGACCTTGGGCCGCCCCACCTGCCCTTCCAGGGCATGGGCCTGGCGGTTGGTGTTGCTGACGCAGACATCGTCCAGGTCAAACAGGGTGATCTCGCCCACGCCGCTGCGGGCCAGCGCTTCGGCCACCCAAGAGCCTACCCCGCCAATGCCGACCACGCCCACGTGGGCCTGGCCCAGGCGCTGCAGCCCCTGGTCGCCATACAGCCGGGCTACGCCGGCGAAGCGTGGATCTTCTGTGCTCATGTTCATACCCCAAAAAACCGGCGCGCATTATATGCCAGCGGGCCCATGGCCTGCATCGTTAGGAAAGACACTACCAACCCTGCTTTAATGTCCTATCACCTCCTCAGATATGGATGACAATGTCTTCACGTAAATTCGGCCTGAACCTGGTCGTGGTCCTGGCCATCGCCGCCTTGTTTACCGGGTTCTGGGCACTGATCAACCGCCCGGTTTCCGCCCCCGCCTGGCCAGAGCAGATCTCTGGCTTTTCGTATTCGCCGTTCCGCCTGGGTGAAAGCCCGCAGAAGGGCCAGTACCCCACAGACGATGAGATGCGCCAGGACCTGGAGCAGTTGAGCAAACTGACCGACAGCATCCGTATCTATACCGTGGAGGGCACCCAGGCCGACATCCCGCGCCTAGCCGAAGAGTTCGGCCTGCGGGTGACGCTGGGCATCTGGATCAGCCCGGACCTGGAGCGCAACGAGCGCGAAATCGCCACCGCTATCCAGCTGGCCAACACCTCGCGCAGCGTGGTGCGGGTGGTGGTCGGCAACGAGGCGCTGTTCCGTGAAGAAGTCACCCCGGAAAACCTGATCAAATACCTGGACCGGGTACGCGCAGCCGTAAAGGTCCCCGTGACCACCAGTGAACAATGGCACATCTGGAAGGAAAACCCGGAGATTGCCAAGCACGTCGACCTGATTGCCGCGCACATCCTGCCGTACTGGGAGTTCGTGCCGATGAAGGATTCGGTCGAGTTCGTGCTCGACCGTGCGCGTGAGCTAAGGCACCAGTTCCCGCGCAAACCCCTGCTGCTGTCGGAAGTCGGCTGGCCAAGCAACGGCCGCATGCGCGGCGGCGCCGATGCTACACAGGCCGACCAGGCCATCTACCTGCGTACCCTGGTCAACACCCTCAACCGCCGTGGCTACAACTACTTCGTCATCGAAGCCTATGACCAGCCGTGGAAGGCCAGCGACGAAGGCTCGGTTGGCGCCTACTGGGGCGTGTACAACGCCGAGCGCCAGCAGAAGTTCAACTTCGACGGCCCGGTGGTGGCGATCCCGCAGTGGCGTGCCCTGGCCGTAGCCTCGGTCGTGCTGGCCATGATTGCCCTGATGGTACTGTTCATCGATGGCTCGGCCCTCCGCCAGCGCGGGCGTACCTTCCTCACGTTCATCACCTTCCTGTGCGGGTCGGTGCTGGTATGGATTGCCTACGACTACAGCCAGCAATACAGCACCTGGTTCAGCCTGACCGTGGGCGTGCTGCTGGCCCTTGGTGCGCTGGGCGTGTTCATCGTGCTGCTTACCGAAGCCCACGAACTGGCCGAGGCAGTCTGGATACACAAGCGCCGCCGTGAGTTCCTGCCGGTGCAGGCTGACAGCGCCTACCGGCCCAAGGTGTCGGTGCATGTGCCGTGCTACAACGAGCCGCCCGAGATGGTGAAGCAGACCCTCGACGCCCTGGCCGCATTGGACTACCCCGACTACGAAGTGCTGGTGATCGACAACAACACCAAGGACCCGGCCGTGTGGGAGCCACTCAAGGCTCACTGCGAGAAGCTCGGTGAGCGCTTCAAGTTCTTCCACGTGGCGCCCCTGGCAGGCTTCAAGGGCGGCGCACTGAACTACCTGCTGCCACACACCGCCAAGGACGCCGAAGTGATCGCAGTGATCGACTCGGACTATTGCGTGGACCGCAACTGGCTCAAGCACATGGTGCCGCATTTCGCCGACCCGAAAATTGCCGTGGTTCAGTCCCCGCAGGACTACCGCGACCAGCACGAAAGCACGTTCAAGAAACTGTGCTACAGCGAGTACAAAGGCTTCTTCCACATCGGCATGGTCACCCGCAACGACCGTGACGCGATCATCCAGCATGGCACCATGACCATGACCCGGCGCAGCGTGCTGGAAGAACTGGGCTGGGCCGAATGGTGCATCTGCGAAGATGCCGAACTGGGCTTGCGCGTGTTCGAGAAGGGCCTGTCGGCCGCCTACGCCCATAACAGCTATGGCAAGGGCCTGATGCCCGACACCTTCATCGACTTCAAGAAGCAGCGCTTCCGCTGGGCCTACGGTGCCATCCAGATCATCAAGCACCACGCCAGCGCCCTGTTGCGCGGCAAGGGCAGCGAACTGACCCGGGGCCAGCGCTACCACTTCCTGGCCGGCTGGCTGCCGTGGGTTGCCGACGGCATGAACATCTTCTTCACCATCGGCGCACTGTTGTGGTCGGCGGCGATGATCATCGTGCCGCACCGTGTCGACCCACCGCTGATGATCTTCGCCATCCCGCCGCTGGCGCTGTTCTTCTTCAAGGTGGGCAAGATCATCTTCCTGTACCGCCGTGCAGTAGGCGTGAACCTGAAGGACGCCTTCGCCGCAGCGCTGGCCGGCCTGGCGCTGTCGCACACCATCGCCAAGGCGGTGCTGTACGGCTTCTTCACCAGCAGCATGCCGTTCTTCCGTACGCCGAAGAATGCCGATAGCCACGGGCTGTTGGTGGCGCTTTCCGAAGCGCGCGAAGAGCTGTTCATCATGTTGCTGCTGTGGGGCGCGGCGCTGGGCATCTACCTGGTGCAGGGGCTGCCGAGTTCGGACATGCGCTTCTGGGTGGCGATGCTGCTGGTGCAGTCGTTGCCGTACGTGGCGGCGCTGGTGATGGCGTTGCTGTCTTCGCTGCCCAAACCGGTAGAGAAGGCTGCCGAGCCGCAACAGGCCTGAGACCGCCAGGGCTGCCTTGCAGCCCATTCGCGGGCACGCCCGCTCCCACAGGTCCGTCACAGGCATTCAAAGCAGTGCAGTACCTGTGGGAGCGGGCGTGCCCGCGAATGGGTCGTGCCGCGTGAAACCATTTGATATAAGATAACGCCCCTCAGATTTCCCCGCCTTGCCTTGCCCCGGAGTTCCCCATGACGGCCCCTGCCGAGCTCTCGCCTACCCTTCAACTGGCCTGCGACCTGATCCGTCGCCCCTCGGTCACCCCCGTCGACGCCGACTGCCAGGCGCAGATGATGAACCGCCTGGGCGCCGTCGGTTTCCGGTTGGAGCCGATGCGCATTGAAGACGTCGACAACTTCTGGGCCACCCATGGCAACCAGGACGGCCCAGTGCTGTGCTTTGCCGGCCACACCGACGTGGTGCCCACCGGCCCGGTGCAGCAATGGCAGCATGAACCGTTCGAGGCACTCATCGATGCTGACGGCATGCTCTGCGGCCGTGGCGCCGCCGACATGAAAGGCAGCCTGGCGTCCATGGTGATCGCCAGCGAGCGCTTCGTGCAGGACCACCCGAACCATCGCGGCAAGGTCGCCTTCCTGATCACCAGCGACGAGGAAGGCCCGGCGCACCACGGCACCAAGGCCGTGGTCGAACGCCTGAAAGCGCGCAACGAACGCCTGGACTGGTGCATCGTCGGCGAACCCTCCAGCACCACCCTGCTGGGTGACGTGGTCAAGAACGGCCGTCGCGGCTCACTGGGTGCCAAGCTGACCGTGCGCGGCAAGCAGGGCCACGTGGCCTACCCGCACCTGGCGCGCAACCCGATCCACCTGGCAGCCCCTGCCCTGGCCGAACTGGCCGCCGAGCACTGGGACGAAGGCAATGCGTTCTTCCCGCCGACCAGCTTCCAGGTCTCCAACCTCAATTCCGGCACCGGCGCCACCAACGTGGTCCCGGGCGAGCTGACCGCGCTGTTCAACTTCCGCTTCTCCACCGAGTCCACCGTCGAAGGCCTGCAGGCGCGGGTGTCGGCGATTCTCGACAAGCATGAGCTGGACTGGTCGATCGACTGGGCGCTGTCTGGCCTGCCGTTCCTCACCGAGCCCGGCGAGCTGCTCGACGCCGTGGCGCACAGCATCAAGGGCGTCACCGGCCGCGACACCCAGCCCTCCACCAGCGGCGGCACCTCCGATGGCCGCTTCATCGCCACCATGGGTACCCAGGTGGTCGAACTGGGCCCGGTCAACGCCACCATCCACCAGGTAGACGAGCGGATTCTGGCCAGCGACCTCGACCTGCTGACCGAAATCTACTACCAGACCCTGGTCCGGTTGCTCGCCTGATGCTCGCCTGCCCCCTTTGCCAGGCGCCGCTGAGCCGGCTTGACAACGGCGTGGTGTGCCCGGCCGGCCACCGCTTCGACCGCGCCCGCCAGGGTTACCTGAACCTGCTGCCGGTGCAGCACAAGAACAGCCGTGACCCAGGTGACAACCAGGCCATGGTCGAGGCGCGCCGCGACTTCCTCGACGGTGGCCACTATGCGCCTGTAGCCCGCCGCCTGGCCGAACTGGCCGCCGAGCGCCAGCCCGGTGCCTGGCTGGACATCGGCTGCGGCGAGGGTTACTACACCGCGCAGATCGCCCAGGCCTTGCCGGCCGCCGATGGTTACGCGCTGGACATCTCCCGCGAGGCGGTCAAGCGTGCCTGCCGCCGCGCGCCGGAGGTCACCTGGATGGTCGCCAGCATGGCTCGCGTGCCGCTGGCCGATGCCAGTTGCCAGTTCATTGCCAGCGTCTTCAGCCCGCTGGACTGGGCCGAGGCCAAGCGCCTGCTCAGCCCAGGCGGCGGCCTGATGCGGGTAGGCCCTACCAGCGGCCACCTGATGGAACTGCGCGAAGTGCTCTACGATGAAGTGCGCCCTTACGCCGACGACAAGCACCTGGCCCTGATCCCCGAAGGCATGGCCCACGCCCACAGCGAAACCCTCGAGTTCCGCCTGAGCCTGGCCGAACCCAAAGCCCGCGCCGACCTGCTGGCCATGACCCCGCACGGCTGGCGTGCCAGCGCCGAAAAACGCGCATTGGTAATCGACCAGCCCGAGCCGTTCGAGGTTACGGTTTCCATGCGTTATGACTATTTCGTGCGCCAAGACTGAGCACACCCGGAGCCCTTATGCGCCAACCTGATATCGAGATTTACCTGAAGGACGCCGACGTCGACCACAAGCAGATCGCCGAGTGGCTCGCCCAGGCAATCGGCCCGTGCAGCCAATGGCAGCAGAAAGGCCATACCTTCAAATGCCAGGCCGGTAACATTCCGGTCACCTGGTTACCCAAGGCTGTAGGGAAATGGAACAGCCTGTACCTGGAAAGCGACCAGACGCCGTGGGCCGATGATGTCGCCTGCGCCCGCGCCGCGTTCGCCGCACTGGGTGTGGAAGTGCGCTGCGCGCCGGGTGGCTGGGTTGAGGAAGACGGGGAGGAAGATGCCGACCGCTGGGTCCGCATCAGTGCCGACGGTGAAGAGGAAATCACCTGGCGTACTTCTTGATCGGCATTCTTTGTGGGAGCCCGGCTTGCCGGCGATGCAGGCAACACGGTGCCTGGCACCGGCTTCGCCGGTGATCGCCGGCAAGCCAGCTCCCACAACAAGCCTTAAAGCATGAGGCTCAGAGGCCCACTACGTCTTCGGCTTGCAGGCCTTTCTGGCCCTGCACGCAGGCGTATTCCACGCGCTGCCCTTCAACCAGGGTACGATGCCCCTCACCGCGGATCGCCCGATAGTGGACGAATACATCCGCACCACCTTCGCGCTGAATGAAGCCATAACCCTTGGCATCGTTGAACCACTTTACATTCCCAGTCTCACGAGACGACATCTGAACTACTCCGGATTTTTATTGTGAAGATCGCCTTGCAGGCATGAGGTTACCTGCCCCGTGCCAACGCCGCTTGCCGAATATCCTGCAAGTGGCAGGCCGAGTATATGACACAGAACAAAAAAAATTGATGACGGCCCCGCCATTGGCCGATTTTTGCTGAACTTACGCCGATACGGCAGACTAAATAGCTGGATACTCACCTGAACATCACACCCAGGGCACACACCCCATGACCCGTTCCCCCCTGCACCGCCTGATCTTCGGCGGCCTGCGTCGCCTGTTGTACCTGTGGGTGCGCTCCGAGACCATCAACCAGTCTTCCATGTCCCTCAACCTCGACCGCAGCCGGCCGGTGTTCTATGCACTGCCCTCGCCCGCGCTCACCGACCTGGCCGTGCTTGACCACGAATGCACCAAGGCAGGGCTGCCGCGCCCGGTGCTGCCGGTATCTGTCGGCCCGCTGCAGGAGCCGGCCGCGTTCTTCTACCTCACACCCGACCCGGACTGGCTTGGCCGCCAGGACAAACGCGGCGCCCCGCCAACGCTTGAGCGCCTGGTCGCGGCCGTCAGCCAGCATGCCGAGGAAGATGCGCAGATCATTCCGGTCAGCGTGTTCTGGGGCCAGACACCCGCCAGCGAGTCCAGCCCGTGGAAGCTGCTGTTCGCCGACAGCTGGGCGGTGACCGGGCGCCTGCGCCGGCTGCTGACCGTATTGATTCTGGGGCGCAAGACCCGGGTGCAATTCTCTGCGCCGATCCACCTGCGCGAACTGGTGCAGCACAACAAGGGGCACGAGCGCACCGTGCGCATGGCCCAACGCCTGATGCGCGTGCATTTTCGCAACCTCAAGACGGCCGTCATCGGCCCCGATATCTCGCACCGGCGCAACCTGGTCAAAGGCCTGATCCACGCCCCGCAGGTGCGCCAGGCCATCGTCGAAGAAGCACAGCGCGAGAACCTGCCGCTGGCCAAGGCCGAGGCCCAGGCAATGCGCTACGGCAACGAGATTGCTTCGGACTACACCTACACCGCCATCCGCTTCCTCGAAGTGGTGCTCAGCTGGTTCTGGAACAAGATCTACGACGGCATCAAGGTCAACCACATCGAGCAGGTGCAGGGCATTGCCCCCGGCCATGAAGTGATCTACGTGCCCTGCCACCGCAGCCATATCGACTACCTGCTGCTGTCGTACCTGCTGTTCCGCAACGGCCTCACCCCGCCACACGTGGCAGCGGGCATCAACCTGAACATGCCCGTGGTCGGCAACCTGCTGCGTCGTGGCGGTGCCTTCTTCATGCGCCGCACGTTCAAGGGCAACCCGCTGTACACCGCCGTGTTCAACGAGTACCTGCACACCCTGTACACCAAGGGCTTCCCGGTCGAGTACTTCGTCGAAGGTGGCCGCTCGCGTACCGGGCGCATGCTGCAACCGCGTACCGGCATGCTGGCCATCACCTTGCGCAGCTTCCTGCGCTCGTCACGTACCCCCATCGTGTTCGTGCCGGTGTATATCGGCTACGAGCGCGTGCTCGAAGGCCGCACCTACCTGGGTGAGCTGCGCGGTGCCAGCAAGAAGAAGGAGTCGGTGTTCGACATCTTCAAGGTGTTTGGCGCGCTCAAGCAGCGCTTTGGGCAGGTCTACGTCAACTTCGGCGAACCCATCCGCCTGGCCGGTTTCCTTGACCAGCAACAGCCCGGCTGGCGTGAGCAGGACCACGGTCCGCAGTACCGCCCGGCCTGGCTCAACGCCGCCACCACCCGCCTTGGCGAAACCGTGGCCCGTCACCTCAACGAGGCAGCGGCTATCAACCCGGTCAACCTGGTGGCATTGGCACTGCTGTCCACCAGCCGCCTGGCCCTGGACGAACGCGCGCTGACCCGTGTGCTCGACCTGTACCTGGCCTTGCTGCGGCAGGTGCCCTACTCGCCGCACACCACCTTGCTTGACGGCGACGGCCAGGCGCTGATCGAACATGTGCGCAGCATGAACCTGGTGGCCGAACAGAAGGACGCCCTGGGCCGCATCCTGTACCTGGATGAAGGCAATGCGGTACTGATGACCTATTACCGCAACAATGTGCTGCACATCTTCGCCCTGCCGGCGCTGCTGGCCAGCTTCTTCCTCAGCAGCTCACGCATGAGCCGCGAACTGCTTGGCCAGTATGTACAGGCGCTGTACCCGTACCTGCAGGCCGAACTGTTCCTGCGCTGGACGCCAGAGCAGCTGGACGGGGTGATCGACCAGTGGCTGGCCGCGCTGGTCGAACAGGGCCTGCTGCGCCAGGACGGTGACGTGTACATACGCCCGGCACCCAGCTCGCGGCAATTCGTGCTGCTCACCCTGCTCGCCCGCACCATCACCCAGACCTTGCAGCGCTTCTACATGGCCACCTCGCTGCTGCTCAACAGCGGCCAGAACAGCCTCAGCGCCGAGGCGCTTGAAGACCTGTGCGTGATGATGGCCCAGCGCCTGTCGATCCTGCACGGTTTGAATGCCCCGGAGTTCTTCGACAAGACCTTGTTCCGCCACTTCATCCAGACCCTGCTTGAGCAAGGCGTGCTGCAGGCCGATGCGCAAGGCAAGCTGGGCTACCACGACAAGCTTGGCGAGCTGGCCGAGGGCGTGGCCAAGCGGGTGCTGTCGGCCGAGCTGCGCCTGTCGATCCGCCAGGTAGCCTTGCACCACGATGAGCCTGCGCAGGTGACAGAAGGGTAGCTTTTCAGGCTGCCATTGGCCCTTGAGGGGGATCAGGGTGACGGTGCTACTTCAGCACATCCCTCTCAAGGAGATCCAACATGACACAAATGAAGTCGTTGAACGTTGAAATCGTTTCCTCCGGCGATAGCACGCTTCCACCCTCCGGGCTGGTCGAGCTGAGCCTGCTCGATGTCTCGACCGCCGATGCACGATCCGTCAGCCTTGCCGAACTGCGACTGCGCTGCGGCGGCCTGATGCCGATCAATCTGCAACTGACCTTCGACAGCAGCCTGATCGACCCAGACCGCAGTTATGCGCTCGCCGTGCGCATCGAGAAAGATGGCCAACTGCACTACATCAACAGCAGCCGTCACCCGATAGCGCCAGGTAGCGTGTCTGGTACACAACGGGTAACTGTCGACCCGATTGCCAAGGGGACAGGCCGGTAAATCAGCAAAAAAACCGTCGATTGGCTGGCCGCCGGGCCAAGCTTCGGCGCTGATTCATTGCGCAAAATCCGCTAAAGTCCTTGGGGTTGGCCACAAGCCAGCGCCAAGGACTTCGGAGATTCCATGAAAAAGCTCTTTATGCTGTGTTGCGCATCCCTGCTCGCAGCCTGTTCCAGCCACACCCCTTCCACCCAGGCCAGCCTGGACGGTGAAGTCTTCTACCTGCAGCGTATTGCGCTGCCACCTGCCGCTACCCTGAGCGTAGAGTTGCAGGATGTTTCGCTGATGGACGCCCCTGCCGTGACCCTGGCTCGCCAGGCCGGCCCGGTCAAAGGCAACGTGCCACTGCCTTTTCACCTCACCTACGACCCGGCCCAGGTCAAACCCGGCCACCGCTATTCGGTTAGCGCGCGCATCGAGCTGGATGGCAAACTGCTGTTCATCAATACCGAGCACCATGGTGTGATGCTCGACGGCAGCGACCCGAAATCGGTACGCATCAAGGTCGACCCGGTTCGCTGATACCCGTACTCACCTGTTTACAAGGAAAGCTACATGTTCCGCACTTCCCTGCGTTTCACCACCCTGTGCGCCGGCCTGCTGCTTTCGGCCAGCGCCCTGGCCCTGTCGCTGGGCGACCTGACCCAGAAGGACGCCACCGGCGGCCTGAAAGATGCCCTGACCCAAGGCGCGCAGCTGGCCGTCAAGCAGCTGAGCACCCCAGGCGGTTTCAGCAACAACCCGGACGTGCGCATCGAACTGCCGGGCAACCTGGGCAAAGCGGCCAAAGCCATGAAGATGTTCGGCAAGGGTGACCAGGTCGAAGCCCTGGAAACCAGCATGAACAAGGCTGCCGAAGCTGCCGTGCCGCAAGCCCAGGCGATCCTGGTGGATGCCGTGAAGAACATGAGCGTGACCGACGCCAAGGGCATCCTCAGCGGCGGTGACGACTCCGCCACCCAATACCTGAACAAGAGCAGCCGCGAGCAGATCCGCGCCAAGTTCCTGCCGATCGTCAAGCAGGCGACCGACAAGGTGGGCGTGGCCCAGCAGTACAATGCGTTTGCCGCACAGGCCAAAGGCCTGGGGCTGGTCAAGGATGACGCCAATATCGAGAACTACGTGACCGAGAAGGCGCTGGATGGCCTGTTCGAGATGATTGGCAAGCAAGAGCAGAGCATTCGCGAGAACCCGGCCCAGGCCGCGACCAGCCTGGCCAAGAAGGTGTTCGGCGCCCTTTGAGGGCCCTTTGGGGCTGCTTTGCAGCCCATCGCCGGCAAGCCAGCTCCCACCTCGACCGCATCAAACTCAAGCCCTGTGCGGTCTCTGTGGGAGCTGGCTTGCCGGCGAAAGGAGGGCAAAGCCCTCCCCTGCGGCCCTCAGCCCTTCTTCACCCTGAACCACGCCGCATACAACGCCGGCAGGAACAACAGGGTCAACGCCGTGGCCACGATCAACCCCCCCATGATCGCCACCGCCATCGGCCCGTAGAACACGCTGCGTGACAGCGGAATCATCGCCAGCACCGCCGCCAGTGCGGTCAGCACGATCGGCCGGAAACGCCGCACCGTGGCCTCGATGATCGCCTGCCAACGCTCCATCCCGGCCGCGATGTCCTGCTCGATCTGGTCCACCAGGATCACCGAGTTGCGCATGATCATCCCTGCCAGGGCAATGGTGCCCAGCATGGCGACAAAACCGAACGGCTGGCGGAACACCAACAGGAACAGGGTCACGCCAATCAGCCCAAGCGGCGCCGTGAGGAACACCATCACCGTGCGCGAGAAGCTGCGCAGCTGGATCATCAGCAGGCTCAGCACCACCACCACGAACAGCGGCATGCCGGCGTTCACCGACTTCTGTCCGCGCTCGGAGTCCTCCACCGTGCCGCCCACTTCCAGCAGGTAGCCATCCGGCAGCTTGGCGCGAATCTCCTGCAGCGTCGGTTCGATCTGTTTCACCAGCGTGGCCGGTTGCTCCTTGTCGTAGATATCGGCGCGCACGGTCACCGTCGGCAGGCGGTTGCGGTGCCAGATAATGCCTTCCTCGAAGCCGTACTCCAGCGTTGCGACCTGCGACAGCGCCACGCTCTGGCCATTGTCGGTAGGCAGTGCCAGGCTGCCGAGGTTGCCCAGCTCACCGCGCTCCTGTTGGGTGCCGCGCAGCAGGATCTCGATCAGCTCGTTGTCCTCGCGGTACTGGCTGACCGTGGTGCCGGTCAGCGAACTTTGCAGGAAGCTGGACAAGTGCGCCGTGCTCACGCCCAAGGCGCGGGCACGGTCCTGGTCGATCTCCAGGAACACCGCCTTGCTCGGCTCTTCCCAGTCCAGGTGCACGTTGACCACATGCGGGTTCTCACGCACCTTGTCGGCCACTTCACGGGCCAGCGCACGGGCCTTTTCGATGTGCTCGCCAGTGACCCGGAACTGCACCGGGTAGCCCACGGGCGGGCCGTTTTCCAGGCGCGTCACCCGGGCGCGCAGGTCGGGGAATTGCTGGTCCATGGTGCTGATCAGCCAGCTGCGCAAGCGCTCGCGGTCTTCCATCGACTTGGCCAGCACCACGAACTGGGCAAAGCTGGCGGCCGGCAGTTGCTGGTCCAGCGGCAGGTAGAAGCGCGGCGAACCCGTGCCCACGTAAGCCACGTAGTTGTCGATACCCTCCTGCTGCTTGAGCAGTGCCTCCAGTTGCTTGACCCGTTCGGCGGTGTTGGCCAGCGAGGCGCCTTCGGCCAGCTTCAGGTCAACCATCAGCTCGGGGCGCCCGGAAGCCGGGAAGAACTGCTGGGGCACGAAGCGGAACAGCAGGATGCTGCCGACAAAGGCGGCTACGGTCAGCAGGATCACGGTCTTGCGCCGCCGCACGCACCACTCCACCACCCGTCGCACACGCTGGTAGAACGGTGTGGCGTAAGGGTCTGGCGCGTGGCCGTCCGTGCCATGGCGTGCGGCATGCAGCTTGGCCAGGTCTGGCAGCAGGCGCTCGCCAAGGTAGGGCACGAACACCACGGCCGCCACCCACGAGGTCAGCAACGCGATGGTCACCACCTGGAAGATCGAGCGGGTATATTCGCCGGTGCTGGAGGCAGCAGTGGCAATGGGCAGGAAGCCCGCCGCGGTAATCAGGGTGCCGGTGAGCATCGGGAATGCAGTGCTGCTCCAGGCATAGCTGGCCGCCTTGAGGCGGTCATAGCCCTGCTCCATCTTGATCGCCATCATCTCTACGGCAATGATCGCGTCGTCCACCAGCAAGCCCAGGGCCAGCACCAGCGCACCGAGGGAGATCTTGTGCAGGCCGATGCCGAAGTAATGCATGGCGGCAAAGGTCATGGCCAGCACCAGCGGGATTGCCAGCGCCACCACCAGGCCGGTACGCAGCCCCAGCGAGAAGAAGCTCACCAGCAGCACGATGACCAGTGCCTCGACCAGCACCTGGACAAACTCGCCCACACCGGCCTTCACCGCCGCCGGCTGGTCCGAGACTTTGCGCAGCTCCATGCCGGCCGGCAGGTTGCGCGCTACTCGCTCAAACTCGCCTTCCAGGGCCTTGCCGAGCACCAGTATGTCGCCGCCGTCCTTCATCGACACGGCCAGGCCAATGGCATCTTCGCCCATGAAGCGCATGCGCGGGGCGGGTGGGTCGTTGAAACCACGGTGCACGTCCGCCACATCGCCTATGCGGAAGGTGCGGTCACCCACACGGATGGGGAACTGGCGAATCTGCTCGACGCTGTCGAAGCGCCCACTCACCCGCAGTTGCAGGCGCTCGCTGGGCGTTTCAAAGAAGCCTGCCGTGCTTACTGCGTTCTGCTCCTGCAGCGCCTGTTGCACAGCCTGCAGTGGCACGCCAAGGGTAGCCAGCTTGAGGTTGGACAGCTCGATCCAGATTTTCTCGTCTTGCAGGCCGACCAGCTCGACCTTGCCCACATCCTTGACCCGCTGCAGCTGGATCTGGATGCGGTCGGCGTAATCCTTGAGCACCGCATAGTCGAAGCCCTCGCCGGTCAGCGCATAGATGTTGCCGAAGGTGGTGCCGAATTCGTCGTTGAAGAACGGGCCCTGGATCTCCGGTGGCAGGGTATGGCGAATGTCCGCGACCTTCTTGCGGATCTGGTACCACAGCTCGGGGATGTCCTTGGAATGCAGCGAGTCGCGGGCCATGAAGGTGACCTGCGATTCGCCCGGGCGGGAGAACGAGACAATCTTCTCGTACTCGCCGGTTTCCATCAGCTTCTTCTCGATGCGTTCGGTGACCTGGCGCGACACTTCCTCAGCGCTGGCGCCAGGCCACAGGGTACGGATGACCATGGCCTTGAAGGTGAATGGCGGGTCCTCGCTCTGGCCGAGCTTGGTGTAGGACATGGCGCCAATGGCCGCCAGCAGGATCATCAGGAACAGGACGATCTGGCGGTTGCGCAGCGCCCAGGCAGAAAGGTTGAAACCCATCGGGACTTACTCCTTGGCCGTCAGGTTCACTACACGGTTGCTGCGGTCCACAGGGCGAACCTCCTGGCCCTCGCGCAGCACATGGCCACCGGCGGCGACCACCCAGTCGCCCGGGGCAAGGCCTTCGAGTACCGGTACACTGTCGCTGCCATACGCCCCCAGGCGCACCACGGCCCGCTCCAGGCGGCTGTCCTTGTTGACCCGCCACACATAGGCCTGGCCGTTTTCCGCAGTCACCGCCGACAGCGGCACCGCCAACGGGATCAACCCCTCATGGGCAATGAACACCCGGGCGCTCTGGCCCAGTTCCGCGGGCGTGGCGGCCGAGGTGAAGGCGATGCGCGCAGCGAAGGTGCGCGAGCGTGGGTCGGCGGCTGGCGACAACTCGCGGATGCGCCCCTGGAAGCGCTCTTGCGGGTGCGACCAAAGCTCGACGCTGACCGGTTGGCCGACGGCAAAGCGGGCAAACTGCTGCTCAGGCAGGCCGATGACCACTTCGCGTTCGCCATCGGCGGCCAGGGTGAACACGGTTTGCCCGGCGGCAACTACCTGGCCCACTTCGACCTGACGCTTGGCCACCACCCCGGCCTGCGGCGCGCGCAGCACGGCATATTCGGCCTGGTTGCCAGCCACATCGAACTCGGCCTTGGCCTGTTTCAGGCGGGCAAGGCCGGCGCGGTAGAGGTTTTCGGCATTGTCGAACTGGGAATGGCTAACCATCTGCCGGTCCAGCAGCTTCTGGTAGCGATCACGCTCGGCGCGCACCAGCGCCAGGTTGGCCTCGGCCGCCGCCATCTGGGCGCGGTTGGCTTCCAGCTGCAGGCGCACGTCTTGCGGGTCCAGTTCCGCCAGCGGCTGGTCGGCCTTGACACGCTGCCCCTCCTCGACGAGGCGTTTGCTAACCTTGCCGCCAATGCGGAAGGCAAGCTCCGGCTCGAAGCGCGCACGCACTTCGCCAGGGTAACTGTCGGCAGCGGCTTCGGCTGGCTGCGGCTGCACCACCAACGCCGGACGCGGCGCGGCAGGCGGGGTGGTTTCCTGGCCGCATGCCGCCAACAACAACGCGGCAACGGCGGGCAGAGCGATGGACAAGGCATGGCGCAACATGATGAATCCTTTCGCAGGGGTGCACATCGAATATTTATACTGGCAAGTATATTAAATCAGGCGACCGGTGCCGGGAAGGGGGCGCGCGCCACTGCGTCAGGAATAACTGGCCCGAAACAGATGTAGGAGCGAGCTTGCTCGCGATGCGCCGCGCGGGCGGCGCTCGATCTCACAGGCGCTGCAAACCTCCCGACAAGCCCCTGCCAACCCAAACGCCATCAGAAACTGTTGCCCGGCCCACAGCCAATCAACAACTTGCCCCATCCGGCCACAGCCCGAAACGCCCGAAACACAACGCAAACCCCGCCATACGGGCCTTTCGCGGCCCGGCACGACCTGTGCAATCACCGGTACATACCTTTCTCCTTCATGTATCTGGAGTATTCCGATGACTGCCCTCGAACAGCACTTGCCCGCCCCTGCCAACGGCACCGACTACGCCACGCTCGTCGCACGCTTCCGGCCCGTTTTCAGCCGTATTGCCGAAAGCAGTGTCGAACGGGAACGCAACCGCACCCTGCCCCATGACCCGATACAGTGGCTGAAAGAGGCTGGCTTCGGCGCCGTTCGAGTACCGGTCGAACATGGCGGTGGCGGCGCGTCCTTGCCGCAGTTGTTCCAGTTGCTGATCGAACTGGCCGAAGCCGATTCCAATGTGCCGCAAGCCCTGCGCGGCCATTTCGCCTTCGTCGAAGACCGCCTCAATGCCCACGCCAGCACGCCACAGGACGTGTGGTTCCAGCGCTTCGTGGCAGGTGACCTGGTGGGCTGCGCCTGGACCGAGATCGGCGCGGTGAAGATCGGCGATGTCATCACCCGCGTTTCGCGCCAGGGTGAGCAGTGGGTCGTCAACGGCACGAAGTACTACAGCACCGGCAGCCTGTTCTCCGACTGGATCGACCTGTTCGCCCGTCGCGATGACACCGGCGCCGACGTGATCGCGGCCATTCGCACCCGCCAGCCCGGCATCCGCCAGAGCGATGATTGGGATGGCTTTGGCCAGCGCACCACCGGCAGCGGTACTTCGGTGTTCGAAAATGCGGTGGTCGAGGAAGAGAACATCATCGACTTTGGCACCCGCTTCAAATACCAGACCGCCTTCTACCAATTGGTCCTGCTGGCCGTGATCACTGGCTCCGGGCGTGCTGCCGTGCGGGATTTCAGCCACGAGACCCGCAAGCGCACCCGGGTGTTCAGCCACGGCAACGGCGCGGCAGTCAGTGAGGACCCACAGGTGCTACAAGTGATCGGCAAGGCCTCGGGCCAGGTGTATGCCGCAGAAGCTGCGACGTTGCGTGCTGCGGAGGCCAGCCAGCAGGCGTACCTGGCACGGTTTGCCAATGACCCGGCCGCTGAACAGCAGGCCAATGTGCTTGCCGAACTGGAGTCGGCCCAGGCCCAGGTGGCGGCCATCGACCTGGTGCTGCGCGCCACCAGCGACCTGTTCAATGCCCTGGGTGCCTCCACCACCAGCACCAGCCGCCAACTCGACCGCCATTGGCGCAACGCCCGTACAGCGGCTTCGCACAACCCGGTGATCTACAAGGAGCGGATCATTGGCGACTGGCACGTGAATGGAACTGAACCACCGTATGTGTGGCAGATTGGTGGGGGTGCCAAGCAGTCCTGAATATCCGCATTGGGGCTGCTGCGCAGCCCATCGCCGGCAAGCCAGCTCCCACACCGAATGTGCAAATCCTCAGTATTGCCAAGTCCCTGTGGGAGCCCATCGCAGGCAAGCCAGATCCACAAGGAATGTGCAAATCTTCAGTATCGCCAGGTCCCTGTGGGAGCTGGCTTGCCTGCGATGGGCCGCAAAGCGGCCCCGGCTATGTCTGCGGCGAGCCCAAGCCGTGGGCCAACGCCGCACCATTGAGATAGTGATCCCCCAACAACCGTCGCGTTATGCCTGTGATGTTCGGTTTGTCGGTGGCGGTGTCGACTCGATGCCATCGAGTATCGCCTCCACCACACCCTCTGCCATTTCAATCGCATGCAGGTTCGACCAGAGCATGCCCCGGCCTTCTTCGCGCATATAGTCCAATGCTTTGTAGCCGGTTTCGTAGGCGCTGCGCAGGTACAGAGCTACGTGGACCAGAGCGTCTTCGGCGGAAATGTTCGGGTTGACGGTGAAAAGGGGATCATGGCCGGCATCGCAGCGGCCAAAGGGACGGGTGGAAGTGCATGGAAGGGGTGGATCCGGGACTATTTTCTTGATCATGGAAAATGCTCCTCAGGGCCGCCAACCATCACTACCACGTGAATGGGTGGCGACTGTACGCGAGGTGGTAGACCCGGGCATTTTCCAATCCAGGCAGGCTCGAAAGCCTCCCACGCACAGCCGCCATAGACTGTCATGGAAAAAATGCATCCGGGCTACCACACCCGATCGCCAAGTTGTTCGGCGACGGATAGAGCCTAGAGACACTGGTTCCCACTGAACAGGTGATGGCAGAGGACGCGGGTCGTAGGATATTTCCGAAGTGCCCAGCTGGACAGCCACTTTGGCAACAAATCAGAAATATCTGCGCAGGACTTGGCTCTAACCTGTGTGCGGGCAAGGCGGTGCGCCGAACCGCCGCGAAGCGCCGCAAAGCGGCCCGGCAATATCTGCGGCTAGCCCAGGCCGTCGGCCAACGCCGCGCCATTGAGGTAGTGATCCCCCAACAACCGCCGCTGGGTCGCCAGCACAGGCTCACCACCGTTCACCTCAGGCCGCGCCAAGCTGCGACCGGCCAGCTCGAAATACGCCTGCCCGGCCAACCTGGCCCCCTCGGCAGCCGCCAACCGAAACGCAATCGCCGACGCCTGCGAATCATCCGCACGCTCCAGCAGTGCATCGGCCGCATCAATGGCGATGCGCACCTCGCCCACGGCGGCAATCACCAAAGTTTCCTGACGCGTACTTTGGCCACGCAAGTATTCAAGCAGTGCCGCCTCGACCTGGCGGGCATGTGCCAGGTCGGTCCGGCCATGGGAATGGGTATTGGACATGTGCGCCTCCTCAGTTCCAGGCGTGACGTTGTGGCTTGATGCCGTTGAGCAACTGATTGCCGACCAGGTGGTACTTCCAGCGCACCGGGTCGTGCAGGGTGTGGGTGCGGGCATTGCGCCAGAAGCGGTCCAGCCCCTGGCTGGCCGATACACTGCGCGTGCCACCCAGCTCCAGCAGGCGGCTGGAAGCCTCCAGCGAAATGGCCGTGGACAGCACCTTGGCCTGGCCAACCACCACCGAGGCCTGCGCCACATGGTCCTCGTCAGGCTGGGCTACAGCCAGGTCCACGGCTTGCGCAGCACGGCGCAAGATGGCTTCGGCCGCTTGCAGGCGCCAGGCCAGTTCGCCAATCAGCGCCTGGCTGAGCGGGTCTTGCCAGCCATGCTGCAAGCCGCTGTCGGCCCACGGCCGCGCCTGGCGGGCCGCCTGCAAGGTGGCGGCGAAAGCGCCGCGGGCAATACCGGTATCCACTGCGGCCTGGATGATCTGCGAGATCGGGCCATCGGCAGTGGGCTGGTCGTAAGCCTTCCAGGCCGGGATCACATCAGCGGCCGGCACCTGCACGCCGTCAAGGCGCACCTGGCCACTGGCGGTGATGCGCTGGCCGAAGCCATCCCAACTGTCGACCACGGTCAGGCCTGCCGCGTCACGTGGGACGAAGGCGATATGCGGGCGCCCTTCCTCATCAACGCCAGCAACAGGAACAATGTGGGCAAACAGGGCACCGGTGCAGTACGCCTTCTCGCCATCTATCACCGCACGGTCGCCATCGAAGCGGATTTGCGTCTGGAAGGTGGTCACGTACTGGCCGCGCGATTCGGAAAAGGCATTGCCGAAGCGGTAGCCCTGCAGCACCTTGGCGAAGTAGTCGCGCTTCTGCGTTTCGCTGCCGGTCAGGCGCAGGTTGCTGAGCACACCAAAGTGGTTTTGCGGCAACTGGCCGAGGGACGAATCGGCCGCCGAGATGGTTGCAATCACTTCACTGAGGGTGGCGTAGGACACCCCCGCGCCGCCAAATTCCCTGGGTACGGTGATCGCCCACAAGCCACTGTCGGAAAAGCGATCAAGCTCGTCCCATGGCAAGCGCCGCTCACGGTCGCGCAAGGCTGCCTCCTGGGCAAAATCCTCGGCCAGACGCTGGGCGACTTCGATGGCTTCGGCATCGCTGCGGATGACATGGGCGGCGCGCCGTGGCGCCGAACGGGCCTGCGGGGGCAGGCTGGATACGGGTGAAAGGGTCGTCATGTGCAGCTCCATGCATAACAGGTTCCACAGCTATTCAGCAGAACCTGTGCCAACCTGATAAAACCTTTAGATTCAGCCTGTTAGATACCAAGCTGATGGTTCGGAAAGCCCCGAGGCCGACAAACTGCAGATCGCCTGTTGCCTGGCCAACAGTTTGCCGGGCCCACTCAAAGGCTGATGTCCAGCGGGTACTCGACAATCACCCGCAGCTCGTCGACGTTGGCCTCGGCGGTATGGCCCCCGCCCACCCGGTGGGTGGCCTGCATCACGTTGAACGACAGGTTCTTGGCCGGCCCGCCCTGCACCACGTAACGCACCCACAGGTTGCGCTCCCAATGGCGGCCATCCTCGATACCGTTGTAGTAGCTGTAGGCGCCACCGGCGCGGGTGCCGTCGATATCGGTGCCGCGCACGTAGCGGGCGGTAAGTGAAAGCCCAGGCAGGCCGAGCACGGCAAAGTTGTAGTCGTAGCGCGCTTCCCAGGCCCGTTCGTTGGGGTTGTTGAAATCCGACACCTGCGATGCCGCGTCCAGCTGGATGTCATAGGTGTTCCACACATAGTCGAACGGGGTATCGCCGTCGATGCGCGTATACGACAGCTTGAAGCCGTGCCCGCCTGCGTTGATGCCGGCATGCACGCTCCATGAATCGTTGTCGATCTTGCCGGCCAGCGCCTGGCCGCTGTCGCGGGTGCGGTAGTAATCCAGGCCGGTCTTAAGGGCCAGGCTGTTGCCCAGTGGCTGCACGTAGTCGATGTTGAAGAACTGCTGGTTCCACACATCATCCAGCCGGCTGGCGTGCAGGCGCAGGTTGAGCTGGTCGTTGAAGCGGTAGTCGCCACCCAGGTAGACAACATCATTGGCGCCCTTCAGCCGCCCTGCGTAAACAGTGCCAAGGTCGCCACGGTGGTTGCTGGCGTTGCGGTCGCTACTGGATTCCAGCTTGCCGCCCTGCAGGGTCAGGCCTTGTAGCGAGTGGTCGTTGAACATGAAGCCGCGCAAGGTCTGCGGCAGCAGGCGAATGTCACTGGCGTGAAGCACAGGGCTGGTCGGGCTGACGTCGCCGTAGCGCAGTTCGGTATCGCCCAAACGGGCTTTCAGCGCCACACCCACCTTGCCGTAGGCATCCTTGGGCTCGCCATCAAAGTTGCTGCCCGAGCGCGAGACAATCCCCGGCACGCCCACGCCGTTGCCCACTGTGCCGTTGCCACCGTCAAGTTTCAGGCCGACCAGGCCTTGCAGGTCGAGGCCCAGGCCAACCGTACCCTGAGTGAAACCCGATTGCAGGTTGGCGATGATGCCGTGGCCCCATTCGCGGTGTTGGCTCTGGCGCTCGCCGGTATTGGGGTTGCGGGTGAAATCGCCGTTGCGGTAGTCCTGGCTGAAGAAATAGTTGCGGTTGATGATTTGCAGTTGGGTGCCGTCGATGAAGCCTTCGTCCTCGGCGAATGCCGGGGTACTCAGGCCGATGGCCAGGGCCAGGGTGACGGGTGGGTAGTTGCGCAAGCGCATGGCAGAACGTCCTTATCGGGTAATGGAAGCGTTCTGCTATTCCAATAACCGTGCCATGAATAAATTTCATAAAAATCAATAACTTAAACAAGATATCAACGTGTAGGACAATTACTCCACGGGCAGATTGTTCAGTTGCTGTTGTGCTGAGAACACCCAAAGAAAACCCAGCGAAGTCCCTGTGGGAGCGGGCGCGCCCGCGAAACAGGCAACGCAGTGGATGGCACCGGCTTTGCCGGTGTTCGCGGCGGTTCGACGCCTCGACTCGCCCGCTCCCACAGAGATTGCGCGGGCTTGAAGATTTTGAATAAGACAGTTACTCCCACAGAGAACGCGCCAGCTTCGAGTGTTTCGGACTCAGCCAGCCTTGCCCCCCAGGTAAAAGTGCCGCAGGTCTTCGCGCGCCGCCAGCTCGGCAGCTGCTCCCTCGCCCGCTACCCGGCCGTTCTCCAGGATGTAGGCGTAATCGGCGTGGCGCAGGGCAACGTTGATGTTCTGCTCGGCCACCAGAAAACTCATGCCTTCCTTGGCGTTGAGCTGAGCCACGATGTCGAAGATTTCCTCGACAATGATCGGCGCCAGCCCCATCGAGGGCTCGTCCAGCAGCACCAGCCGTGGCTGGGTCATCAGTGCGCGACCGATGGCCAGCATCTGCTGCTCGCCGCCCGAGGTCAGCCCGGCCTGGGTCTTGCGCTTGGTCTTCAGGCGCGGGAACCAGGCATAGATACGCTCCAGCGCCTGTTCCAGCTCGCGCCGCGCCGGTTTGCGCAAGAAGCCCCCGGTGCGCAGGTTTTCCTCGATGGTGAGGTGGGCGAACACGTGTCGCCCCTCCAGCACATGCACAATGCCCTGGGCCGCCAGGCGGTTGGCCGCGATGCCGGCGGTGTCCTGGCCGTGGAAGCGGATATGCCCACGGCTCACCCGCGCACGGTCGGCTTGCAGCAACCCGGAAATGGCCTTGAGCGTGGTGCTTTTGCCAGCCCCGTTGGCGCCCAGCAAGGCGACGATGTCGCCCTGCCCGACCCGTAAGGAAACCCCGGCCACGGCCAGGATCGCGCCGTCGTAGATCACTTCGATATCCTGTACGCCCAGCAACTGCTGGGCGCGCTCGGCAGCAAGCGGGGCGTGGGTCATGGCGCGGCCTCGTCTTTGGCGCATTCGCGGGGAGTAACGCCTTTCTCGCGGGCAAACTCGCCTGCCTTGGCATCGATCAGCGGGCGCAGGGTGGCGCGGTCGGCCTGTACCCAGTCAGTCACCAGCGTCCACTTCTGGCCATCCCACTGCTGCACCTTGGCCGCGCCACCGCCTTCGTGGTCACTGCACGACAGCTTCAACGGCTGCATCAGGCCGAGGAAGCCGATTTCCTTCAGGCGGGCATCGCCCAGGTTCAGGTGCTCCAGGCCCCAGCGCCCTTCCTCGCCCGTGAGTGGGCGGTTGCCAAACTTCTTCTGCCCGGCGCGGATTGCCTCCACGGCAATGGCCGCGTTCACAAGGCCCGAGTTGTAGTACACGCTGCCAAAGCTGTTCGGGTCCTTGAGGTCGCTCTTGCCGGTGTCGACGATGTACTTGCGGATGCGCTGGTGAATGTCGAAATCGGCACCGCCCGGGTACGGCGTCAGCGCCAGGTAACCCTTGCCGGCCTCACCTGCCGGCAGCACGTCTTCGTTGGAACTGGCCCAGATGTCGCCGACGATGCGGTCCACCGGGAAGCCGAAACGCGCCGCCGTCTTGATCGCGACCGGCGTGGACACACCCCAGGTGCGCAGGAACACCCAGTCCGGCTTCTGCTGGCGCACCTGGCGCCATTGCCCGGCCTGCTCATTGCCCGGGTCGGCCACCGGAATCTGGATGTTCTCAAAGCCGTATTTCTGCGCCAGCAACGCCATCGGCCCCTGGGTTTCGCGGCCGTAGGCGGAATCGTGGTAGACGGTGGCGATCTTCTTGCCCTTGAGCTTGTCCAGCCCGCCTTCGCGCTCGGCCACATAGTTGATGAACGCAGAGGCCTCGCTGTAGAAGGTCAGCATGACCGGGAAGTTGTAGGGGAATACCCGGCCATCGGTGGCTTCGGTGCGGCCATAACCCAGCGTGATCAGCGGGATTTTGTCGGCCTCGGCCTTTTCCGCCAGGGCGTAAGCGGCCGGCGCGCCGTTAGGCTGATACAAGGCCACCGGCGCGCCGTTCAGGCCGTTCTTGAAGCGCTCGTAGCACTCGATGCCCTTCTCGGCCGTCCATTCGGTTTCGCACTCCTGCCATACCAGCTTGACGCCATTGATGCCGCCTTCGACCTCGTTGATGTAGCGCAGGTAGTCGATCATCCCGGCCCATACCGGTATGCCGCTGGAGGCGTAGGCGCCAACCCGGTAGGTGGCCAGCGGGAAGAACTGCTCGTTGCTGGCCGCCTGGGCCACCGGCAGCCATGCCGAGGCAAGGCCCAAGGCCAGGCCGAGGGCGGCGCCGTAGCGTTTGAAAGGTGCGTACATGGTGGTTTCCCTGATCTGTCGTTGAGTGTTCACAGCTCGCTGGCGCAATCGCGCGGCGTGATGCCCTTTTCCTTGGCGTAGGCGGCCGACTTGGCCTCGATCAACGGGCGCAAGGTGGCCCGGTCGGCCTGCACCCAGTCGGTCACCAGTACCCATTTCTCGCCGTCCCACTGCTGCACCCGCGCTGCACCGCCACCTTCGTGGTCCGAGCAAGACAGCTTCAGTGGCGGCAGCAGGCCTTCAAAACCGATGGCCTTGAGCCGCGCAGCATCGATGTTCAGGTGCTCGAAGCCCCAGCGCGCTTCTTCCCCGTTAAGCGGGCGGTTGCCGAATTTGCCCTGTGCCGTGCGCAGCGCCTCGACGGCGATGGCGGCGTTGATCAGGCCGATGTTGTAGTACACCTTGCCGAAGTAGCTTTGGTCCTTGAGGTCGCTCTTGCCCGTATCAAGGATGTGCTGGCGCAGGCGCTGATGGATGGCGAAGTCGCTGCCGCCCGGGAAAGGTGCTAGCGCCTGGTAGCCCTTGGCCGCATTGCCGGCCGGGATCACATCGGCCTCGGAGCCGGCCCAGACATCCCCGATGATGTGATCGACCGGGATACCGAAGCGCGCCGCCGTCTTGATGCCAACCGGCGTTGATACCCCCCATGTCCGCAGGAACACCCAGTCCGGCTTCAGCTGGCGCACCTGGCGCCATTGCGCCGACTGTTCGTTACCCGGGTCGGCCACCGGGATCTGGATATTCTCGAAGCCATACTTCTGCCCCAGCAATTGCATCGGCGCCTGGGTTTCGCGGCCATAGGCCGAGTCGTGGTACACGGTGACGATTTTCTTGCCTTTGAGCTTATCGAAACCACCCTCGCGCTCAGCGATATAGTTGATGCCCACCGAAGCCTGGCCGTAGTAGTTCAGCAACAGCGGGAAGGCATAGGGGAACACACTGCCATCGGTGGACTCGGTACGCCCGCCAGCGCCGTCGATCAGCGGGATGCGGTCGGCCGCGCCCTTCTCCATCAAGGCATACGACCCTGGCGTGCTGTGGGTGAAGAAGAACGCCGTGGGCGCCCCGTCCTGGCCGTTCTTGTAGCGCTCGTAGCACTCGACGATGCGGTCGACGTTCCATTCGGTCTCGCATTCCTGCCAGGTGAGCTTGACGCCGTTGATGCCGCCCTCCACCTCGTTGATGTAGCGGAAGTAGTCGATTTCACCGGCCCACCACGGGATACCGCTGGAGGCATAGGCGCCCACCCGGTAAGTGGCCATGGGCACGAACTGCTGGTTGTCGGCAGCGGCGGCAACAGCCGGCACCACGGTAGGCGCGCCCAGCAGGAAAAGGCTGGCGAGCAGATGGCGACGCAAGGTTTTACGCATGTTCGGTTCTTTTAAGTGAAGGGTTTGAAACCTCCTTTCCCGTGGCCGGGTCAAGGCGCCTGAAGGTGTTGGTATGGCGTCAGAAGCGCAGCGGCCAGACGCGAATGCGCTCACGCAGGTTGCCCAGCAGGCGCACCAGGCCCTCCGGTTCCTTGACCAGGAACCAGATGATCAGGCTGCCAAACAGGATCTTCTGCAGGTTCTGCAATTGCCCGGCATCGACATGGCCGTTGAACAGCCATTGCCCGGCATGGCTGAGCAGGATCGGCGTAAGGCTGATGAACGCCGCGCCAATGAAGTTGCCGGCAATACTGCCCATGCCGCCGATGATGATGATGAACAGGATCTGGAACGAACGGTTGATGTCGAAGCTGCCGGCGCTGGCCGTGCCCAGGTAGGCAAAGGCCCACAGCGCACCGGCGATGCCCAGGTAGAACCCGCTGACAGCAAAGGCCAGGCGCTTGTAGCGCTCCACCTGGATGCCAATCACTGCAGCGGCGGTATCCATGTCGCGAATCGCCATCCAGTTGCGGCCCACCTGGCTGCGCACCAGGTTCAGCGCCACCCAGGTCAGCACCACCACACAGGTGAGGGTCAGCAGGTAGCGCCCCACCGGCGTGGCCAGGCTATGGCCGAACAGCTCCAGGCGCGGGGCGCTGATGGTGCCGGACGAGGCGTAGTTGTAAAACCATGGGAACTTGGCAAACACCCATTCCAGAAAAAACTGCGCGGCCAAGGTGGTGACCATCAGGTAGAAGCCCTTGATGCGTGAACTCGGCAGGCCGAACAGCAGCCCCACCAGCCCGGCGATCAGGCCACCGCCCAGCAGCGCCAGCGGCAACGGCAGCCCCGGCACGCGCAGCAGCAGGCCATAGGTGGCAAACGCCCCCACCGCCATGAAGCCCGCCGCCCCTACCGAGGTCTGCCCGGTGTAGCCGGTCAGCAGGTTCAAGCCAAGGCCGGCCAGCGACAGCACCAGGAACGGGATCAGGATTGCGTTCAGCCAGTAATCGCTGCCCAGCCAGGGCAACACGACAAAGGCCACCAGCAGCAACAATGCCAGACCCAGTGGGCGGTGGCGGGCCACCAAGGTCAGCGGTGCGTCGTCGAAGCGCGCTGTGAGGCGCGCGGCAGTCGTGGTCATGCGGTCATACCCGTTCGATGGCCCGGTCGCCGAACAGGCCGGCGGGGCGGATGTAGAGGAAGATCAGCGCCAGGAAATAGGCGAACCAAGGGGTGATGCCACCGCCGATCAAAGGCCCGATGTAGGCCTCGGCCAGGTTCTCTGCCGCACCCACGATCAGGCCGCCGACAATCGCCCCGCCAATCGAGGTGAAGCCACCGATGATCAACACCGGCAAAGCCTTGAGCACCACCAGCGACAGCGAGAACTGCACCCCCTGGCGTGCCCCCCACAGCAGGCCGGCCACCAGCCCGACCACGCCGGCCACTGCCCACACCACCTGCCAGATACGGTTAAGGTTGATGCCCAGCGACAACGCGGCGCGGGTATCGTCGGCCACTGCCCGCAAGGCCAGGCCAATGCGGGTGCGGTTGAACAGCAGCGCCAGCAGCGCCACCAGTGCGGCCGAAACGCCAGCGGCCACCAGGTCGAACTGGCTGATCATGATGTCGCCGACAAACAGCGGCACATCCTCGATGCCCAGGTCCAGTGCACGCACCTGTGCGCCCATCAGCCCCTGGGCGAGCCCTTCGATGATGAACGACAGGCCCAGCGTGGCCATGAACAAGGTGATCTGCGAGCGGTTGACCAGTGGCCGCAGCACCAGCCGTTCGATCAGCAGTGCGCCGATGATCATCACCACCACGGTGATGGCCAGCGCCACGGCAAACGGCAGGCCCTGCTGGTGCAGGCTGACGAAGGTCAGCGCGGCAAAAAGCAGCATGGCGCCCTGGGCGAAGTTGAACACGCCGCTGGCCTTGTAGATCAGCACGAAGCCGATCGCCACCAGCGAATACATGGTGCCGGCGAGCAGGCCGCCGATCAGGGTTTCGAGGAAAAAGTTCATCAGTGTGCTGCCCCCAGGTACGCGGCTATCACATCAGGGTTGGCCTGCACGTCGGCCGGTGAGCCGTCCCCCACCTTGCGCCCGTAGTCCAGCACCACCACATGGCTGGACAGGCCCATTACCACCTGTATGTCGTGCTCGATCAGGATCACCGTGGTGCCCAGGTCGCGGTTGATATCGGCGATGAAGCGGCTCATTTCCTGCTTCTCCTCGGCATTCATCCCGGCCATCGGTTCGTCGAGCAGCAACAGGGTTGGCTGGGCTATCAATGCCCGCCCCAACTCCACGCGTTTCTGCAGCCCGTAAGGCAGGCTGCCGACAGCCACATCGCGCCAAGCCTGTAGTTCGAGAAACTCCAGCACCTGCTCGGCGCGTTCGGCGAATGCCCGCGACTCGCGGCGGGCGCGAGGCAAGCCCAGCGCCTGCTCCAGGAAGAAACTGCGCTGAAAGCGCGACAGCCCGGTCAGCAGGTTGTCGAGCACACTCATCTTCTTGAACAACGCGTTGTTCTGGAACGTGCGGCCAATGCCTAGCCGTGCCGCGGTCAGCGGGTGCGGGCGGCGCAGTGGTTGTTCGGCGAAGAACAGCTGGCCGGCATCGGCGCGGTAGACCCCGTTGAGAATGTTCAGCAGCGAGCTTTTGCCTGCGCCATTGGGCCCGATCAGGGCGCAGATCTCCCCGCGTCTTACGCTGAATGACAGGTCTGATATCGCCTTGACGCCCTTGAACGACAGCGACACGTTGCGCACCTCCAGCAAAGCGCTCATGCCGCACGCCCCAGGTAATCACGCAGCCAGGCTGGCCGCGCCGTGCCTGACGTGGCCGGGGCGCTGGGCACGTCGATGCGTTGCAGGCGCTGGAAGCCGAGCAAGTGCCGTACACGGGCTTTGAGCCAGCGGCGCAGGCCGCGCTGCGGGTCTTGCTGTACCCAATCGCACAGCCGCCGTTGCCAACTGCCGGCAGGTGGCAGCCGTGCCTCTATTTCGTCGGCCAGTACCTGCACCCGCTCGGCCGACAGCAGCAGCGCCGTCGGGGCAATTTCGCGGCGATCGCGGCTGGCCGACTCGGCCGTTTCCGGAAACGCCAGGCCTTCGCCCCGCTCCAGCCAGCGATCAAGCATGTGCGTCAGGCCTTCGCGCCATTCGCTGCCTTCATCGACCCAGAGCACTTCGTCCCGGGCAACCTGCGCCCACCCCGCACGCTGCACTGCGGGTGCCGCACCCACAAGCAGCGCCGACAGCGGCTGAACCTGCCATTGGCCCGTGAGCACAGCGTCGGCTTGCGGCGTGAACAACCGCAGCGGCCATTGGCCGTGCAAACCCGTTTGCAGCCATTGCGCCACCTGTTCGCGGCGCTGGACAAAGGCGAACCCCGGGTAGGCCAGGCGCAGCTGGCGTTGCAAGTCTTCGCCACGGCTGTTGGCGGGGATCAGCAGGGCATGGCCATTCAAGCGCCGTGCGGCCAGCGCAAGCAACACCAGGCTGGGCTCGTACGCGCCGCTCAAGGCAAGCCGTGAGCCAGCCACGAAACCCTGCTGGCTCAAGCCATCGGCCAGGCGCTCGACCTCCCGTTGTACGTCGATCCAGCGCCAGGCTTTCCACACGCCAAGGCGCCGATGGCGCAGGGCAACCCGGGTTGGCCGCTCCCTGGCCCAACGCTGCAAGGCCTGCAGGTGGCTGTCAGCCACGGCATCAGCCTGCGGCGGGGTAAATTCATGCACATTCATCGCGTGGCTCCCTGGCGGCTCAGGCCGGTTCGGTAATGCTGGCCGGGGCGGGCTGGCGGCTGAGGTCGCGGTAACCGGCAGCCGGGTGGCTGGCCGGCAGCCGTGGGCCGTCGCCAAACAGCTTTTCGCGCAGGGTGCCTGGGCGGTACTCGGTCTTGTAGGCGCCGCGCTGCTGCAGTTCGGGCACCAACAGCTCGACCACGTCACGGAAGGTTTCGTGGGCCAGGGCATAGGTCAGGTTGAAACCGTCGACATCGGTTTCTTCAACCCAGGCTTGCAGTTCGTCCGCCACGGTTTGCGCACTGCCGACGATCAGCGGGCCAAAGCCGCCGATGCCGACCCAGTCGGCCAGCTCCTGCACGGTCCAGCGCTTGTTCGGGTCGGCGGTGGAAAACGCCTCTACCGCCGACTGGATGGCATTGGTGTGGATATGCTCCAGCACCTGGTCGGGCTGGTACTTGCTGAAGTCGATGCCGGTCCAGCCAGAAATCAGCGCAAGGGCGCCTTCGTAGCTGGCGTAGCTTTTCAGCTCCTGCCATTTGGCCTGGGCCTTGGCGTCGGTTTCGTCGACGATCACCGTCTGCATGTTGAAGATCAGCACCTTGCGCGGGTCGCGCCCGGCTTCGGCGGCGCGGCGGCGAATGTCGGCCACGGTCTTTTTCAGGATGACCTTGGACGGCGCGGCGACGAACACGCATTCGGCATGCCCGGCGGCGAAGTCCTTGCCACGGCTGGATGCACCCGCCTGGTACAACACCGGCGTACGCTGCGGCGACGGTTCGCACAGGTGAATACCCGGGACCTGGAAGTGCTTGCCTTGGTGGCGGATCTCATGGACTTTGCGCGGGTCGGTGAACAGCCCGGTTTCGCGGTCGCGCACCACCGCCCCGTCTTCCCAACTGCCTTCGAACAGCTTGTACAGCACCTCCAGGTACTCGTCGGCGTAGTCGTAACGGGCATCGTGGTCGCTCAGCGCCTTCTGCCCCAGGTTGCGCGCACCGCTGTCGAGGTAGGAGGTGACGATGTTCCAGCCGATGCGCCCCTTGGTCAGGTGGTCCAGGGTCGATAGCCGACGGGCGAACGGGTACGGGTGCTCGAAGGTGAGCGAGGCGGTCAGGCCGAAACCGAGGTGCTCGGTAACCAGCGCCATGGGTGTGATCAGCGCCAGCGGATCGTTCACCGGCACCTGCGCCGCCTGGCGGATGGCCGCGTCGCCATTGCCGCCCAGCACGTCGTAGATGCCGATCACGTCGGCGATGAAGATGCCGTCGAACTTGCCGCGCTCCAGCAGCCTGGCCAGGTCGGTCCAGTAGTCCAGGTCCTTGTACTGCCAGGCGCGGTCCTTGGGGTGCCGCCACAGGCCGGGTGACTGGTGGCCGACACAGTTCATCTCGAAGGCGTTCAAACGAATTTCACGTGGCATGGGGACTCCTGTTCGATAGGCTCGGCACCCTCTTCAGGCACCCTTGCAGCTGTATCAACACGATTCATGCCAAAAAAATAATCGTTATAAATCAGATACTTGAACATCATCGCCAACAGGTCTGATGCCTGAGTGACGACATCACTGTCGGTCAACTGTCCGCCAGCAGACAGCAGCCAATGTGACCTGGTTTTAGCCGGATGGCGCCTGACCCGTTAAGATGAGGGTTCTTCAACCAGATGCAGACGACAATGCCCAACGACGCACCCATCGGCCCAGGCCGGCCAAAGGACCTGGCCAAGCGCGAGGCTATTCTTGAAGCGGCCAAGGCGCTGTTCCTCAGCCTTGGCTACGCCAACACCAGCATGGATGCGGTCGCTGCGGCGGCAGGTGTTTCAAAACTTACCGTGTACAGCCACTTCACCGACAAACAGACCCTGTTCTGCTCGGCGGTCATGGCCACCTGCCAGATCCAGCTGCCTGACCTGCTGTTCGAGTACCCGGAAGGGGCACCGGTGGAAGAGGTGCTGCTGACCATTGCCCGTGGTTTCCAGGCGCTGATCAGCAGTGACGAAGCGGTCAAGCTCAGCCGCCTGATCATGGCCCAGGGTAGCCTGGACCCGAGCTTTGGCGAGTACTTCTACGAGGCCGGGCCCAAGCGTGTGCTGGCAGGGATGGAAGCGCTGCTGCGCGGGGCGCACGAGCGCGGGCTGCTGCACATCGACAACCCGCTGCGGGCGGCGGAGCACTTTTTCTGCCTGGTCAAGGGGGCGCCGGATTACCGCTTGCTGCTGGGGTGCGCAGGGCCGCTGGAGGGGGATGAGGCCGAGGCGCATGTGCGCGAGGTGGTGGGGGTGTTCTTGCGGGCATTCAAACCCTGAGGCAAACGCGGCTCTTTGTAACCGATGGACTACAAACGTCTTTCGGGTGCTTTGTGAGCCAACCCCGACCTGACATTTTTGCCAGTACACAACCGGCCACTCTCCCGGCAAGCTCATATCCCATCCCTCGATATGAGCTTAACCACCATGCCATCGGTAGCACTCAAGCTCTTTTACAAGGGCAACAAGCTTTCGGTATTACATACGAACGATGCCCACCACACAGTGGTCAGCGCCAGCGGCCAGAATTTGTGCGAAGCGACCAGCGACGCCACGCAAAAACGATTTCTGGCCAGCGATGCACAATACTCGACAGTATTCACCCACGAGGAATACCTGACCACCATTGCCTATACACCTTATGGTGAAGACACTTGCCCACCTGACAGCCCGCCAATAGCAAGGTTCACAGGGCAGAGTTGGTTACCCTCGGTCGTTGGTTATCTACTGGGTAATGGTCATCGCCTGTTCAGTACAGAAATTATGCGTTTTCACAGTCCGGACAGCTTTTCGCCGTTTGCAAGCGGTGGCTTGAATGCCTATGCCTATTGCGGCAATGACCCCATCAACAGAATCGACCCTAGCGGCAGATCTTTCAGAAGTCTGTTCAAACGCCTTACCGGTGGCTACTCATACCGCAAGCTGGCACCACGCCTGAAAGACGCTGCCCCTAACCTGTCCAGAAACGAATATAACGCGCTCTCAAAATCAATCGAAAAACGCCAGCTCCGATCGGAGAAAAAACTAGACCTGGGGTTCAAAACCGAGGGAGTTCATACCACGGCTAATGCATTTGCAGAATTGAAGGTGCTTAAGCGGGAGCGTAAGACATTAAACACTTTGACAGTCGACAACAACCGGCGTTACAACTTTGACACGACACCGCTTACGCAAGAACTGCATGGTGACATTCCCGTCCATGCAGGTCCTACCGGTAAACTCGCTGAAAAAATACTTAGCAGCCCTTCAACTATCGACCCTTCTATTCCGGAAGAGTTGGTAGACCATGATCTGCAAGAACGCCTGAGACGCCTGCGTGAAGGTTAGGCCTTCAGCGCCTTCTTAGGATATATGTCATACCGACTCGACTTGCCCTCCAGGCTATGGCTCGGCTTCGGTCCGTCAATAATCGGCGCCTTGCGCGGCCGCTTCACTACCACCCGGTGGCTGGCCAGCGCCAGGGCCGCTTCGAGCAGGGCCGGGGCGTCCAGGTCGTCACCCACCAAAGGCCGGAACACGCGCATTTCCTTTTTCACCAACGCGCTCTTGTCGCGGTGCGGGAACATCGGGTCGAGGTAGATAACCTGCGGCGCCTCGCCTTCCCAGCCGCGCATGCGCTCGATGGCATTGCCTGTCAGCAGGCGCATGCGCCCCACAATCGGCCCCACCTCTTCATCCAGCCGGGCGCGCGCCAGGCCATCCTCCAGCAGCGCGGCAATCAACGGCTGGCGTTCGATCAGGGTCATCTGGCAGCCCAGGCTGGCCAATACGAACGCATCCTTGCCCAGCCCCGCTGTGGCATCCAGCACCTGCGGCCGCACGCCTTGGGCGATGCCCACGGCCTTGGCGATCATCTGGCCGTTGCCACCACCAAACTGGCGCCGGTGCGCGGCCTGGCCTTCGACGAAGTCCACCCGCACCGGTCCCGGTGCCTGCGGGCCCAATTGCTGGATCTGCAAGCCATCAACGCCCACCTGCACGGCAAACCCGGCGGCTTCGTCCTGCAACGGCAGCGCCAGGCGCTCGGCCCACGCAGCGGCCTGCGCCTCGAATTCCGCCGACAGCGCCTCGACCCGGATACCTGTGCCCTGCTCTTCCATCTTTCACACCTAGAAATTGAACCCAGCCCTCAAGGTATCGGCCATCACGGCCGATACAGGCAATATCCCGCTATTCTGCCAGAGCACAACGCGCGCGACTGCCATGTCAGATACTCTTCCCATCGGCTTGACCTACTTGTCGCCTGTCGGCAACTACAGTCAGCACAACACCCAGGCACTCGGGGGCGTCAGCCACCTGTGGCAGGATTTCTTTGCCCGGGCCATGGCCGAGCAGCAGGAAGAGCCCGTAGACAGCGTCAGCCAGTCGTTCGTGCAGTACGACCAGGACAGCGGCGAACCCATCGGCGGCGCCCGTGCTCTGGCCCTGATCGACGCCCAGCGCGCCTGCCCGGTGCAGGATAAAGTGGTAGCACCGCCCGAGCCATTGTTCCTGCCCAAGGCCGAGCTTGAAGCCAAGCTGCTGCCCCCCGCCCCCGAGCCGTTCAGTGCCCTCGAACTGATCGAGCAACAGCGGCAGCTCGACATCAGCAACAGCTGGATGCGCCCGGTGGTGATGAGCCAGGGTCAACCGATTGCCGAACCCGGCCCAGGTCCTACCCCTCGCTCGCTGTTCCTGCCTATCGCCGAGCTGGAGAGCAGCCTGCTTGACCCGGCACCTGAGCCATTCGACGCCACCACCCTGGCCAAACAGCAGAACGACCTGGAATTCGACATCCACTGGGCTCGCCCGGTAGTGCTGAACAACGTGCGCGTTCACGCCTGAGGCTAACGGCAGACCTGCCAACGCCCCATGTCGAGGTGGAAGTGGTTTTGGTGCGCAGCGTTGTAGTCCGGCCCCAGTACCGTGCTGAAGCTCTCGCAGGCCGCCTGCTGCACTTGCCGCAGGAATTCCGCCTTCTGCCCACCTGCCTGCCAGTCACGCGCCAACACGATGCGCTGGCCGTCCTGCAGGCGAAAACCGCTGATATCCAACGCGTTGGCCGTGGCGTGCTGGCTCAGGCGGCCCTGCTTGCGGTGGTAGACATTGCGGCAGGCAAAGCTGCCCAAGTGGTCGACCTGCGTCACCGGCTGCCCCAGTACCCGCTGCGCCACCGGCTGCAAGCCATGGGTCTCGAACAACGCGTAGGCCACCGCCAGCGGGCAACTGGCCAGGAAACTGCTGTTGAGCCGCGCCTGGCCACCCTCGATGCGCCACGTATTGTGCAGCGGGCAGTTGGCCGAGGCCGGGCTGTCGGCTTGCGCCCGGAAACGCAGCTGGCTGGTTTCCAGCGCCTGGCGGCACAGCGCCGGATCATCGCGCAGGCGTGCAAGCTTGTATGGGCTCAGCAGGTTGGGCGGCTGCCGCACATCCAGCGGCGCCCATGGGTTCCATGCCCCGGGCAGGCGCCAGCCGTAATGCCAGGCCAGGCCAGCCAACAGCAGCAGGCAGGCCAGCAATGCCGGCAAAAGCCTCATCAGCGCCGGAACAGGTCGTTGAGCTGGGCGAACGGCAGGGCCTGTTCACCGTAGCCGAACGTGCCCTCATCGCGAATTTCCAGCGCTGCCCGATGGAAGGCCCCCAACGCGGCCCGGGCCAGCGACGAGCCAACGCTGATGCGGCGCACGCCCAGGTCCTGCAACTGGTTAACGCTCAGCGGCACACCCGCCATGCCCATCAGCACATTAACCGGGCGCGGTGCCACCGCCTGCACCACCGCACGCACTTCCTCGACGGTGCGCAGGCCCGGGGCGTAAAGCACATCGGCGCCAGCTTCGGCGTAGGCCAGCAAGCGCTTGATGGTGTCGTCCAGGTCCATGCGCCCGTGCAACAGGTTTTCCGCCCGGGCGCACAAGGTGAACGGAAAAGGCAGGCTACGGGCAGCCTGCACGGCGGCACGCACACGTTCCACGGCCAGCCCCAAATCATAGATGGGCGACTCACTACGGCCACTGGCATCCTCGATGGAGCCCCCCACCAGGCCTGCTTCAGCGGCACGCAAAATGGTATTGGCACACGCCTCGGGCAGGTCACCAAAGCCGTTCTCAAGGTCCGCAGCCACCGGCAAGGCGGTGGCATCGACAATCTCCCCGGCATTGTCCAGGGTATCTTCCAGGGTCAAGGCACCTTCGGCATCCGGGCGGCCCAGGCTGAAGGCAAGGCCCGCACTGGTCGTGGCCAGCGCCTCGAAACCCAGGCTGGCCAGCAGCTTGGCGGAGCCCGCATCCCACGGGTTGGGGATGACGAACGCGCCACTACGTTCGTGCAATGCCTTGAAGGCTTCGGCTCGCAGGGTTTGCACATCCATGGTTCAACCTCCGGCAGTCAGGGAAAGGTCAGAGTAGCCCCAGTTGTTCGACCTCGGGCGCGCGTGGCAATTCCGCCAGCGGTGCCAGGCCCGGCAGACGTGCCATCAGCCGTTGATGAAAACGTTGCGCCAGCGCTGCGGCCAGGCGGTTGTCCGAGGTGTGCAGGAAGATATAGGGGCTACGGCCCTCTTCGATCCAGGCGGCAACCTTTTCAACCCAGGGGGTGAGGAAGGCCTCATTGGCCTCCAGGTCCGGGTGGCCGATGAAGCGCACCTGCGGGTGTTGGCTGAAGGCTGCGGGGCGTGGTGGCACCTTGGGCTTCTTGGACTGCGCGTGCAACACGGCAGGGTCGCGTGAGGTGCAACTGAACAGCGCACGCGGGTCAAGGCAGATGCGCTCCACGCCGCGCTCGTGCAACAGGCGGTTGAGCAGGCGCTCGTCTTCACCCTTGGCGAAAAAGGCCTGGTTGCGAACCTCCACGGCCACCGGCGCACCGACTTCATCAAGAAAATGGCACAACTCGCCTAACCGTGATGGGCCGAACTGGGCCGGAAGCTGCAACCAGTATGGCGATACCCGCTGGCCCAACGGGGCCATCAGCCGGGAGAAATCGAAGGCAGCCTCAAGCTGGTCACGCAGATCGCCCTCGTGGCTGATGTCCCGGGGGAACTTGGCAGTAAAGCGGAAGTGCCCGGGCATCACCTGCGCCCATCGCGCGATGGTGCCGGGGGCGGGGCGTGCATAGAAGGTGGTGTTGCCCTCGACAGCGTTGAACACCTGGCTGTAGAGGCCCAGCATTGCATTGCTGTTGGCGTCAGCGGGGTACAGGTAGTCGCGCCAGGCGTTTTCGCTCCAGGACGGGCAACCGAGGAAATAAGGCAGTGGGGATGGACTCATCCATCAAATGTACAGGTCGAGCCCCAGCACTTCCATGTCCCAATCGGTAAAACCGGCAGTGCTCAAGTAGCTGGCCAGCGCGGTAGCCGTGCGGCGGTCTCGGGCGCGGGGGAAGATCATGTCCTGCTGGCGGGCCGGCAAGCCACCGCTACGACGGCGGGCGGTGGCTTCCACGGGTGCGGCATGGCTGTCTTCGATCACTTCGGCGTCGTCGATGGCCTCGTCATGCACCGCTGCCTTGCGCGGTGTGCGCTTGATCGGGTAGGACTGCGATGAGAAACCGTCGATACGCATGGCATGAACACTCAGGACCAATGATGGCAATTTAGCAGCATCAGGGTTCCGTCGCTAATGCTTAAGTGATAACTGGACCACAGATCGCACAGAAGGTTTAAGCGTTACCGGCAATAACCGACGAACAGCATTCACTGCTTCTTGGGCGTAGCCACATTATCGCGCAGGTATACCGGTTGCGCCTGGTCGGCGACGATTGCCTCGCCACGGCCCCAGGCAAAGCTGGCCAGGCTGAGGATGTCCAGCGCGTTAGGCAAGGCACCGGCATTGCTGGCTGCCACCTGCACGGCCAGGCGTTCGGCGTAGCCCCAACCGGTACCGGCGCCAAACCACTCGCCACTGCTGCCAACGGGCAGCGCCACCTGCTCGGGCGGCAGCACCGCCTCGTGCCCGACCAGGCGCATTTCGCCCGCCGTGGCCTGGTAGCAACCCCAATACACTTCATCCATGCGCGCATCGATGGCGGCAGCCACCTGCTGCACGCCCTGCTCGCGCAGCGCACCCTGGGCCAGCGCGGCCAGGTTGGACACCGGCAATACCGGGCGCTCCAGCGCAAAGGCCAGGCCCTGGACCACACCGATGGCGATGCGCACGCCGGTGAAGGCGCCCGGGCCACGGCCGAAGGCGATGGCATCCAGTTGATTCAGGGCAACGCCCGACTCGGCCAGCAGCTGTTTGATCATCGGCAGCAGCTTCTGCGCGTGCTGACGTGGGATCACCTCGTAATGGCTGGTTACCTTGCCGTCATGCAGCAGCGCGACGGAACAGGCTTCGGTGGCGGTATCCAGGGCCAGCAGGGTGGTCATCGAACGGGTATCCAGGTGCGAATGAAAAGAGCGGCAGTATAGAGCAGCAGCGGCGTTGTGTCCCGAAGGGGCCGCTGTGTGGGCATGGATCATGTCCTGGCGGGCTGACGACTTCCTTGTGGGAGCGGGCGCGCCCGCGAACACCGGCGCAGCCGGTGCCAGCCACCGCGTTGGGTTCTTCGCGGGCACGCCCGCTCCCACAGGGAACGTGTCAAGGCAGCCAAGGTGCGTTTCAGAAACAACAACGGCCCACAAGCGGGCCGTTGTCGATGTGCGTCAGGCGCTGATCAGCTCAGGGCTGCCAGGACCTTGGCAGTGATGGCGTCGACCGAACCGACACCTTCGATGTGGCTGTACTTCGGCTTGCCGGCATTGGCGGCCGACAGCTTCTGGTAGAATTCCACCAGCGGCTTGGTCTGGGTGTGGTAGACCGACAGGCGATGACGAACGGTTTCTTCCTTGTCGTCGTCGCGCTGGATCAGGTCTTCGCCAGTGACGTCGTCCTTGCCTTCCACTTTCGGCGGGTTGTACTGAATGTGGTAAGTGCGGCCCGAGGCCAGGTGCACGCGGCGGCCAGCCATGCGGCCAACGATTTCTTCGTCATCCACGGCAATTTCGACCACGGCGTCGATGCCGACATTGGCAGCGACCATGGCTTCGGCTTGCGGGATGGTGCGTGGGAAACCGTCGAACAGGCAGCCGTTGGCGCAATCCGGCTGGGCGATACGCTCCTTGACCAGGCTGATGATCAGCTCGTCGGACACCAGCTGGCCGGCATCCATGACTTTCTTCAGTTCCAGGCCCAGCGGGGTACCGGCCTTGACGGCGGCACGCAGCATGTCACCGGTGGAGATCTGTGGAATACCGAACTTTTCGGTGATGAACTTTGCCTGAGTACCTTTACCGGCCCCGGGAGCTCCCAGCAGAATTACGCGCATCTCGTGCTCCTCAAATTTTTTTATGAAATTCAATGGATTCGGCAGCCAGGGCCAAGTCCGGAAAATCGGGTATGACCATAAATCGGTCAGAAGGCTGCTCAAGATACACAGCGCCCGGCAGCCAGACAAGCGTCCCAAAGTTGCAGGAATGCGCCACTTGAGGCTGACCGGGCAGGCGGTTGCGCCCGGCGCAACCACCCTCCCCTTGCCCCGGCATGGCCTGCACGGCACTCATTCAGGGCAACCTGTGTGCGCACTCAGCCGGTGTTGCGCAAGCCGGCGGCAATACCCGCCACGGTCACCAGCAAGGCCTGCTCCAACGGGCTGTCCAGAGCGGCTTCGCGGCTGCGCGAGCGGGCCAGTAGCTCGGCCTGCAAGCGGTGCAGCGGGTCCAGGTAGGTGTTACGCAGGCTTATGAATTCCAGCGTCTCGGGGCTGTGCGCCAGTAGCACCGGCTGCCCGGTCAGGCGCAGCACCACCTGGCAGGACTGCGACAATAGGTCGCGCAGGTATGCACCTAAAGGAAGCAAGTGCGGTTGCACTAGACGTTCGTCGTAGGCCTCGGCAATTTGCGCATCAGCTTTTGCCAGTACCATTTCCAGCATGTCGATACGGGTGCGGAAGAACGGCCACTGTTCGCGCATCTGTGCCAGCAGTTCGCCTTGGCCACGGGCCAGGGCATTATTCAAGGCCGTTTCCCAGCCTAGCCACGCCGGTAGCATCAGGCGCGTCTGGGTCCAGCCGAAGATCCACGGGATGGCCCGCAGGCTTTCGATCCCCCCTGCGCGGCGCTTGGCCGGGCGACTGCCCAAAGGCAGGCGCCCCAGTTCCTGCTCCGGGGTCGATTGGCGGAAGTATTCGACAAAGTCGGGGTTTTCCCGCACCACGCCGCGGTAGGCCTTGACGCCATCGGCAGCCAGCTGGTCCATCACCTCGCGCCAGGCTGGCTGCGGGAGCGGTGGTGGCAACAGCGTGGCCTCGAGGACGGCGGCCAGGTACAGGTTGAGGTTTTGCTCGGCGATGCCCGGCAAACCGAATTTGAAGCGAATCATCTCGCCCTGCTCGGTGGTGCGGAAACGCCCCGCCACCGATCCCGGCGGTTGCGACAGGATCGCCGCGTGGGCCGGGCCGCCGCCGCGCCCTACGGTACCGCCACGGCCGTGGAACAACAGCAGTTCAACCTGGTGTTCGGCGCAGATGCGCACCAGGTTTTCCTGGGCGCGGTACTGTGCCCAGGCCGCGGCCGTGGTGCCGGCGTCCTTGGCCGAGTCGGAGTAGCCGATCATCACTTCCTGCGGGCCACGCAGGCCGGCGCGGTAGCCCGGCAGGCCGAGCAAGCGCTGCATCACCGGGCCAGCGTTGTCCAGGTCGGCCAGGGTTTCGAACAGCGGCACCACGCGCATGGGCCGGGTCAGGCCGGCTTCCTTGAGCAGCAGTTGCACGGCCAGCACGTCTGAAGCGGCACCGGCCATGGAAATGACGTAGGAGCCCAGCGAGGCAGCCGGCGCGGCGGCAACTTCCCGGCAGGTGGCCAGCACCTCTGCAGTATCCGCCTGCGGTTTGAAATGCGCGGGCAGCAGCGGCCGGCGGTTTTTCAGCTCGGCCTGAAGGAACTCGATGCGGCGATCTTCGTCCCAGTCGGCATAGCGCCCCAGGCCCAGGTAGTCGGTGATTTCAGTCAGTGCGTCGCGGTGGCGGGCGGCGTCCTGACGCACGTCCAGCCGGCCCAGGAACAAGCCGAAGGTGACGGCGCGGCGCAGGCAGTCGAGCAACGGGCCTTCGGCGATCACGCCCATGCCGCAGGCGTGCAGCGACTGGTAGCACAGCTCCAGCGGCGCGATCAGGTCGCGGTTATCCACCAGCACTTCAGCGCTGGCCGGTTGGCTGCTGGTCAGTGCCGAATGCGCCCAGGCGCGGGTCGCCCGCAGGCGGTCGCGTAGCTGCTTGAGCACGGCGCGATAGGGTTCGACACTGTCGCCGACCCGTTCGCGCAGGGCATCGCTGGCCTGCTGCATGGACAGTTCTGCAGCCAACGCATCGATATCGCGCAGGAACAGGTCGGCGGCCATCCAGCGGGCCAGCAACAGGACTTCACGGGTGACGGCGGCAGTCACGTTAGGGTTGCCGTCGCGGTCACCGCCCATCCACGAGGCAAAGCGGATTGGCGCGGCTTCCAGCGGCAGGCGCAGGCCGGTGGCCTCCAGCAGGGCCTTGTCGACCTTGCGCAGGTGGCTGGGAATTGCGTGCCACAGCGAATGCTCGATCACCGCAAAGCCCCACTTGGCTTCGTCTACCGGCGTGGGCCGGGTGCGGCGGATTTCTTCGGTGTGCCAGGCCTCGGCAATCAGCCGTCGCAGGCGATCGCGTACTTGCTGGCGCTCGGCTGGGGTCAGGTCACGATGGTCCTGCGCGGCCAACTGGCCGGCGATGGCGTCGTACTTCTGGATCAGGGTGCGGCGGGCCACTTCGGTGGGGTGCGCGGTGAGTACCAGCTGGATGTCCAGCTTGGCCAGTTGGCGGGCCAGGGCATCGTTGCTGTGCCCAGCCTGCTTCAGGCGTGCCAGCAACTCGGGCAGTACACGGGCCTCGAAGGGTTCGGGCTGCCCGGTGTCGCGGCGGCGAATCAGCTGGTACTGCTCGGCCATGTTGGCCAGGTTGAGAAACTGGTTGAAGGCCCTGGCCACGGGGAGCAGGTCTTCTTCGGCCAGGTCCCCCAGGGTAGAACTCAGTTGCTCACCGGGGCCACGACGGTCGGCCTTGGCACTGTGGCGGATGTCTTCGATTTTCTGCAAGAACGCATCGCCGTGCTGCTCGCGAATGGTTTCCCCAAGCAGTTCACCCAGCACATGGACATCTTCACGCAAACGCACATCGATATCGGTCATTGGCCCTCTCTCCGTTGCATCCCTTTCAGGCTCCACGCCATTCCTGTGGGAGCGGGCATGCCCGCGAAAAATCCAACGCGGTGGCTGGCACCGGCTTCGCCGGTGTTCGCGGGCATGCCCGCTCCCACAATGGGCCGTGACATTCACCCAAGAGTGCCCCCAGCCGTGCGGCAATGGCAAGCCGTGATCAGGCAAAGCAAACTAAAATGAACGCACAGCACTCCCATGCCATACAGCCTTAGCAGGCGTCACCAGAGGTCATCATGAAAATCCGTGAACTCGCCCAGCACTGGGAACAGAATGCCGCCGGTACCCTCAGCCGCACGGGCCATGTCCTGCACCTTGACCTGGAATCCGAGGCGCGCCTGGCCGCGCTGATCGACATGTACCCCAAGCGCACCGCCGAGGAATTGCTCGGCGAACTGGTAGCCGCCGCCCTTGAAGAGGTTGAGGCCAGCTTCCCCTATGTGCAGGGCCGTCAGGTCATCGCCACCGATGAAGAAGGCGACCCGCTGTATGAAGATGTAGGGCCTACTCCACGCTTTCTGTCGCTCTCGCGCCAGCACCTGCACAGCCTGAGCAACACCCCTGCCGATAGCGAAAAATAACCCCCGCGCCACTGTTCCGGGCCTGCTGAAGGCCCGGAATACCGCTCCCGCACGCGAAAGTTCCAGCCAATCCTCACTGACCGATTAGTCAGAAATAATTGCCCGTTTGGGGCATTTTTTTCTGAACCATTGGAAAAACGTTCGAGTCGGAGCCAATAGCCATCACGCTAAAACCCTGCACACCTACCCTTGTGCACCGTTCAACTGAAGCGCACGGTTTTTGTCAGGGAATATGCGATGGACTGCTACGGACATCGTCGTAATCAGGAGTGATCCAATGGAGCTGACCACCATGAAAACCCGCACAAGCAAACTGGCATCCACTCACGTGCGCGGGTTCAAGCTGGCCGCGCTGGCCCTGGGCAGTAGCCTGGTCCTGGCCGGCTGTGCGGGTAACCCGCCAACCGAGCAGTATGCCGTTACCCAGTCCGCCGTGAACTCCGCTGTCAGCGCTGGCGGCACCGAGTTTGCCGCCGTGGAAATGAAAGCGGCGCAGGACAAGTTCAAGCAGGCTGAAATCGCCATGCATGACAAAAAGTATGACGAAGCAAAACTGCTGGCCCAACAAGCCGAGTGGGACGCACGCCTCGCCGAACGCAAAGCCCAGGCGGCCAAGGCCCAGAAGGCCGTGCAGGATGCCCGCCAGGGCGTTCAGGACGTACGTGAGGAAGGCCTGCGCAGCGCTCAGTGAGCCCAGCCCCGCCACCCTCTGCTTTCGCACACGATCAAAGGATGAACACTATGCGCAATTTCGTCATGATTCCCGCCCTGCTGGCCCTCAGCGTTGGCCTTGCTGCCTGCTCGCACGACCCTAACGCCAACCTGGAAGCGGCCCGCACCAACTTCTCCTCGCTGCAGAGCGACCCGCAATCGAGCAAGGTGGCGGCGCTGGAGACCAAGGACGCCCAGGACTGGCTGAACAAGGCTGACAAGGCCTACATGGACCGTGAAGACCAGAAGAAGGTCGACCAGCTGGCCTACCTGACCAACCAGCGTGTCGAGGTGGCCAAGCAGACCATCGCCCTGCGCACCGCCGAAGGCGAGCTGAAAAATGCCGCCGCCCAGCGCGCCCAGGCCAAGCTGGACGCCCGTGATGCGCAGATCGCCAAGCTGCAGGACAGCCTCAACGCCAAGCAGACCGACCGCGGTACGCTGGTCACCTTCGGTGACGTGCTGTTCGACTTCAACAAGGCCGAACTCAAGAGCAACGCCTACCCGAACATCACCAAGCTGGCCCAGTTCCTTCAGGAAAACCCTGAGCGCAAGGTGATTGTCGAGGGCTACACCGACAGCGTCGGCTCGGCCAACTACAACCAGAGCCTGTCTGAACGCCGCGCGGGCTCGGTACGCATGGCGCTGGTGCGCGCCGGCGTAGACCCTGCGCGCATCGTCGCCCAGGGTTATGGCAAGGAGTACCCGGTAGCGGACAACGGCAGCAATTCGGGCCGCGCGCAAAACCGCCGCGTGGAGGTGACCATCTCCAACGACAACCAGCCGGTGGCACCGCGTACGGTGAGCCAGGTCAGCCAGTAAGACCAGCTGACTTAAATGACAAAGCCCCGCGATCCATGCGGGGCTTTCTTTTGCCTGTTCAGGCCTCTTCGCGGCTAAAGCCGCTCCCACAGGGATTACGCTGGCGTCGAGTAGACGCAGTCCCTGTGGGAGCGGGCGAGCCCGCGAAGAGGCCGGAGCAGGTTATGCAGATGCCGGCTCACTGCACCTGCTGCGGGGTTTCCTCGCCCATGCAGCGCACCGCACGCTTGCGGTTGTCCACCAGCACGCCGGTCAGGCCTTTCTGCTCGGTGTCGAACAGCACCAGCACGCCATCGACGCACTGGGCCACTTGCGGCGCCGGGTCCAGCGAAACCTTGTAGTCCTCGCCCGGGATGGTCTTGAGCATGGTGAAGTCCTGCAACAACAGGGCATCCTCGGGTTTGGCGAAATGCAGGTAACCGTAGTACCACAAGGCCCCCACCGTCACGATGATGCTGCCGACGCCGGTCAGGATCAGCGGGATGGCGTTGCGTTCTTCACTCATTGCTTGTTCTTCTCGTCAGGGTAATTGGGCACTTCGGCCAGCCGCCGAAGGCCGTTGAAATGGCTGGGGTCGTCGAGGAAACGCAGCATTACCTGGCGCCATGTGGGGTCGGCGAAGGTCTGCACGTGGCCACCTCGGGTCAGTTGCAGCACCCGCGGTGGTGGCGCGTGCTGGTAAAGGCGGATGCCGTTGTCCATCGGCACCAGGTTGTCATCGATGCTGTGGAAGAACAGCTTGGGCGGGCTGCTCAATTGCTCGATCGAACGGATTGCACTATCGCCGTCCGGCACCAGCCACGACAGCGGCACCTGTAGCGGCCAGGTCATCCACGACGTGCTGAGGGCAAAGCGCCCTACCGCACGGTAACTGGCAGGCACACCATCGAACACCAGTGCGCTGAAGCGTTGCCGTTGCTCGGGGTGGGCCGCCAGGTAATGGATGGCCATGGCGCCCCCCAGGCTCTGCCCCAGCAGCACCAGCGGCTTGCCCTTGACCTCGGGCGCCTGGTCCAGCCAGGCCATGGCGGCCGCAATGTCCTCGTACACTTCCGGCAGGCTCGGCGTGCCCTGCGACAGGCCATAACCGCGGTAATCGATCATCAGCACCTGGTAGCCCTGCTCCGGCAACCAATAGCTGCCGCCCAGGTGCCCCGGCAGGTTGCCACCATTGCCATGCAGGTGCAGCACCGTGCCTTTGACTTCAACGCCCGCCTTGGCCGGCAACCACCAACCATGCAGGCGCAGGCCGTCCGATGTAACAAGCGTGACATCGCGGTAGTCGAGTTTCGCCCGCTCGGGGGTGAACGCCTGGCCACGCTCGGGATAGAACAGCAGGCTGCTGCAACCGCCCAGGCCCAGCAACACCAAGCCAAGCGCCAGCAGGCGGCAGTACTCAGAGAATGTTCGCGTAGTCGGCTTCAATACGGTCCAGGCTCAGGTGGTTGAGGAAGTTGGAGAAGCACATCCACGCCGACAGCGCGTTAAGGTCGCGGAACTGCTCGGGCAGGTACTTGGGCGGTTCGACCAGCCCTTCTTCGACCAGCTGGCGCAAGGTGCGCATGTCTTCCAGGGTGGTCTTGCCGCAGAACAGCAACGGGATCTGTTCAAGCTTGCCCTTCTTCACGGCCAACTGAATGTAGTTGTAAACCATGATGAAGCCCTTGAGGTAGGACAAGTCCTTGGTAAATGGCAGGCCATTGGGCACCGAGCCGCGGAACACCCGGCTGGCGTTGCTGTAGCTCTGCGCCATCTCGAAGCCTTGCTCGCGGAAGAAATTGAACACCTGGAGAAAATCGGCGCCCTCCTCGACCATGTGGATGGCGCGGGTACGGTTGGTGAGCTTGCGCAGGCGGCTGGGGTAGGAGGCGAAAGCGATCACTTCCATGAGGATGGCCAGGCCTTCCTGGGTAACCGTCGACGAGGGCGGGCCCTTGGCCAGGAAGGTGCAAATCGGCTGGTTCTGGCCATTCAGGGTAGTGCCCACGTGCACCAGGCCCTCGTGCACCTCCAGGGCGCGCACGTCGCGGACGTTGAACATGGCGTCGGCGCGCACCTTGATGTAGTCGGCACCCGCCGCTGCATCGGCGACGATACCGTCAGACTCGAAGACGCGAATGGTTTCCTCGGCCTCGCCGAACACCTTGTTCAGCCGGCGCTGGAGAATGTCCACGGCCTCTTTGGCTGTCAGGTTCTTCGGCTCGTCCTTGAGGTCGCCGCGGCCGTCGATGTTGTTCAGGTAGTCGGAGAACATCATGCCGAGGTCGGCCAGGGTCGGGTCACCGGCATGGAAGGCATCGGAAGCGGCGCCGTACAGTTCCTGGGAGATCAGGCCGAAGTCCTCGGTGCCGCGCGCTTCCAGCATGCGCACCACCATGCGGTATTCGCGGCACATGCGCTTCATGATCTGCCCGACCGGGTTGAACTGGCCGAGCTGGCGAATGATGTCGCGCTCGATGCCCTGGAACTCAGCCTTGACCGCGCTTGAATCGAACGACAGCGGGCGCGACTGGTAATAGGCACGGTCGACGGCCGGCGGCTCCTTGCCCTTGGCCTTGAGGAAGCCCTGGCGGATGTTGTCGTCCCACTTCACCGCGTCCAGCACCCGGATCGGGGTTTGCGCCGCAACGATGCGGTCGGACAGGGCGCGGATGGTTTGCTGGTATTCGTCCACCGGGGACTCCTTTCTAGTACAAGAAACCTGTGCCGGCCTCTTCGCGGGCTTGCCCGCTCCCACAGGGGCGGCGCCACATTCGAGAGCAGCGCCGTACCTGTGGGAGCGGGCAAGCCCGCGAAGAGGCTGGCACAGGCAATTACTTGCCCGAGCGCTGGAAGCGCGCCACTTCAACAAACAGGTCGGAATTGGCCGGGTCGTCCAGGTAAGCCAGCACCCGCGCCGACGGGCTGTCGATCAGTACGCCGTCGCCGTTGTCTTCCGGCACCTCGGTGCTGCGCCCGGTCAGTTCCTTCTTGTCCACCGCCTGCTGCACCTGCTCGACATCCAGGTTGTAGAGCACCAGCTCCTTGCCATCGACGATATCGAAGCCGCCAATCAGGAAGTTGCCACCCAGGCGCTTGGGCACCCCGGCCGAGAGGTACCAGCGGTTGCCATGGCGGGACACGGTAAACACATATTCCTCGGGTTTCTTGCCCTTTGCCGTGGCAACGGCCTTATAGGCATCCGCACCGCTGCGGCTGATGGCCAGTTTCAGCGGCTCGCCCCAGGCATCCTTGCTGCTCCACTTGCCGAGCAGGGCCTTGGGCGCCGCCTGGTTGCTGGGCAAGGGCTCATGGAAGGTCACCAGACAACCGCCCAGCAGCAGGAATGACAGCGTCAACAGCACCACACGCCAGGCTTTCATCAGGTTCTCCTTGAAAAGTCGGTCTCGGCTCAGGCCGATGCCAGCACCAGCTGCAGGTATCGGGTAAGCATAGCGAGCATCTGCCCATCGGCTTGCGCGTTCGCATCCTTGAGCAGGCCCTGATATTCCATCTGCTCGATAATCGCCGTCAACATCTGGGCGTCCTGTTCCGGTTGCCGCGAGCCCACTACCTGCAGCAATTGCCGGGTGCCATGCAGCAAGATCTGCTCATGGGCCTGCACCAATTCGGCCAGGCGCGGGCACAGCAGCGCCTCCTGGCGGAAGGCCTGCTCGGCCATCAGGAAGTCGCGGCGGGTCAACAGTTGCCGCTGTACGTAGTCGGCGGTCATGCGCGCCACATCGTCAGCCAGCCTTGCCCGTGCCTGCGGGCTGCCGTCGCCCTGGGCCAGCAACTGGCGCAACACCACCTCGGTGTTGGCCCAGAGCTTGGCCATGTAAGCGGCGCTACGCTCGACGTACTGGGCGAAGGTGTCGGTAAGCAGGTCTTCGATATCCTTGAAGTAGTAGGTGGTGGCCGAAAGCGGCACACCGGCCTCGGCGGCCACGGCGCGGTGGCGCACACCCCGCACGCCATCGCGCACGACAATGCGCATGGCGGCGTCGAGAATCAGCTGGCGGCGCTGTTCGCTGCCTTGGCGGGCAGTCTTGCGGCCTTGGTATTGCACGCTTTCGGCGACGGCGGTGGCGATGCCGGCGGCGCCCTGGTCAGGCATGGCGGGTGTCACGGGGGGGTACCTCATGGGCAGTGTTTCTTCAGTGCCGGCCTCTTCGCGGGCGCGCCCGCTCCCACAGGGACCGCACAATGTTCAGGTCCTGTGCTGTACCTGTGGGAGCGGGCGTGCCCGCGAAGGGGCCGGTACAGACAACATAATGCTTCAGGCAAGAAAAAGCCGCCTCGAAAGGCGGCTTGTTCAGTTCACTCAGGCCTGCGGACGCATGTGCGGGAACAGGATCACGTCGCGGATCGACGGCGAGTTGGTCAGCAGCATCACCAGGCGGTCGATACCGATGCCTTCACCGGCGGTCGGCGGCATGCCGTACTCCAGCGCGCGCACGAAGTCGGCGTCGTAGTGCATGGCTTCGTCGTCACCCGCGTCCTTCTCGGCCACCTGGGCCAGGAAGCGCTCGGCCTGGTCTTCGGCATCGTTGAGCTCGGAGTAGGCGTTGGCGATTTCACGGCCACCGATGAACAGCTCGAAGCGGTCGGTAACGGCCGGGTTTTCGTCGTTGCGACGGGCCAGCGGCGACACTTCGAACGGGTACTCGGTAATGAAGTGCGGCTGCTCCAGCTTGTGCTCGACCAGCTCTTCGAAAATCATCACCTGCAGCTTGCCCAGGCCTTCGTGGCCCAGCACCTTGGCACCGGCCTTTTTGGCGATATCGCGGGCGCGGTCGACGTCTTGCAGGTCGGCAGCAGTCAGCTCGGGGTTGTACTTGAGGATCGAGTCGAACACCGACAGGCGCGCGAAAGGCTCGCCAAAGTGGAACACCTTGTCGCCGTACGGCACATCGGTGCTACCCAAGACCAGCTGCGCCAGCTCACGGAACAGTTCCTCGGTGAGGTCCATGTTGTCGTTGTAGTCGGCGTAGGCCTGGTAGAACTCAAGCATGGTGAATTCAGGGTTGTGACGGGTCGAGACGCCTTCGTTACGGAAGTTGCGGTTGATCTCGAACACCTTCTCAAAGCCACCTACCACCAGGCGCTTGAGGTACAACTCCGGCGCGATACGCAGGAACATGGCCATGTCCAGCGCGTTGTGGTGAGTTTCGAACGGCTTGGCCGCTGCGCCACCCGGAATGGTCTGCAGCATCGGCGTCTCGACTTCGAGGAAGTCGCGCTCGATGAGGAACTTGCGAATGTGCGAGATCACCTGCGAACGCACACGGAAGGTGTGGCGGGTTTCTTCGTTGACCATCAGGTCGACGTAACGCTGGCGGTAGCGCTGCTCGGTGTCGGTCAGGCCGTGGTGCTTGTCGGGCAGCGGGCGCAGCGACTTGGTCAGCAGGCGCACGTTGGTCATTTCGACGTAGAGGTCGCCCTTGCCCGAACGGGCCAGGGTGCCTTCGGCGCTGATGATGTCGCCCAGGTCCCAGGTCTTGACGGCGGCCAGGGTTTCTTCGGGCAGGGTTTTGCGGTTGACGTAGACCTGGATGCGACCGGTCATGTCCTGGATCACCATGAACGAGCCACGGTTGAGCATGATGCGGCCGGCAACCTTGACCGGGATCGCGGCTGCTTCCAGCTCTTCCTTGGTCTTGTCCGCGTACTGTTTCTGCAGGTCGTTGCAGTAGCTGTCGCGACGGAAGTCGTTGGGGAAGGCATTGCCTTTGGCGCGCTCTGCGGCAAGTTTTTCCTTGCGCAGGGCGATCAGGGCGTTTTCTTCCTGTTGCAGGTCTTGCGATTCGGTCTTGAGGTCGCTCATGTCGTCATTCTTTCCATCAGGTATTCGTTGCCCCTTTCGGGCAGGGCACGCGATACCGGCGGGTAGCCAGGTATCGCGGCAGTGGTGTGCGGCTTACAGCCCTTGCTTGAGGCTCGCTTCCAGGTACTGGTCGAGGTCGCCGTCCAGCACCTTCTGGCAGTCGCTGCGCTCGACGCCGGTACGCAGGTCCTTGATGCGCGAGTCATCCAGCACGTACGAGCGGATCTGGTGGCCCCAGCCAATGTCCGACTTGCTGTCTTCCAGCGCCTGCGAGGCGGCGTTGCGCTTCTGCATTTCCAGTTCGTACAACTTGGCCCGCAGCATTTTCATGGCGGTGTCCTTGTTGGCGTGCTGGGAGCGTTCGTTCTGGCAGGCCACCACGGTGTTGGTCGGTACGTGGGTGATACGTACGGCCGAGTCGGTGGTGTTTACGTGCTGACCACCGGCACCGGAGGAACGGTAGGTGTCGATGCGCAGATCGGACGGGTTGATATCGATCTCGACCTTGTCGTCGATCTCGGGCGACACGAACACCGCCGAGAACGAGGTGTGACGACGGGCACCGGAGTCGAACGGGCTTTTGCGCACCAGGCGGTGCACGCCGATTTCGGTACGCAGCCAGCCGAAGGCGTATTCGCCCTTGATGTGCACGGTAGCGCCCTTGATACCGGCGACTTCACCTTCGGACAGCTCGATGATGGTGGCGTCGAAACCGCGCTTGTCGGCCCAGCGCAGGTACATGCGCAGCAGGATGTTGGCCCAGTCCTGCGCTTCGGTACCACCGGAACCGGCCTGGATGTCCAGGTAGGCGTTGTTCATGTCCATCTCGCCGCTGAACATGCGACGGAACTCAAGCTGTGCCAGGCTTTCTTCAAGGCCTTGCAGCTCGGTCACGACGTCGCTTACGGCGCCTTCGTCTTCTTCCTCGACGGCCATGTCGAGCAGGTCTTTGCAGTCAGACAGGCCATTGGACATCTTGTCCAGGGTGTCGACCACCTGCGCCAGCATGGCACGCTCGCGGCCCAGGGCCTGGGCGTACTCGGGCTTGTTCCAGACGTTGGGGTCTTCCAGCTCGCGGTTGACTTCGATCAGGCGGTCATGCTTGTGATCGTAGTCAAAGATACCCCCGAATGGACTGGGAACGCTCGGTGAGGTCCTTGATGGTGTTCAGGATCGGTTGGATTTCCATGGGCGAGGCTCTCGTGCGAATTCGGTGAAAAGCCCGCGAGTATAACCGAGTCCGCCGCAGGGCGGCAGACCCGCCGGGCGGTAGCGTGTGAATAGAACATGCCGAAGTTGCGCAGACTTTGTGGGAGCGGGCGTGCCCGCGAACACCGGCAAAGCCGGTGCCATCCACCGCGTCGCCTTTTTCGCGGGCACGCCCGCTCCCACATGGGAACGTGCAGTGTTCTGAGGGTCAGGCGATCCCGACCTGGTTACGCCCGCCGTTCTTGGCCTGGTACAGGCCCTTGTCTGCCGCCGAGATCAACTGCCGGCAGTGGCTGCCGACAGCCGGGGTCTGGGTGGCCAGGCCAATGCTCACGGTCAAGCGTGCATCGGCCACCGGGGCCGTGTGCGGGATGCCCAGGCCCAGCACGGTCTGGCGCAGTTTTTCGGCCACCAGGCGTGCCCCGCCTGGCGAGGTGTTGGGCAACACCAGGGCAAACTCTTCTCCGCCATAGCGGGCCGGCAGGTCGGTCGGCCGCGAACACGAACCACGGATCGCCTCGGCTACCTGGCGCAAGGCCTCGTCGCCGGCCAGGTGGCCGAAACTGTCGTTGTAGGCCTTGAAGTAATCCACATCGATCATCAGCAACGACAACTGCTGCTGCTCACGCATGGCCCGGCGCCATTCCAGCTCCAGGTACTCATCGAAATGGCGACGGTTGGACAGCCCGGTCAGCCCGTCGGAGTTCATCAGCCGCTGCAGCATCAGGTTGGAATCCAGCAACTGCTGCTGGCTGACGCGCAGGGCGCGATAGGCCTCGTCGCGCTGCAACAAGGTAAGGTAAGAGCGTGAGTGGTAGCGAATGCGTGCCACAAGCTCGATGGTGTCCGGCAGCTTGACCAGGTAATCGTTGGCCCCGGCGGCAAACGCCGCGCTCTTGACCAGCGGGTCTTCCTTGGTCGACAGGACGATGATCGGGATGTCCTGGGTGGCCGGGTTGTTGCGGTACTCACGCACCAGGGTCAGGCCGTCCAGGCCCGGCATGATCAGGTCCTGGAGAATGACCGTGGGCTTTATGCGCATGGCCTGGGCCACCGCCTGGTGCGGGTCGGCACAGAAGTGGAAGTCGATGTTGTCTTCGTTGGCCAGGCCACGCCGCACCGCCTCGCCGATCATGGCCTGGTCATCGACCAGCAGCACCATCGCCGAGTTCTCGTTGGGGGTGGCAAAACCTTCGATCGGCAAATCATTCATACCTTTTCACCCGGACACGGCCGACCAGGCGGCGTGATTCAATACAATTCGTCATTTTCCGAAAATTTCCGTCAAGCGCCCGGCTATGCGTTCCAGCGGGCGGATTTCCACTGCGGCATCGATGGCCGCAGCAGCCTTGGGCATGCCGTACACCGCACTGCTCGCCTGGTCCTGGGCGATGGTCAGAAAGCCCTGCTGACGCATCAACTTCAGGCCCTGGGCGCCGTCGCGGCCCATGCCGGTGAGCAGCACGCCCACCGCATCGCCATTCCAGTAACGCGCCACGCTCTCGAAGAATACGTCGATCGAGGGCCGGTAGATTTCGTTGACAGGTTCGGCAGTGTAGGCCAGTTGACCGTTCTGTAGCAGCCGAATGTGGTGATTGGTGCCAGCCAGCAGCACCTGCCCCGGCTGCGGCGGCTCGCCTTCACGGGCCAGCCGCACCGGCAGGCCCGCTGCACTGCTGAGCCATTCGGCCATGCCTGCGGCAAACACCTGATCCACATGCTGGACCAGCACGATGGCTGCCGGAAACGCCGCCGGCAGCCCTTTGAGCAGTACTTCGAGTGCTGCCGGGCCGCCTGCCGACGAGCCTATCGCCACCAGACCACGGCGTTGCGAAGCCTCGCGCAGCGGTGTGGCCACCTGGCGTGCGGCAGGTGCACGTTGCTGGCCGATGAGCCAGCCGATATTGAGGATTTTACGCAACAGCGGCGCCGCTGCTTCGCGGGCATCGCCAGCCCCCAGCGCCGGGGTATCGACCACATCCAGGGCGCCGTGGCCCATGGCCTCGAACACCCGGTGCACATTCTGCTTGCGGTCGACCGTGACGATGACAATGGCGCACGGGGTTTCGGCCATGATCCGCCGGGTGGCCTCCACGCCATCCATCACCGGCATGATCAGGTCCATCAGGATCAGGTCCGGCAACTGTTCGCTGCAGCGCTGCACCGCCTCGGCGCCATTGCTGGCGACCCAGACCACCTGGTGTGCAGGCTCGAAGGCGACTGCACGACGCAGCGCCTCTACGGCCATGGGCATGTCATTGACGATGGCGATCTTCATCCTTGAGCACCTCCGATCAGTTCGACCACTGCCTCCAGCAACGCATCGTCGTGGAAACTGGCTTTCGCCAAATAGTAGTCGGCGCCAGCATCCAGGCCACGCCGTCGGTCTTCCTCACGGTCCTTGTAGGACACCACCATCACTGGCAGTGATTGCAGGCGCTGGTCGCGGCGCACCAGGGTGACCAGTTCGATGCCATCCATGCGCGGCATGTCGATGTCGGTAATCAGCAGGTCGAAGTCCTCGCCGCGCAAGGCGTTCCAGCCGTCCATGCCGTCTACCGCCACCGCCACATCGTAGCCACGGTTACCCAGCAGCTTGCGCTGCAGTTCACGCACGGTCAGCGAGTCGTCGACCACCAGAATGCGCTTGCGCACCACGCCACGGGCACCGCTGCTACCACGCTCGATGCGCTCCAGGCTGCCGGTGCTGAGCAGTTTTTCCACCGAGCGCAGCAGGTCTTCGACGTCGACGATCAGCACCACCGAGCCGTCGTCCAATAAGGCGCCGGACGAAATGTCCTGCACCTTGCCCAGGCGCGGGTCGAGCGGCATCACCACCAGTACCCGCTCCCCCACCAACCGTTCCACAGCCACGCCGTACAGCTGCTCGCGCTCACGGATCACCACCACCCGCAGGCTGGTTTCTTCGCTTTGACCGGCTGGCCGGTTCAGCAGCTGGCTGGCCGCCACCAGGCCGATATGCCGGCCTTCGTGCCAGAAATGCTGGCGCCCTTCGATCTGCACGATCTGTTCGGCCGTCACTTCCAGCGTGCGTTCGATGTGAGCGAGCGGGAAGGCATAGGCTTCGCCGCCCACCTCCACCACCAGGCTGCGCACCACCGACAGGGTTAGCGGCACCTGCAAATGGAAGCGGCAGCCCTGCCCCGCCAGCTGGGTCAGCTCGATGGAGCCGCGCAGCTCGCGGACCATGTGCTGTACGGCATCCAGCCCGACACCACGCCCGGACACCTCGGTAACCTTGTCGCGCAGGCTGAAGCCGGGCAGGAACAGGAACGTCAGCAGCTCTGCTTCGCTCATGCGCACCACTGTGTCGACGGGGGACAGGGCGCGCTCCACGATGCTGCTGCGCAAGCGTTCCAGGTCGATGCCGGCCCCGTCGTCGATCAGCTCCAGGCTGAGCATGCCCGCCTGGTGTGAAGCGCGCAGGCGAATCTCCCCTTCTTCCGGCTTGCCCGCCAGCATGCGCCGCTCCGGCGGCTCGATACCGTGGTCGACGGCATTGCGCAACAGGTGGGTCAGCGGTGCTTCGAGTTTTTCCAGCACATCGCGGTCTACCTGTGTCTTCTCGCCGTCCACCACCAGCCGCACCGGCTTGCCCAGCGAGCGACCAAGGTCACGCACCATGCGGCTCTGGCCGGTCAGCACGTCAGCGAACGGGCGCATCCGGCAGGCCAGCGCGGTGTCATACAGCAGCTGCGCACGCTGGCTGGCCTGCCAGCCGAATTCGTCCAGGTCGGCAGCCTGTTGTTGCAGGATCTGCTGGGTTTCCACCAGCAGGCGCTGGGTTTGCGCCAGGGCTTCGAGCACCTCAGTGCTCTGGCCACTGTCCTCCAGTTGCAGGCGCAGGCCATCGAGCGCCTGCATGCCCTGGCCATGCATGCGCTTGAGGCGCTGCAAGGTGGCCAGGTAAGGCTTGAGCCGCTGGGTTTCCACCAGCGACTTGCTGGACAGGTCAAGCAGGCTGTTCAGGCGGTCGGCAGTGACCCGCAGTACCCGCTCGCTGCCTTCTGTGGCGCGCTTGCCGGCCTTGCGGCGCGGGGCCGGTTCAGGCTCCGGGTCTGGCTCGGGCGGTTCGCTGGGTAGCGGCAGCGGGTTGGCGGGCAAGGTGGCCAGCGGCAGCGCTGGCAGGGCTTCGGCCGGCAGCGGCGCGGCCGGCATGGGTGCGGCGCCGGGGTCGAGCAGGCTGGCCATTTGCGCAAGGAATACGGGCAGGGTCGCCTGCGCCGCAACATCGCCGGGCGTGGCAATGCGCATCAGCAGGTCGGTGCCTTGCAACAGCGCATCGATGTGTTCGGCACTCAGCCGCAAGCGGCCTTCCTGGGCGGCTACCAGGCAGTCTTCCATGACGTGGGCGACACTGACGCCGGCATCCACGCCAACGATGCGCGCCGCACCCTTCAGCGAGTGGGCCGCGCGCATGCAGGCCTCAAGCTGGTCGGCCTGGGTAGGGTTGCGCTCCAGCGCCATCAGGCCAGTACTGAGCACCTGGGTCTGCGCCTCGGCCTCCAGGCTGAACAGTTCGAGCAGCGATGCGTCGCGCATTTGCTCTGGGGTCATGACAGGCTCCGCTGCACGGCAGACAGTAATTGTTGATCGTCCAGTACCCGCACGCTGCGGCCGCGCCATTGCAAGACGGCGGCGGTGAAACGCGAGGTGTCCTGGCCGCTGCCCAGCAGCAGCGGGTCGAGGCGATGAATGCCGTCGATTTCCTCGACCGCCATCACCACCGGCCCACCGTCGGCTGCCAGGATCAGCATGCGTGGCATCGACCGGCCGCTGCGCTGTTCGACGGGGCTGACCTGTACACCCAGCAAGTCAGCCAGTGACACGCACGGCACCAACGCACCGCGCACGTTGGCAACGCCCTGCAACACCCGTGAGCGCTGGTGCGGCAACGAATGCACGGCCTGCAACGGGGCGATTTCCGCCAGGCTGGCGGTAGCCAGTGCCAGCCACTCCTCGCCCAGGCGGAACAACAACATGGAGCGGCCAGTGCTTTCGTCGACTGCCTGGGTCGACGCTGCCTGGTGCTCCTGCACCAGCGCGTAGCGATCGAGCAGGCGCGTGGCCGCAGCGGCATAGACTTCGCAGTTGCGGCAGTGGACATGACGCTCCAGCAACGGGCATTGCTTGTCGCCATGCACGCCGATGCGGTTCCAGCAGTCGTCGATGTGCGCGTCATCCCCGGCAAGCAGTTGCAGCGCGGAGTCCCCCATCATCGTTCAGCCTCCCGGCCAACCCGGGCGGCACGTTCCTGCAGGCGCCTGGCACCGGCCAGGTCGCCCTGTGCCGCCAGCAAGGCCGCCAGGTGCACCAGTGCTTCGGCGTGTTGCGGTTCCAGGTACAAGGCCTTGCGATAATGGGTAAGCGCCAGTTGGGCATCACCTTCGGTATCGCTGAGCAGCCCCAGCCAGTAATACACCTGCGCCGACGGCGCGAACTGGCCGAGGTAGCGCTGGCATTCGGCACGGGCCAGCTCGCTGGCACCCGCGTTGGCATGCCGGGCAATGCTGGCCAGCAGCTCGCTTTCGCTGTCGCGCTTGGGCACGGGTGGCGGTGCAGGCTTAGCCGCCACAGGCGTTACACGTGCAGGGCGCGGCGATGCCACGCTTGGCGGCACATAGCCCGGCGTGGCCAACGGCGGCACCATGCGCCGCGCTGGCGGGGCCGTAACCGTTGCCAACGGGGCGCTGTCGCCCTCCTGACGCACGTAGGCAAACGACTGGGAAATCCCCAGCGGCCGCATGCCCAACCGCGCCAGCAAGCTGCCTTCGGCCGGCCCGATAAACAGCACGCCCTGCGGATGCATCAGGCGCTTGAGCACTTCGAACACACGCTGCTGGGTTGGCACGTCGAAATAGATCAACAGGTTGCGGCAGAACACAAAATCGTACAGGCCATCGCGGCTGGCCAGCGCCGGGTCCAGCACATTGCCCACCTGCAGGCTGACGTGCTGCCGCACCCGTTCATGCAGGCGGTGGCCTTCGTCGAGGGCATCGAAGAACCGCTCGCGAAAGCCCAGATCGCTGCCACGGAAGGCATTGCGCCCATAAAGGGCCTGCCCCGCCTTGGCCACCGAGCTTGGGCTGATGTCCATGCCGTCGATCAGGAACGCACCGGGCGCGATACCGGCGTCGAGCAAGGCCATGGCCAGCGAATAGGGTTCTTCACCCGTCGAGCATGGCAAGCTGAGCAAGCGCAGCGGGCGCGCTCCGGCCAGCTCGGCAAGGCGTTTTTGCGCCAGGCTGGCCAGGGCAGTAAAGGATTCGGGGTAACGGAAGAACCAGGTTTCCGGGACGATCACGGCCTCGATCAAGGCCTGTTGCTCATCCGCCGATTGCTGTAGACGCAGCCAGTAGTCATCCAGGTCCATGGCATTCGCAGCCACGCAGCGCTGACGCAGCGCGCGCTCGACCATGGGCGCACCCACCGACTCCACATCCAGGCCGATGCGCTCACGCAAGAAGCGGTAAAAACGCTGTTCGTTCATGTCGGCATCCCTGTCGGATCATCCGCGTAAAGCAGGTGGTGCACGGCGTCGGGTAGCAGGTCATTGACTGCGATGCGCTGCACCAGGCCCTGTTCGTCCTGGCGCACAGGGCCCAGGTAGGGCGCCTCGCCGCTGTCCACCCCGTAAGGCTGGAACTCGTCGGGGTGGCAGCGCAGGGTTTCAGTGGCCTGTTCCAGGACCAGGCCCAGTTGCAAGCCGCTACGGTAGTGCACCAGCACCAGGCGGGTACTGGTGCGTTGCGCTGCGGGTTGGCCAAAACTCAGCGCCGCCAGGTCGATCACCGGCACCAGCAGGCCACCACGGTGGGCGAGAATGCCCGCAACCCAGGCAGGTGCCTGTGCGATCGGTTTGAGCGGCTGGCGCGGCAGCACTTCGATAACCTCGTGCACGCTCAGGGCAAAGCGCTGCGCCTTGATGCGAAACTGCAGGTACAACGCCCCCTTGGCGTTCTCCGCCCGCGCGGCACGCGGTTGCAAGTTGTTCATCGCGATCAGACTTTGAAACGCGACACGCCGCCACGCAGGCCAGCGGCCACCTGGCTCAGCTCATCGATGGCAAAACTGGCCTGGCGCAGCGATTCGACGGTTTGAGTGCTGGCATCGCTGAGTTGCGCCAGCGCCTGGTTGATCTGCTCGGCACCGGTGGCCTGGGCCTGCATGCCTTCGTTGACCATCAACACGCGCGGTGCCAGGGCCTGCACCTGGTGGATGATCTGGCTCAGTTGCTCACCGACCTGCTGCACCTCGAACATGCCGCGGCGCACCTCTTCGGAGAACTTGTCCATGCCCATTACGCCAGCCGACACCGCCGACTGGATCTCGCGCACCATCTGTTCGATGTCGTAGGTGGCCACGGCAGTCTGGTCGGCGAGGCGGCGCACTTCGGTGGCCACCACGGCAAAACCACGGCCATACTCACCGGCCTTCTCTGCTTCGATAGCGGCGTTGAGCGACAGCAGGTTGGTCTGGTCGGCGACCTTGACGATGGTCACCACCATCTGGGTGATGTTGCTGGCCTTCTCGTTGAGGATGCCAAGCTTGGCGTTGACCAGGTCGGCTGCGCCCATTACCTGGTGCATGGTCTCTTCCATGCGCGCCAGCCCCTGTTGGCCGGAGCCGGCCAGGCTGGACGCCTGGTCAGCGGCGGAGGTGACTTCGGTCATGGTGCGCACCAGGTCACGCGAGGTGGCGGCGATTTCCCGCGAGGTGGCGCCGATTTCCGTGGTGGTGGCGGCCGTTTCGGTCGCGGTGGCCTGCTGCTGCTTGGACGTGGCGGCGATTTCGGTCACCGAGGTGGTTACCTGTACAGACGAACGCTGGGCCTGGGCTACCAGGTTGGCCAGCGCCTCGGCCATTTCGTTGAAGCCACTTTCGATGGCGCCAAACTCGTCTTTGCGGTCCAGGTTCAGGCGCATGCTCAGGTCGCCCGAGCGCAATTTGTCGAGGGCATGGACTATGCGCTGCACAGGCGCGGTGATAGCACGCAGCAGCAGCAAGCCGCAGATGCCGGCTGCGACGATGGCCAGCAACAGCGATACCACCATGCTGCCCTTGGCCGTGCTCACGGCGCTGACGATTTCGTTGGTGGCCGCGTCGGCAGAAGCGCGGTTGTGCTCGATCACTTCGTTCAGGTGCTTGCGACCTTCCACCCAGGCCGGGGTGAGCACCTCGGTGATCAGCCGCTGGGCTTCGTCGTAATTGTGCTGGCGGTAGGCATCAAGTACCTGACCAACGATCTTGAGGTAGTTTTCTTCCAGTTGGACAAAGCTGTCGAAGCGGGTCTGGTCGTCCTTGTCCTGAATCGTGCCCTGGTAACTCGCCATGTGCTGCTTCAGGCGGTCGTCAAAGCTTTTGAACAGTTCCATGTCAGCCGAAGTGATTTCCCGGTGGTTGGACAGGCCCACCAGTTGCTGGCTGGTGACGTAACTGTCGACCCAGGCGCTGCGGATCATCGAGCTGTAGTAGACCCCGGGAATGCTGTCGGTCCCCACCGCCTCTTCGGCGGTTTCGATGGCCACCAACCGCGAGTAGGCGGCCACGATCATCAGCAGCATGATGGCGATGATCACGGCAAAACTTGCCAGGATCCGTTGGCGCAAGGTCCAGTTCTTCACATTCAGCCCTCAGGAATTCACAACGAGCGGGAAAAATCGCCGAAGTATAGCCTAGAGGCCTTACAGATTTGCGGGTGATGTGAGGGGTAAACAGGCATCCCTGCTGATGGACATGCCATTGGGGCTGCTGTGCAGCCCTTCGCGGGCACGCCCGCTCCCACAGGTATCACCGAATGGTCGAAGGTTGCGCCGAACCTGTGGGAGCGGGCATGCCCGCGAAGGGCCGCACAGCGGCCCCATCTACCCATTCACTGGGCCACAGCCAACCGCACCTGGCCTTCCAGCTCCTGACGCAAGCCCGGGTCCAGGCGCAATTGGCGGGCCAGTTCGTCCAGGTAGGCACGCTCCATGAAGTTTTCCTGGTCGACCATCATCACGCTGGCCAGGTACATCTCGGCGGCCATTTCCGGCGTTTGTGCGGCGCGGGCCACTTCGGCCGGGTCCAGCGGCTTGTTCAACTCGGCATGCAGCCAGTGCTGCAGTTCGCGGTCGTTGTCCAGGCGGGTGAACTCGCCCTCGATCAGCGCCCGCTCGCGTTCGTCTATGTGCCCATCAGACTTGGCCGCCGCCACCAGCGCCCTCAGCACCGCCTGGCTGTGCTGCTCGGCCTGGGCGGGCGGCAGGCGGTCGACGGTTTGAGGTTCGGCGGCGTTGGTCCGCTGACTGGCCTGCCAGTTGCCGTAGGCCTTGTAGGCCAGCACACCCAGCGCGGCCAGGCCGCCGTAGGTCAGGGCCTTGCCGCCGTATTTTCGGGCCTTCTTGCTACCCAGCAACAAGCCCAGAGCGCCCCCACCCAACAAGCCACCACCTGCACCGGACAACAGCCCGCCAAGCCCACCGGCAGCGCCGCCGGACTTGTTCGCGCCGCCCTGTTTTTCGAGCATTTGCTGGCCGGATTTGAGGAGTTGATCGAGCAAGCCGCGGGTGTTCATTCGTGTGTCTCCACGTAAGAAGATTCAATCGCCAGAGTAAGGCCTGCCCGACCACAAGCCATGCCCGCATTTGCTTCCGGATGTTGCATTGGCTGGCAAAAAGCCAACTAGACTCGACCACTGCCGCGACCAAAATCTCCAAGAAGAGGGAACACCATGTCAGTGCACAAGACCGCATTGCTCGGCGCCGCCACCTGCGCCGTGCTGGCCAGCGCCAGCCTGCAGGCTGCCGAACCACCCAAGGCCCTGGGGCCTGGCGAGGGGCGCCTGGATATCGTTGCCTGGCCCGGCTACATCGAGCGCGGTGAAAGCGACAAGGCCTACGACTGGGTGACCGGCTTCGAGAAAGAAACCGGCTGCAAGGTCAGTGTGAAGACTGCCGCCACCTCGGACGAGATGGTCAGCCTGATGACCAAGGGCGGTTATGACCTGGTCACGGCCTCGGGCGATGCCTCACTGCGGCTGATCGTGGGCAAGCGCGTGCAGCCGATCAACACCGCGCTGATCCCCAACTGGAAGAACATCGACCCGCGCCTGCAGAACGGCGGTTGGTACGTGGTCGACAAGCAGGTCTACGGCACCCCTTACCAATGGGGGCCGAACGTGCTGCTGTACAACACCAATACCTTCAAGCAGCCCCCCACCAGCTGGGGCGTGGTGTTCGAGCCGCAGAACCTGCCCGACGGCAAGCCGAACAAGGGCCGCGTGCAGGCCTACGACGGGCCGATCTACATCGCCGACGCGGCGCTGTACCTGAAGTCGGCCAAGCCCGAGCTGGGCATCAAGGACCCTTACGAGCTGAACGAGGAGCAATACAAGGCCGTGCTTGAACTGCTGCGCCAGCAGCAGCCGCTGATCCACCGTTACTGGCACGACGCCACGGTGCAGATGAGCGACGTGAAGAACGAAGGCGTGGTCGCCTCCAGTTCCTGGGGCTACATGGTCAATGGCCTGAAGGCCGAGAACCAGCCGGTGGCCTCGACCATTCCCAAGGAAGGCGCGACTGGCTGGGCCGACACCACCATGCTGCACAGCGAGGCCAAGCACCCCAACTGCGCCTACAAGTGGATGGACTGGTCGTTGCAGCCGAAGGTGCAGGGTGACGTGGCGGCCTGGTTCGGCTCGCTGCCGGCGGTGCCAGCGGCGTGCACCGGCAGCGAACTGCTGGGCGCCGAGGGCTGCAAGACCAACGGTTTCGACAACTTCGACAAGATTGCCTTCTGGAAAACCCCGCAGGCCCAAGGGGGCAAGTTCGTGCCGTATAGCCGCTGGACCCAGGATTACATTGCGATCATGGGTGGGCGCTGAGGTTGCCTGAATACCTGTGCTGGCCTCTTCGCGGGCTCGCCCGCTCCCACAGGTGAAGCGCCACCCTCACTGGCGGTGATCACCCTGTGGGAGCGGGCAAGCCCGCGAAGAGGCCGGCACAGGAGAACATCGATGTCCGGAGCCCACGCATGCCCCTAGCCGTCCAGTTCACCCAGGTTTCCCGCACCTTCGGCGAGGTCAAGGCCGTTGACCAGGTCAGTATCGACATCATCGATGGCGAGTTTTTCTCCATGCTCGGCCCTTCCGGCTCGGGCAAAACCACCTGCCTGCGCCTGATCGCCGGCTTCGAGCAACCCAGCAGCGGCTCAATCCGCATCCACGGCGTCGAAGCCGCTGGCGTGCCGCCCTACCAGCGTGACGTCAACACCGTATTCCAGGACTACGCGCTGTTCCCGCACATGAACGTGCTGGACAACATCGCCTATGGCCTGAAGGTAAAAGGCGTGGCCAAGGCCGAACGCCACAGCCGCGCCGAAGAAGCCCTGGCCATGGTGGCCCTGGCCGGCTACGGCGCGCGCAAGCCGGCGCAGCTGTCTGGCGGCCAGCGCCAGCGCGTGGCCCTGGCCCGGGCGCTGGTCAACCGGCCACGGGTGCTGCTGCTGGACGAGCCACTCGGTGCGCTGGACCTGAAGCTACGCGAACAGATGCAAGGCGAGCTGAAAAAGCTGCAACGCCAGTTGGGCATCACCTTCATCTTCGTCACCCACGACCAGACCGAGGCCCTGTCGATGTCCGACCGGGTTGCGGTGTTCAACCGCGGCCGCATCGAGCAGGTCGACACGCCGCGCAACCTGTACATGAAGCCTGCCACCACCTTCGTTGCCGAGTTTGTTGGCACCTCCAACGTGGTGCGTGGCGAACTGGCCTTGGCGCTCAATGGCAGTTCGGCGCCCTTCTCCATCCGCCCCGAGCACATCCGCCTGGGCGACCCGGTGGTAACCAGCCATGAAGTGCAGGTCAGCGGCGTGCTGCGCGATATCCAGTATCAAGGCAGCGCCACCCGCTATGAACTGCAACTGGACAGCGGCCAGCTGTTGGCGGTAAGCCAGGCCAACGACCGCTGGCAGGCACAGGCGCAGGCCTGGCAGCCCGGGCAACGGGTGCTGGCACACTGGCCCCGGGAGGCCATGACGGTGCTGCAGGAAACCGAGGCCCGCTGACATGAGCACACTGCGAAGCCTGTCCAACGTGCTGTACCGGCGCCCCAACCTGTATCTGGCTTTGCTGCTGGTGCCCCCGCTGACGTGGTTCGGCGCAATCTACCTGGGCTCGTTGCTGAACTTGCTGTGGCAAGGTTTCTATACCTTCGACGACTTCACCATGGCGGTAACCCCGGACCTGACCCTGGGCAACTTCGCCGCGCTGTTCAACCCGTCGAACTTCGACATCATCCTGCGCACGCTGGGCATGGCCGTGGCCGTGTCGCTGGCCAGCGCGGTGCTGGCCTTTCCCATCGCCTACTACATGGCGCGCTACACCAGCGGCAAGACCAAGGCGTTTTTCTACATCGCGGTCATGATGCCGATGTGGGCCAGCTACATCGTCAAGACCTATGCCTGGACCCTGCTGCTGGCCAAGGGCGGGGTGGCCCAGTGGTTCGTCCAGCAACTGCACCTGGATGCCCTGCTGCAAGCAGTGCTGGCCGTGCCGGGCGTGGGCGGCAGCACGCTGTCGACGTCGCACCTGGGGCGTTTCATGGTGTTCGTGTACATCTGGTTGCCGTTCATGATCCTGCCGATCCAGGCCTCGCTGGAACGCTTGCCACCTTCGCTGCTGCAAGCCTCGGCAGACCTCGGCGCACGGCCTGGGCAAACGTTCGTCCAGGTGATCTTGCCGTTGTCGATCCCGGGCATCGCTGCCGGCTCGATCTTCACGTTTTCGCTCACCCTGGGCGATTTCATCGTGCCGCAACTGATCGGCCCGCCCGGTTACTTCATCGGCAGCATGGTCTATGCCCAGCAAGGCGCAATCGGCAACATGCCAATGGCCGCCGCCTTCACCCTGGTGCCAATCGTGCTGATTGCGCTGTACCTGTCCATCGTCAAGCGCCTGGGAGCCTTCGATGCACTCTGAAAAAGCATCAACAGGGCTGCGCCTGGCGGCCTGGGGCGGGCTGGTGTTCCTGCATTTCCCGATCCTGATCATCTTCCTGTACGCCTTCAATACCGAAGACGCGGCATTCAGCTTCCCACCCAAGGGCTTTACCCTGAAGTGGTTTGCCGTGGCTTTCGCCCGGCCCGATGTGCTGGAGGCGATCAAGCTGTCGTTGCAGGTGGCTTGCCTGGCCACACTGATCGCCCTGGTACTCGGCACACTGGCGTCGGCAGCGCTGTACCGGCGCAGCTTTTTCGGCAAGGAGAGCATTTCGCTGATGCTGATCCTGCCCATCGCCCTGCCCGGCATCATTACCGGTATTGCCCTGCTTTCAGCGCTCAAGACCTTGGGGATCGAGCCCGGGGTGTTCACCATCGTGGTCGGCCACGCGACGTTCTGCGTGGTGATCGTCTACAACAACGTGATCGCCCGCCTGCGGCGCACCTCACAAAGCCTGATCGAAGCCTCGATGGACCTGGGCGCCGATGGCTGGCAGACCTTCCGCTACATCATCCTGCCCAACCTCGGCTCGGCATTGCTGGCCGGGGGCATGCTGGCCTTTGCCCTGTCGTTCGATGAAATCATCGTCACCACCTTCACTTCCGGCCACGAACGCACGCTGCCGATCTGGCTGCTCAACCAGCTCAGCCGCCCGCGCGACGTGCCGGTGACCAACGTGGTCGCCATGCTGGTGATGCTGGTGACCATGCTGCCGATCCTTGGCGCCTATTACCTGACCCGTGGCGGCGAAAGGGTCGCGGGCAGTGGCAAATGACCCTGGAGGAGTTCCGATGCAAACGCAGATGCTGATCAATGGCCAGCTGGTCGCAGGCCAAGGCCCGGCCTGGACCGTGCTCAACCCCGCACTGGGCACTGCCCTGGCGCAAATCAACGAAGCCACGGAAGCCCAAGTGGACAGCGCCGTGCGCGCTGCCGACCAGGCCTTCGACAGCTGGTCGCAGACCAGCCCCAAGGACCGGTCCCAAGCATTGCTGGCGCTGGCGGACGCCATTGAAGCCCATGGCGATGAACTGGCCCGGCTGGAATCGCAGAACTGCGGCAAGCCGCTGAGCGCTGCGCTGAATGACGAAATCCCGGCCATTGCCGATGTGTTCCGCTACTTTGCCGGTGCGGCACGCTGCCTGGGCGGTTCGGCGGCGGGTGAATACCTGCCGGGCCATACCTCGATGATCCGCCGCGACCCGCTGGGGGTGGTGGCTTCGATCGCACCGTGGAACTACCCGCTGATGATGCTGGCGTGGAAGATCGCCCCGGCCCTGGCCGCTGGCAATACCGTGGTCATCAAGCCTTCCGAGCTGACCCCGTTGACTGCCTTGCGCCTTGGCGAACTGGCCCAGGACCTGTTGCCACCGGGTGTGCTGAACATCATGTTTGGCCGCGGCCAGACGGTCGGCAACCCGCTGGTCACCCACCCCAAGGTGCGCATGGTGTCGCTGACCGGCTCGATCCCCACCGGGGCGCACATCATCAGTGCTACGGCCGACAGCGTGAAACGCATGCACATGGAGCTGGGCGGCAAGGCCCCGGTGCTGGTGTTCGATGATGCCGACATCGATGCTGCCATCGACGGTATCCGCACGTTCGGCTTCTACAACGCTGGCCAGGACTGCACCGCAGCCTGCCGCCTGTATGTGCAGGACGGCATCTACGAGCAATTTGTCGAACGGCTCGGTGCAGCGGTGGCCAGCCTCAAGCCGGGGTTGCAGGACGCCGAGGACACTGAACTGGGGCCATTGATCAGTGCCCAGCACCGCGACAAGGTCGCCGGCCTGGTGCAGCGGGCCATCGCCCAGGCGCACATTCGCCTGGTGACGGGCGGCAAGGCGATCGACGGCGACGGTTTCTTCTTCGAACCCACCGTACTGGCCGATGCCCAGCAGGACGACGAGATCGTGCGCAACGAAGTGTTCGGCCCGGTGGTGTCAGTCACCCGCTTTACCGATGAAGCGCAGGCACTGGAGTGGGCCAACGACTCCAACTACGGCCTGGCCTCATCGGTATGGACCCGCGACACCGGCCGCGCCCACCGCCTGGCGGCGCGCCTGCAATATGGCTGCACCTGGGTGAATACCCACTTCATGCTGGTGAGCGAAATGCCCCATGGCGGGCAGAAGCACTCGGGGTATGGGAAAGACATGTCGATGTATGGACTGGAGGATTACACCTGTGTGCGGCATGTGATGATCAAGCACTAGCCCAAGGCTGAATCTACTGGCCTCTTCGCGGGCTTGCCCGCTCCCACAGGTACATCACAGTCCTTGAGGTCAGTGATGTACCTGTGGGAGCGGGCAAGCCCGCGAAGAGGCCAGTACAGGCAGACCTTAGTCGCGCAAATCCGACTCGTGAATCGGGTTGGCCCGGCTGGTGGCGCGCTGGTATTGGGCTGGCCAGGTGGCCTTGTTGCCACCCAGGTCGTCGTCGGCATGCAGGGGCCAGTAAGGGTCGCGCAGCAGTTCGCGGGCAAGGAAGATGATGTCGGCCTGGCCGGTGCGCAGGATGTGCTCGGCCTGGGCGGGTTCGGTAATCATCCCCACAGTGCCGGTGGCGATTTCCGACTCCTTGCGCACGCGCTCGGCGAAGCGAGTCTGGTAGCCGGGGCCAGTGGGAATTTCGGCGTTGACCGAGGTGCCGCCGGAAGACACGTCGATCAGGTCGACACCCAAGCCGCGCAGGCGCCGGGCCAACTCGACGGTTTCATCCGGGTTCCAGCCGTCTTCAACCCAGTCGGTTGCCGATACCCGCACGAACAGCGGCAATTCGACCGGCCATACCTTGCGCACTGCCTCGACCACCTGCAAGGTCAGGCGGATGCGGTTTTCGAAGCAGCTGCCGTACTCGTCGCGGCGCTGGTTGCTCAGTGGCGAGAGGAACTGGTGCAACAGATAGCCGTGGGCTGCGTGGATTTCGACCACCTTGAAACCGGCCTTCAAGGCGCGTTCTGTCGAAGCGACGAAGGCGGCAATCACACCCTGGATCTCGTCCTGGCTCAACTCACGTGGCGCGGTGTGCTGCGGGTCGAAGGCGATTTTCGACGGGCCTACCGGCTGCCAGCCGCCCTCTTCCAGCTTGACGCTACCTTGCTTGCCCAGCCATGGGCGATAGGTACTGGCCTTGCGCCCGGCGTGTGCCAGCTGGATGCCGGGCACGGCACCCTGAGCGGTGATGAAGCGGGTGATGCGTTGCAACGGGGCGATCTGCGCGTCGTCCCACAGGCCGAGGTCTTCGGCGGTAATGCGGCCATCGGCGGTGACCGCCACGGCTTCGGTGATCACCAGGCCCGCGCCACCCACGGCGCGGCTACCTAGATGAACGAGGTGCCAGTCGTTGGCCAGGCCATCGATGGCGGAATACTGGCACATCGGCGAGACGGCAATGCGGTTGGGCAGGGTCAGCTGACGCAGGGTGTAAGGCTCAAGCAGCAAGCTCATGAGGGCACCTCCCAAGGACTCCAATGGTGATCCGGCCCGGACACTCAATTGCACGTCCCTGGCCCAGGTCCGGTCATAACTTCAGACTAGACCAGAATGGGTGGGGGGAGGGTTCCATGGGATTTTGGGTGGGTGCGCAAGATGGGCTGCAAAGCCGCCCCCTATTTGCAGTCAGCGCGGCTCCATGTGGGCAATCATCAACTGCACACTTTCATTACCACGAAACTCGTTCACATCCAGCTTGTAGGCCAACTCCACCCAGCGCACGGTCGGGTTCGGCCACACTTCGCGGTCAATGCCGAAGGCAATGCCGTCCAACCGCACCGAACCACACTCGCTCTTGAGCACCACCTTCAGGTGCCGCTCGCCAACCACCCGCTGCTCCACCAACTGGAACACACCGTGAAACAGCGGTTCAGGGAAGTGCTGCCCCCACGGCCCGGCATTGCGCAGCGCCTTGGCCAGGTCGAGATGAAACTCCTCCACCGCCAGGCTGCCGTCGGACTGCAAACGGCCGGTCAGGTCGTCTTCGCACAACTGGCGTCGCACTTCTTCGTCGAACGCCTCGGCAAAGGCCGGGAAATTCCCCTCGGGTAGCGACAGCCCCGCAGCCATGGCGTGGCCACCGAACTTGCTGATCAGCTCGGGATGGCGGGCCGCCACGGCATCCAGCGCGTCGCGGATATGAAAACCGGGTACCGAGCGCGCCGACCCCTTGAGCATGCCCTCGCCAGCATCAGCAAAAGCGATGGTCGGTCGGTGATAACGTTCTTTCAGGCGCGAAGCCAGAATACCGATCACCCCCTGGTGCCAGTCGGCATCGAACAGGCACAGGCCATACGGCATCGATTCGACAGGCAGCTCCTTGAGCTGGGCCAGGGCCTCGCGCTGCATGCCCTGTTCGATGGATTTGCGGTCCTGGTTCAGGTCATCCAGCTGCTGGGCCATGTCCTGGGCCAGCGCGGCGTCTTCGCACAGCAGGCATTCGATACCCAGGCTCATGTCGTCCAGGCGCCCGGCAGCATTCAAGCGCGGGCCGAGGATGAAACCGAGGTCGGTCGAGGTGATGCGCCGGTGATCGCGGCGGGCTACTTCAAGAATGGCCTTCAGCCCCGGGCGAGCACGGCCGGCGCGGATCCGCTCAAGGCCTTGATGCACCAGGATGCGGTTGTTGGCATCCAGCGGCACCACGTCGGCCACGCTACCCAGCGCGACCAGGTCGAGCAGTTCACCGATGTTCGGCTGCGCTTGCGTCTCGTAGCGGCCCAGGCTGCGCAGGCGCGCGCGCAGGGCCATCAGCACGTAGAAAATCACCCCTACCCCGGCCAGCGCCTTGCTGGGGAACTCGCAGCCCGGCTGATTGGGGTTGATGATGGCGTCTGCGTCGGGCAACTGCTGGCCTGGCAGGTGGTGGTCGGTGACCAGCACCTTGAGCCCGGCGGCCTTGGCTGCCGCCACACCCTCGACGCTGGAAATGCCGTTGTCCACGGTAATCAGCAGTTGCGGCTGGCGTTGCAGCGCCACTTCGACGATTTCCGGGGTCAGGCCGTAGCCATATTCAAAGCGGTTGGGCACCAGGTAATCGACGTGGGCCGCGCCCAGCAGGCGCAGGCCCAACACGCCAACGGTGCTGGCGGTGGCGCCATCGGCATCGAAGTCGCCAACGATAAGGATGCGCTGCCGCTGGTCCAGCGCCTCGACCAGCAGGTCGACACCAGCCTCGATGCCCTTGAGCTGCTGGTACGGCAGTAGCCGCGCCAGGCTTTTGTCCAGCTCGGCCTCGCTCTGCACGCCACGCGCGGCGTAAAGGCGGGTCAGCAAGGGTGGCAGGTTACCCAGAAATGGCAGGGTCGGCGGCAGGGGGCGAGGTTCGATACGCATGGGTTGCTTCAGCCACGCTCACCGAGCAGCCACTGCAGCTGCACTTCGTGCTGGCCGCGGTCGTCCGTCACGAATACCGTGCCCTCGCTGATCATCACGTCCCACTTGATGCTGCGCGGCATGTCGGTGGCCAGGGTTTCCAGCACCTCTTGCGGCACCGCAGCGATGCTCAGGTTCTTCAGGTTCTTGACCGCGCCCACCACCTTGCCTTCCCACACACGCAGGCTGCCGTAGGCCAGCAGGCTGGTGCGCTCGGTACGGCGCGAGCACCAGGTCAGGCGGTCGGCATCGGGCTGGCCCACTTCGATCCAGTGCAGCACCCGGTCGTCCAGGCTCTTTTCCCAAAGTGCCGGCTCATCGACATCCGACAGGCCACGGCCAAACGACAAGTTCTCGTTGTACCAGAGCGCGTACGCCAGCAGGCGGACCGCCATACGCTCTTCGGTTTCCGAAGGGTGGCGGGCAATGGTCTGCTTGACGCTTTCGTAGACGTTGCGGTCCAGGTCGGTCAGATTCAGTTCGAACTTGTAGGTGGTGGAAGGCTGGGCCATGGTCGACGGGCTTCGTGCAAAAGAAAAGTGGCACAGTCTACCCCATCTGCACCCTCCATGCGCCGCAGCAGTACCCGGCGAAACCGACGTGTGATACAACCACGGCTCTGCCCAGCTGCCACGGATGCCCCATGTCGACGCCCAGCAAACCCCTCGCCGGCCTTAAAGTTGTCGAACTCGGCACGCTGATTGCCGGGCCGTTCGCTTCGCGCATCTGCGCCGAATTCGGTGCCGAGGTGGTCAAGGTCGAATCACCCGATGGCGGCGACCCGCTGCGCAAGTGGCGCAAGCTGTACGAGGGCACCTCGCTGTGGTGGTTCGTGCAGGCCCGCAACAAGCAGTCGCTAACCCTCAACCTCAAGCACCCCGAGGGCCGCGAGGTGCTGAAAAAGCTCTTGGCCGAAGCGGACATCCTGATCGAGAACTTCCGCCCGGGCGTGCTGGAAAAGCTTGGCCTGGGCTGGGACGTGCTGCATGCGCTGAACCCGCGCCTGGTGATGGTGCGCCTTTCCGGCTTTGGCCAGACCGGGCCGATGAAAGACCAGCCGGGCTTCGGCGCCGTGGGCGAGTCGATGGGCGGCCTGCGCTACATCACCGGTTTCGATGACCGCCCGCCAGTGCGCACCGGCATTTCCATCGGTGACTCGATTGCCGCCCTGTGGGGGGTAATCGGCGCGCTGATGGCGCTGCGTCACCGCGAAGTCAATGGCGGCCTGGGCCAGGTGGTGGACGTGGCACTGTACGAAGCGATCTTCGCCATGATGGAAAGCATGGTGCCGGAGTTCGATGTGTTCGGCTTTATCCGCGAGCGCACCGGCAACATCATGCCCGGTATCACGCCCTCTTCCATCCATACCAGCGCCGATGGCAAGCATGTGCAGATCGGTGCCAACGGCGATGCGATCTTCAAGCGTTTCATGCAGGCCATTGACCGCGCCGACCTGGCGGACGACCCGACCCTGGCCACCAACGATGGCCGTGACCTGCGCCGTGACGAGCTGTACGGGGTGATCGACCGCTGGGCCAACAGCTTGCCGCTGGAGCAGTTGATGCAGGTGCTGACCACGGCCGAAGTACCGGCCAGCCGTATCTACTCGGCCGAAGACATGTTCAACGACCCGCAGTACCTGGCGCGGGAAATGTTCCTGCAGGCCAAGCTGCCGGACGGCAAGCCGTTCAAGATGCCCGGCATCGTACCCAAGCTGTCGGATACGCCCGGCTCCACCGAATGGGTCGGCCCGGCGCTGGGCGAACACACCGAGGCACTGCTGACCCGCCTGGGCTACGACGCGGCGGCCATTGCCGGCCTGCGCGCAGCAGGCACGGTCTGACCCTGGCGCGGCCCGGCTCCATGCGCGCTGCCCGCTGCCTTCGCCACCTGGCTCTGCTGTGCGGGCTGTTGCCCGCATTGCTGCTGCAACCTGCCAGCGCCAAAGAGCGCCTGTTCTGGCTGGTGCGTGACTTGCCGCCGTTCACCATTTTCGAAGGCCCGGAAAAAGGCCAGGGGGTGGTCGACCAACTGTTGCCACGGCTGATCGGGCAGATGCCCGAATACGACCACACCGTCTTGCGGGTCACCCGCGCTCGCGGTATCCAGATGCTGCAGGACCGCAACACCTTTACCTGCGACCCGACCCTGCTGTGGACACCTGAACGTGCCGAATTCGTGCGTTTTTCCCTGCCATCGCTGGGTGTGCTCAGCGGCGGCCTGGTGTTGCGCATGGAAAACCAGGCGCTGGTGGCGCCGTACCTGGATGGCCAGCAAGTGGACCTGCATGGGCTGCTGAGCACGGCCCCGCTGAAGCTGGGGATTGTTGCCGAGCGCAGCTACGGCACGCAGATCGACAGCATTCTGCGACAGTTGCCCGACAGCGCGCTCAGCCGCCACTACGGTAGTGACGCCACCGCCAACCTGCTGCAGATGCAGCAACTGGGGCGCTTGCGCATGGTGCTCGGCTACTGGCCTGAAGTGCGCTACCTGATCCAGCAGCAAGGCGGTTCACTGGATGACTACCAGTTTCATCCGGTGCAGGGCGTGGAGCGTTATCAGTTTTTACACGTGGGGTGCTCGGACAGTGAGCTGGGGCGTGCTGCGGTGGCGCACATCGACCAGTTGCTGCCGGCGCTGCGCCGCGATGTGCTGCCCGGGCTCTATGCTCACTGGCTGGACCCGGCATTGCGGGAAGATTACCTGGAAGAGAGCAAGCGCTTCTTCGAAGACAGATGACTGGTGCATACCCAGAAAAAAGAAACCCCGGGCGCTGGGGAGGACGCCCGGGGCCAAGCGAAAGTCCTTGGGGACTTCCCGTGGCAGCCTTGCCAGCACCGGAGCAAAGCACTGGCTGGCTGCCCTACTGTGTCTGATTAGCCACTCAGGCAAAGGTTCCCTGCGGTTGCTGACGCTGTTGCAGTGCCGCAATTACACAAGGCTGCAATCGGCCTTCGGCGATCTGCAAGTCTCGATGCAGGCCATCCACCAGATCGATCAACAGGCGTTGCTCCTGCAACTGGCGCTCGGTGACCGTGCGCCGCAAGGTAATGCCGGCGAGGCGGTCATGAATGGTCAGTTGGCGGTTACCGCTGGCATCGGCGATGCCGAGGTGGGTCTGATAGGGGCTCAGGGCGTCGTTGAGCAGGCTGCAGATTCTTTCCATCCGGATCACTCGCTGCGTGGTGGGATATAAAGGAACTGACCAACCGACGCAGCGGAAAGTTCGACATGCCGCGCCTGGTTCACTGAGCATGCGGGGCTGACATGACAGTTTGAATACGCCGCCCCGGGTGCACTTGCAGTGTTAGCAGGGCACGCTGCAAACGGGGCATCGACAGCGGCCACGTAAGCTCGGCGAGCACCCAAAGCCCCCGGTTTCTTGCCTCTTGGGCCAGGTTCTGGCGCCTCGGGGTAGCCTTGCCGACAAATAGCAACGCACGCGACCGGTGCTGCCGAGCAAGCACGGCAAGACCTGCCTGGGTTGGCATGGCATGGTCGAGAATCAGCAGATCGGGGCGACGTTCGTCCAGGCAGGCATTCAGGTCGCTAGCGTTCGCGCTAATGCGCACGTTGAACATGCCTTGGGCGTTGAGGGCCTGGTGCAGGAGGATCTGGTGCGATGGGCGCGCCTGGTGGATCAACACGGAGGTCTGGTACATGAGCCGCTCCTGATGGGAGGACCGGCTAAGTTAGGCGTTGCGTGGGCTGTGCCTGAATAAGACGTTTCTGATTGGACTGAGGGAAAAGTCCGAGATATTGGGGCCGCTTTGCGGCCCATCGCCGGCAAGCCAGCTCCCACAGGTACATCACAAGGCCCGAAGGCTGTGGAGTACCTGTGGGAGCTGGCTTGCCGGCGATGGGCTGCAAAGCAGCCCCCAGCTACAGCAATACTTAGAGCGGCTTGCCGCGGTTCCCGTGCTGGCTGACAAACGCCTGCACCGCTTTCAGGTCATTGGCCAGCACCGTGCAACGCTCTTCACGGCTGAACAGGTCGCTGAGGTGCGCTGGCAGCTCCAGTGCCTTGCCCACACCGGCCTTCTCCACCGCCTCCGGGAACTTGACCGGGTGCGCGGTACCCAGCACCACCATCGGGGTGTCCAGGCTGCGGCGGCACTCGCGGGCGGCCTTGACGCCGATCGCGGTATGCGGGTCGAGCACTTCACCGGTTGCAGCAAACACTTCGGCAATGGTCTCGCAGGTTTGCTCGTCGCTCACGGCCAGCGAGTCGAACAGCTTGCGCGCTTCGGTCCAGCGGTCTTGCTCGACACTGAAGCCGCCACCTTGCTTGAAGTTGGCCATCAGGTCGGCAATGGCGCCACCGTTGCGACCGTGCAGGTCGAACAGCAGGCGCTCGAAGTTGGACGAAACCATGATGTCCATCGACGGCGACAAGGTCGCGTGCAGGGTGTCCTTGACGTACTGGTTGCCGCTCATGAAGCGGTGCAGGATGTCGTTGCGGTTGGTGGCGACGATCAGCTGGCTGACCGGCAGGCCCATGTTGCGCGCCAGGTAGCCGGCGAAGATGTCGCCGAAGTTGCCGGTCGGTACCGAGAACGCCACCGAGCGCGCCGGGCCACCCAGCTGCAGGGCTGCGTGGAAGTAGTAGACGATCTGGGCCATGATGCGCGCCCAGTTGATGGAGTTGACTGCCACCAGGCGGGTGCCCTTGAGGAACGACTGGTCGGCAAAGCTGGCCTTGACCATTTCCTGGCAGTCATCGAAGTTACCTTCGATGGCGATGTTGTGGATGTTGTCGCCAAAAATGGTGGTCATCTGGCGACGCTGCACTTCCGACACGCGCTGGTGCGGGTGCAGGATGAAGATGTCGACGTTGTCGCAACGGCGGCAGCCTTCGATGGCGGCAGAACCGGTGTCACCACTGGTGGCGCCAACGATCACTACACGTTCGTTACGCTTGGCCAGCACGTGGTCGAGCAGGCGGCCGAGCAGTTGCAGGGCAAAGTCCTTGAACGCCAGGGTCGGGCCGTGGAACAGCTCCAGCACCCACTCGTTGCTGTTCAGCTGGCGCAGCGGGGCAACCGCAGCATGGGCGAACTCGCCGTAGGTTTCTTCAAGGATCTTCTTGAAATCGGCGTCGGCGATGCTGCCTTCGACGAACGGGCGCATTACGCGGAAGGCCAGCTCGTGGTAAGGCAGGCCAGCCCAGGAGGCGATTTCTTCCTGGGTGAAGCGAGGCAGGTTTTCAGGGACGTACAGGCCGCCGTCGCTGGCCAGGCCAGCCAGCAGCACGTCTTCGAAATTCAGGGCCGGAGCCTGGCCGCGGGTACTGATATAGCGCATGGGTGCAAACCTTCGATGCTAGGGCCGCGCGAGCAGCCCGATTGGCAAATTAATTCAGCTGTTCGACGCGGATGCGCACGACCTTGCCGACCACGTCCTGCAGGGCTTCCAGCGCGACGATGGCGTCGTTGATGCGCTGCTCTACCACGCCGTGGGTCAGCAGGATCATCGGCACCAGGCCGTCCTGTTCCTCGGCTTCCTTCTGCATGATCGACTCGATGTTGATGCCGCGCTCCGACAGGATGCTCGCTACCTGAGCCAGCACGCCTGGGTGGTCCTTGGCCTGGATACGCAGGTAGTAGGCGCTCTCGCAGGCCTCGATCGGCAGGATCGGGTGGGCCGACAGCGAGTCTGGCTGGAAGGCCAGGTGCGGCACGCGGTTTTCCGGGTCGGAGGTCATGGCACGGACCACGTCCACCAGGTCACCGACTACCGACGAAGCGGTAGGCTCCATGCCGGCGCCCGCGCCGTAGTACAGGGTCGAACCGGCAGCATCACCGTTGACCATCACGGCGTTCATCACGCCGTTGACGTTGGCGATCAGGCGGTCGGCCGGGATCAGCGTCGGGTGCACACGCAGTTCGATGCCTTCGGCGGTACGCCGGGCCACGCCCAGGTGCTTTATGCGGTAGCCCAGGGCCTCGGCATAGTTCACGTCAGCGGTGGTCAGCTGGGTGATGCCTTCGGTGTAAGCCTTGTCGAACTGCAGCGGGATGCCAAAGGCGATGGATGCCAGGATGGTCAGCTTGTGCGCGGCGTCAATGCCCTCGACGTCAAAGGTCGGGTCGGCTTCGGCGTAACCCAGCGCCTGGGCTTCGGCCAGTACGTCCGGGAAGGCGCGGCCTTTCTCGCGCATTTCGGTGAGGATGAAGTTGCCGGTGCCGTTGATGATGCCGGCCAGCCAGTTGATGCGGTTGGCCGACAGGCCTTCGCGAATGGCCTTGATTACCGGGATGCCCCCAGCAACAGCCGCTTCGAAGGCAACGATCACGCCCTTCTCGCGGGCCTTGGCGAAGATTTCGTTGCCGTGCACGGCAATCAGCGCCTTGTTGGCGGTAACCACATGCTTGCCGTTTTCAATGGCCTTGAGCACCAGGTCGCGGGCGATGGTGTAGCCACCGATCAGCTCGATGACAATGTCGATCTGCGGGTTGCTCGCAACTTCGAACACATCAGCGGTAATGGGGGTACCGGTAATCTGGCAGTTCGGGTTCTGCGAGCGCATGGCGATCTGTGCCACTTCAATACCGCGCCCGGCACGGCGGGCAATCTCCTCGGCGTTGCGCTGAAGTACATTGAAGGTTCCGCCACCGACGGTCCCCAACCCACAGATGCCTACTTTGACCGGTTTCACTGTGAACTCCCCATTGAACGGCCGACACTGTTGCCGACCGTGAAACATGCCGTCACCCCATGACGACGGCGTACTGAATTGGATTACTTGGCCAGTGCCAGCTTGGCGACTTGCGGTGCCGGCTGGTAGCCCGGAATGACCTGGCCGCTTTCAAGCACGATGGCCGGCGTGCCGTTGACGCCGATCGACTGGCCCAGCTGGAACTGCTTGCCGACCGGGTTGGCGCACTTGGCCGCCTTGATTTCTTCGCCTTCGACCATCTTGTCCATCGCCCCACGGCGGTCGCTGGAGCACCACACCGCCTGCAACTGCTGGTCACCCGGCGAGCCCAGGCCCTGGCGCGGGAAGGCAACGTAGCGCACTTCGATACCGCGGCGGTTCAACTCGGGCACTTCGGCGTGCAGCTTGTGGCAATACGGGCAGGTGGTGTCGGTAAACACGGTAATGTGCGACTTGGTCTCGCCTTTGGCAGGATAAACCACCATCTCGGCGGCTGGAATGCCGTTGATGAGCTTGGCGATGCCTTGGCGCTCGGTTTTTTCGGTGAGGTTGACCGGCTTGCCGTCCTGGATCTGGAACAGGTAGCCCTGCATCACGAACTGGCCGTCGGCGCTGGCGTACAGCACGCGGCCGCCCTGCAGCTTGACTTCATAAAGGCCGTTGAGCGGGCTGCTGGCCACGCTTTCCACGGGCACTTCCAGCTCAAGGTTCTGCAACGATTTACGGATGGCCTGCTCGGCACCGGCATTGCTATCGGTTGCCGCAGCAACGGCAAAGGTACTGGCCAGCGCCAAGGCGGCGGCGGCGAAAAACTGGGTCACGCGCATGGGAACTCCTGAAGGCGGACAGGGGCCGGAGGGCGCCACCTGCGAAAAATACGCGGTGGCCGTGCGGCCCTTGGTGCAAACCGCCCAAGCCTACCACATCACGCCACCGGTGAAGGGCCTTGCCAGGACCAGTCGGCGGAACATGAAAAACATTCATCCACGCGGATGGTGCTGGGCATGCAACTGCTGCAGGCGGGCCTTGGCGACGTGGGTGTAGATCTGCGTGGTGGACAGGTCGCTGTGGCCAAGCAACATCTGCACCACGCGCAGGTCGGCGCCATGGTTGAGCAGGTGGGTGGCGAAGGCGTGGCGCAGCGTATGCGGCGACAGTGGCTTGTCGATACCGGCAACCCGGGCATGGTGCTTGATACGGTGCCAGAAGGTCTGGCGGGTCATCTGTTCGCCGCGCTGGCTGGGGAACAGCACGTCGCTGGGGCGACCATTAAGCAATTCGGCGCGGCCATCGCGCTGGTAGCGTTCCAGCCACACCACCGCCTCTTCACCCATGGGCACCAAGCGTTCCTTGCTGCCCTTGCCCATCACCCGCAGCACACCCTGGCGCAGGTTGATCTGATCCAGGGTCAGGCTGACCAGCTCGGTGACGCGCAGGCCGCAGGCATAGAGCACTTCGAGCATGGCGCGGTCGCGCTGGCCGATGGCTTCGCCCAGGTCCGGGGCTTGCAGCAAGGCTTCGACGTCCGCCTCGGACAGCGACTTGGGCAGTGGTTTGCCCAGTTGCGGCATGTCGACCTGCAAGGTTGGGTCGATGGCCACCAGCTTTTCCCGCAGCAGGTAGCGGAAGAAGCCGCGCAGGCCGGAGAGGAAGCGCGCCGTGGAGCGTGGTTTGTAACCCTGGTCGAGGCGCCAGGCGAGGTGGTCGAGGATCAGGTCACGGCCGGCGTCAGGCAGGGCAACCGAATGCTCCTGCAGCCAGCCGTTGAACAGGGCCAGGTCGCTGCGGTAGGAGGCACGGGTGTTGTCGGACAGGCCCTTTTCGAGCCACAGGGCGTCAAGGAACTGGTCGATCAGAGGGTGGTCTAGGGCGGGCATTCGGGGCTGCTGGGTGCTGTAGGTGGGGCTAGTGTTTCACAGCAGCTCACAGGTTGTCTGTACTGGCCCTTTCGCGGGCACGCCCGCTCCCACAGGGTTCTCCACAGAATCTGAATGCAGCGCTGTACCTGTGGGAGCGGGCGTGCCCGCGAAGAGGCCTGCACAGAAGAGCTCAGGGCTGGGGCAACACGGGCACCGGCCGCTTGTCCTCGTCGATGGCGACAAAGCTGAACACCCCATGAATCGCCCGCTCACGGCCGTCCAGGTACATGTTCTCGACAAACACATCCACCTGCACCTGCAAGCTGGTGTTGCCGACCTTGACCACCGAACCCACCAGTTCGACGATCGAACCCGCCGGGATCGGGTGCTTGAAGTCGATGCGGTCGGTGGACACGGTCACCAGCGGCAAGCGGCAGAAGCGCGTGGCGGCGATAAACGACACTTCGTCCATCCAGGCCAGGGCAGTGCCGCCAAACAGGGTGTTGTGGTGGTTGGTGGTATTGGGGAATACCGCCTTGGTCACGCGGGTCACCGACAGCTCGGTACGGCGCTGGATTTCCTGGTCTCGGGTAGTCATTGCAATCACACCTTTCAAAGGTTCAAAACGCAAAAAAGCAGCCCGAAGGCTGCTTTTTTCTCGCTAGGCGGCCTCGGCCACCGGGCAAACTGTACTCAGGACAGTTTTTCCTTGATGCGAGCGGCTTTGCCGGACAGGTCGCGCAGGTAGTACAGCTTGGCTTTACGCACGTCACCACGACGTTTCACGGCCAGGCTGTCGATTTGCGGGCTGTAGGTCTGGAAGGTACGCTCTACGCCAACGCCGCTGGAGATCTTGCGCACGGTGAAAGCGCTGTTCAGACCGCGGTTACGCTTGGCGATAACAACGCCTTCGAACGCCTGCAGACGGGAACGCTCGCCTTCCTTCACTTTAACCTGAACGACAACGGTGTCGCCTGGTGCGAAGGTCGGGATTTCCTTGCTCATCTGCTCGGCTTCGAGCTGCTGGATGATCTTGTTGGTCATGCTGTGCTCCTAAGATGGATACGCGATCCACCATCGATACGTTTAACTATCGTCCCGCTCGCGGAGGTATTCCTCGAGCAGCTTCTTCTCTTCTCCAGAAAGCGAGCGACTTTCCAGAAGATCGGCGCGTCGTTCGAAGGTCCTACCAAGGGACTGCTTCATCCTCCAACGCCGGATATGTGCATGGTTGCCACTTAGCAACACGTCGGGAACACGCTGATCCGCATACACCTCAGGTCGGGTGTAGTGCGGGCAATCCAGCAGACCGTCGGTGAAGGAATCTTCTTCCGCCGAGTCCACATGCCCTAAAGCTCCGGGCAGCAGCCGTGTAACCGCATCGATCAGTACCATGGCCGGCAGCTCGCCACCGGAAAGCACATAGTCGCCAATCGACCACTCCTCATCGACATGAGCCTCGATAAAGCGCTCGTCGATGCCTTCATAACGACCGGCGATCAGGATCAACGATTCCTGTTCGGCCAGGCCTGTGACCGCCTGCTGAGTCAGCTTGCGGCCTTGTGGCGAAAGGTAGATCACCTTCGCCGCTGCTCCGGTCGCTTGCCTGGCGCTAACCAGGGCGTCTTCCAGAGGCTTGATTTTCATCACCATGCCCGGACCACCACCAAACGGCCGATCATCCACCGTGTGGTGACGATCTGTGGTGTAGTCCCGCGGGTTCCAGCAAGTCACCTGTAGCAACCCCTGTTTCACCGCGCGGCTGGTAATGCCGTACTCCGTGATGGCCGAGAACATCTCGGGGAACAACGTGATGACGTCTACGCGAAGGTTACCCATCGTTTAGAAGTCCGCGTCCCATTCAACCCGCATCACGCCTGCTTCCAGGTCGATGTTGAGCACGCATTGCTCCGTATAGGGCAACAGACGCTCGCGATCATCCAGGCTGCCTGCGCAGGGCTTGACCACCATTACATCGTTCGCACCGGTCTCCAACAGGTGATCGACCTTGCCGAACAACTGTTCGTCCTGGTTGATGACCTTAAGGCCTTCCAACTGGTACCAGTAGTACTCGTCGGCAGCCAGGTTGGGCAAAAGGCTCCGCGCAATGCAGATTTCGTAACCGCTCAGAAGACGGGCTTCATCGCGATCGTCGAGGCCTTTCAGCTTTACGACCAGGCCCTTTTGGGAGCCACGACCGTTGACCAGCTCTACCTGCTTTACCTTGCCTTCGTGCCGAAGCGTCCAGCGCGGATAATCCAACAGGTTTTCAATCGGATCGGTAAAGGAATACACCTTCACCTCGCCGCGAACGCCGTGAACCGAAAAAATCTTGCCGACGACGATGAGGTCATCAGCCTTTTCTGGCGTCGCGTTCATACTGTTCAGGCAGCGGCCTTGGCAGCGTCCTTCAGCAGCTGAGCAACGCGCTCAGACGGCTGTGCGCCCTGGCTCAGCCAGTAGGTGACGCGCTCTTGGTTGACCGACAGCTTGACTTCGGCGCCCGATGCGATCGGGTTGAAGAAGCCAACGCGCTCAACGAAACGGCCGTCACGGGCGTTACGCGAGTTGGTCACGGTCAGGTGGTAGAATGGGCGCTTTTTCGAGCCGCCACGGGCCAGACGAATGGTTACCATGTGAACATCGTTCCTATAGTCGGTGTTGCAGTTTGTACTGCAAATCTGAATGCCAAATAGGCACACGGGTGCCCAAAAGGCCGCATATTCTCGGGGAATACACGGACATTTGCAAATGACTTTTTCGGCAAGGCACTGCCCCACCGTCCAGATTTGCCGGTTGCGCCGCGAAATCCGCGGCCGTTGCCCCGCCGAAGCGGGCGTTCTGGGCGCCTGGCCGATGAACGGCAGGCGCCCGGAATAAGATTTACAGCTTCGGCATGCCGCCGCCAGGCAGCATGCCGCCAAGGCCGCGCATCATCTTGGCCATGCCGCCTTTGGCAGAAAACTTCTTCATCATCTTCTGCATCTGCTTGTGCTGCTTGATCAGCCGGCCGATGTCCTGCACCTGGGTGCCGGAACCCAAGGCGATGCGGCGCTTGCGCGAACCACTGATCAGGTCAGGATCGCGGCGCTCGGCCGGGGTCATGGAGTTGATGATCGCCTCCATCTGCTTGAACTGCTTCTCGGCCGCGCCCTGGGCGTTACCCATCTGCGACAGGTTGACCCCGCCGATGCTCGGCAGCTTGTCCATCAGGCCGCCCAGGCCGCCCATGTTCTTCATTTGTTGCAGCTGGTCGCGGAAGTCTTCGAGGTCGAAGCCCTTGCCCTTCTTCAGCTTCTTGGCCAGCTTGTCGGCCTTGGCCTTGTCGATGGTCTGCTCGGCCTGCTCGATCAGGCTGAGCACGTCACCCATGCCAAGAATGCGCGAGGCGACGCGGTCAGGGTGGAACGGCTCGAGGGCCTCGGTCTTTTCACCCATACCGATGAACTTGATCGGCTTGCCGGTAATGGCACGCACCGACAGTGCAGCACCGCCACGGGCATCACCATCGACCTTGGTCAGCACCACGCCGGTCAGTGGCAGTGCCTCGCCAAACGCCTTGGCGGTGTTGGCAGCATCCTGGCCGGTCATGGCGTCGACCACGAACAGGGTCTCGATCGGCTTGACTGCAGCGTGCAGCGCCTTGATCTCGTCCATCATGTCGGCGTCGATGTGCAAACGGCCGGCGGTGTCGACGATGACCACATCGATGAATTTCAGCTTGGCTTCGCGGATGGCCGCTTCGGCAATGGCCACCGGCTTCTGGCTGATGTCGGACGGGAAGAAGGTGACACCGATGTCGTTGGCCAGGGTTTCCAGCTGCTTGATCGCCGCCGGGCGGTAAACGTCGGCGGAGACCACCATCACGCTCTTTTTCTTGCGCTCTTTAAGGAAGCGCGCCAGCTTGCCGGCGGTGGTGGTCTTACCCGCACCCTGCAGGCCGGCCATCAGCACCACGGCAGGCGGCGCAGCGTTCAGCGCGAGGTCTTCGTTGGCCGCACCCATCAGGCTTTCCAGCTCGGCCTGAACGATCTTCACGAACGCCTGGCCCGGGGTCAGGCTGCGCGACACTTCGGTGCCGACCGCGCGTTCCTTGACGCTGTTGACGAAATCCTTGACCACCGGCAGGGCAACGTCGGCCTCGAGCAGGGCCATGCGCACTTCGCGCAGCGTGTCCTTGATGTTGTCTTCGGTCAGCTTGGCCTTGCCGGTGACATGGCGCAGCGTCTGTGACAGGCGGTCGGTCAGGTTTTCGAACATGGTGATCCTTTCAGGCCCAGTAAAAGCCGAGGTTTGTCAGGCGCCCGCGGGGAAATGCACACCCGCCGGGCACAGCAAGGCGGCGATTATAGCGAAGTGCAGCGGCGGCGCACACCTTGGGAGATATTCGGTGCCTGCTCCGGCCTCTTCGCGGGCGCGCCCGCTCCCACAGGATCTCCACCACTTTCGGGGCCTGCGCAGGACCTGTGGGAGCGGGCGTGCCCGCGAATGCCCTGACACAAGCCTTCAGTCTTCCTTGATCAACGGGATCTATGCCAAACTCCGTCTCTTTAAAGGCTCGCCAACCAGGACTTATGGTCTCCTCACCCAGCCTCATCCCCAACCTGATCGCCGCCGGCCTTTATATAGCTGCGGCCATCTACCAGGGCTCGCACCTGGCCCAGGGCCGCAAGGCCGACAAGCGCCTGCTTGGCCTGCTGGGCGCGTTCGCGGTGCTGGCCCAGGCCGGCGCGCTGTTCTTCCAGCTGATCACCCCGCTGGGCCTGAGCCTGGACTTCTTCAGTGCCGCCAGCCTGATCGCCGTAGCGGTCATCGCCCTGACCCTGATCGCCTGCCTGCGCATACCGGTGGAAAACCTGCTTGTACTGCTGTTCCCGCTGGGTGCGGTCACTGCGTTGCTGGCGCAGTTCGCGCCACCCGGCACGGTGCCGCTGATCAACGAAGAGCCGGGCATCCTTGCGCACATCCTGCTGTCGATCCTGGCCTACGGGCTGTTCACCATCGCGGTATTCCAGTCGCTGCTGTTGCTGCTGCAGGACCGCCAACTGAAGAACAAGCACCCGTCCGGGCTGATCCGCAACTTCCCACCGCTGCAAACCATGGAAAGCCTGCTGTTCGGCTTCCTCTGGGCCGGCTGGTGCCTGCTGTCGCTGTCATTGATCTCGGGCTGGCTGTTCCTCGACAACCTGTTTGCCCAGCACCTGGTACACAAGACCTTGCTGGCCTGCGTGGCCTGGGTGGTGTTCAGCGTGTTGCTGTGGGGCCGCACCCGCCTGGGCTGGCGCGGCCACAAGGCCATCCGCTGGACGCTGGCCGGTTTCTGCCTGCTGATGCTGGCCTATTTCGGCAGCAAGCTGGTTCGCGAATTCATCTTGCATATCTGACGGCCGACCATGGACACCCTGCCGTACGCACCGCTATTCGGCACCCTGGCACTGGCCCTTGTGTGGTCGGCGCTGTTCACTGCCGTGGATGCCGCCCGCCTGCTGCTCAATGGTTCCCTGCGCACCAACGAGGAAGGCCAGCCCGTGCTCCCTGCCCAGGCACTGGTGCTGTGCGCCAGCCTGGGCAAGCTGCTGGTGCTGGGCCTCGCCTGCCTGGTGGGCCAGCGCCACAGTGGCGAACATGGTTTCTGGCTGGCGGGGCTGGCCGCCACCTTCACCTTGCTGGTGCTTGCCGAGTACCTGCCGCGTCGCCTGGCCCGACGCAACCCGCAGGCGCTCGTCAGCCTTGGCGCCAGCCTGCTGAAAGTGCCCCTGGCCTTGCTACAGCCGCTGGCCTGCCTTCTGGACGGCTTTGCCAAGCTACTGCTGCGCCCGTTCCGCGCACAGCCTACGGCCGTAGCCCTGCACCCGCAGGAAGCCGATGAGTTCGACGAGGACGAAGAGCACGAAGCCCCCCGCCACGGGCTGCTAGACGGCCTGCAGTCGCTGGACAAAGTCACCGTCAATGACATCCTGGTGCCGCGCAACGAAGTAGACGGCATCAACCTGGACGAACCGATCGAGCGCATCATCGAACAGTTGATCGTCAGCCGTCACACTCGCCTGCCGGTGTATCACAACGACATCAACCAGGTCGAAGCCATCCTCAATACCAAGCTGATCAGCCATCTTTTGCCCAAGGCCGAACTGACTCTGGATGCCTTGCACGGCGCCTGTTACGAACCCTATTTCGTGCCGGAAAGCACGCCCCTGCAAATGCAGCTGCTGAACTTCCACAAGCAGCAACGCCGCATGGGCGTAGTGGTGGACGAGTACGGCGAGGTGCAGGGCATCGTCACCCTTGAAGACATCCTCGAAGAGATCGTTGGCGAGTTCGAGGATGAACAGAGCCTGGAAAACCCCCACGTGCACCCGCAGCCCGATGGCACCTTCGTCATCGATGGCACCGCCTCGCTACGCGAAATCAACCGTACCCTGGGCTGGCACCTGCCCTGCGACGGCGGGCCGAAAACCCTTAACGGGCTGGTGACCGAAGCGCTGGAGAGCATCCCGGAAAGCGCCGTTTGCCTGAAGATCGGCCGCTATCGCCTTGAAATCCTCGAAACAGAGGACAATTGTGCCAGCAAGGTACTGGTGTGGACCGTGACCCGATAGCTATACTCGGGTCACGCTTACCCAGCCCCGCCGTCCCGCCTGCTACCCGCAACCGGCGCCAAACGGCCAGTCCGCTCCACTGACACGCCCCACGGTCCTGCTTCAACACCCTGAACAGTGCCTGCCCCGCCCCTATCCCCCTTGGGCTATCGTCAGTCGGGCGCACACAACAACAAAACGCTCCGGCGTCCGCGCAACCGTGCCTGCCCTTTGCTCCGCACGCCGTCGCGGGCCATGCCCATGGAGCTGGACCAGACTGTTAGGGACCTACTTAATGACAACCAGCAGCACCTATGCCGAAGCGCCTGCCGCACCGGCCAACTCGCCTGCGCGGGTAGCCACCGCCAGCTTCATCGGCACCGCCATCGAGTTCTATGATTTCTACGTCTACGCTACCGCCGCTGCCCTGGTGATTGGCCCGGTGTTCTTCCCGTCCGGCTCAGGTACCGCGCAAATGCTGGCGGCTTTCCTCACCTTCGGCATCGCTTTCCTCGCCCGCCCGCTGGGCTCGGCGCTGTTCGGCCACTTTGGCGACCGTATCGGCCGCAAGTCGACCCTGGTTGCCTCGCTGTTGCTGATGGGCGTCTCCACCACGGCCATCGGCGTGCTGCCGGGTTATGACAGCATTGGCGTGTGGGCGCCGATCATTCTCTGCCTGCTGCGTTTTGGCCAAGGCCTCGGCCTGGGCGGCGAATGGGGTGGCGCAGCGTTGCTGGCCACCGAGAACGCCCCCGAGGGCAGGCGTGCCTGGTTCGGCATGTTCCCGCAGCTGGGCCCATCGATCGGCTTTTTGGCTGCCAACGGCTTGTTCCTGACCCTGGCGCTAACCCTGAGCGACGAGCAGTTCCGCGACTGGGGCTGGCGCATTCCGTTCCTGCTCAGCGCTGCACTGGTGCTGGTCGGCCTGTACGTGCGTCTGAAACTTGAAGAAAGCCCGGTGTTCGCCAAGGCAGTTGCTCGCCAGGAACGGGTGAAGATGCCGGTGGTAGACCTGTTCGCCAAGCACTGGCGCCCTACCCTGCTGGGCGCTGCGGCGATGGTGGTGTGCTACGCGCTGTTCTATATCTCGACGGTGTTCTCGCTGAGCTATGGCGTGACCACGCTGGGCTACAGCCGCGAGACGTTCCTTGGCCTGCTGTGCTTTGCAGTGGTGTTCATGGCCTTGGCCACACCGCTGTCGGCCTGGCTCAGTGACCGCTACGGGCGCAAACCGGTGCTGATCGTCGGCGGCCTGTTGGCGGTGGCGTCAGGCTTTACCATGGAACCGCTGCTGACCTCGGGTTCGACCACGGGTGTGGCGCTGTTCCTGGCCATCGAGCTGTTCCTGATGGGCGTGACCTTTGCGCCGATGGGGGCACTGCTGCCTGAACTGTTCCCGACTCACGTGCGTTATACCGGGGCTTCGGCGGCGTATAACCTGGGCGGGATTGTCGGGGCCTCGGCGGCACCATTCTTTGCCCAGAAGCTGGTGAGCATGGGCGGGTTGAGCTGGGTGGGGGGTTATGTGTCGGCGGCGGCGGTGATCAGTTTGATTGCCGTGCTGTGCTTGAAAGAGACCCGTAATACCGAGCTTTGATTCATTGGGGCTGCGTTGCAGCCCATCGCCGGCAAGCCAGCTCCCACAGGGATCTCACAAGATTCAAGACATGTGAAGTTTCTGTGGGAGCTGGCTTGCCGGCGATGGGCCGCAAAGCGGCCCCCTGCGGTCTCGGATCAGAACTCGACCTTGACCGCCTGCGATGCACGGGTCGCCTTGGCCCGCGCCAGTTCGACCGACTCGTCACGCGCCAGGCACACGCCCATGCGGCGGGTACCGTTGATTTCCGGCTTGCCGAACAGGCGGATGGCCGTATCCGGTTCACTCAGCGCTGCGCCCAGGTTGGCGAAGCTGGTCTGCTGCGATTGCCCTTCCGGCAGGATGACTGCCGATGCCGACGGACCAAACTGGCGTACCACTGGAATCGGCAGGCCGAGAATGGCGCGGGCATGCAGGGCGAATTGCGACAGGTCCTGGGAAATCAGGGTCACCAAGCCGGTGTCATGCGGGCGTGGCGACACTTCGCTGAACCATACCTGGTCGCCTTTCACGAACAGCTCCACGCCGAACAGGCCACGACCGCCCAGGGCGTCGGTAACTGCCTTGGCCACGCGCTGCGACTCGGCCAGCGCTTTCGGGCTCATGGCCTGCGGCTGCCACGACTCCTGGTAGTCGCCCTTCTCCTGCCGGTGGCCAACCGGTTCCAGGAAGGTGGTGCCACCCACGTGGCGCACGGTCAGCAGGGTGATTTCGTATTCGAAGTCAATGAAACCTTCGACAATCACGCGGCCTTTACCGGCGCGACCGCCTTCCTGCGCGTAGTCCCACGACTTCTGCAGGTCGGCATCGCTGCGCAGCAGGCTCTGGCCTTTACCCGACGAGCTCATCACCGGCTTGACTACACACGGGTAGCCGACATCGGCCACGGCCTTGGCGTAGTCTTCATAAGTGTCGGCAAAGTGGTACGGCGAGGTCGGCAGGTCCAGCTCTTCGGCGGCCAGGCGACGGATGCCTTCACGGTTCATGGTCAGCTGGGTGGCGCGGGCGGTCGGCACCACGTTGAAACCTTCGTTTTCCAGCTCGACCAGGGTGGCGGTGGCGATGGCTTCGATTTCAGGGACGATGTAGTGCGGTTTCTCGGCCTCGATCACCGCGCGCAGGGCAACGCCATCGAGCATGTTGACCACATGGCTGCGATGCGCCACCTGCATGGCCGGGGCATTGGCGTAGCGGTCGACGGCGATCACTTCGACGCCCAGGCGCTGCAGTTCGATCACCACTTCCTTGCCCAACTCGCCACAGCCGCACAGCAGTACACGGGTCGCGGTGGGCGACAAGGGGGTTCCGATACGGGTCATTTCAGGTCCTCGAAGGCATCCGGGGCCGCACCAGGCTTGGCACCGCCCGCTGAAAAAGGACCGCTATTCTACACCATCAACCGGCAACGGCGGCCCGCCGGGCGCGAAATGCCATGGCCAGCCACACGGCGGTGACACCGGCGAACTTGGAAGCCATGGCGGTGCCGACCACCGCCGGGGTCAGGGCGCCGATCATGCCGAAGAAGATGAAGGTATCCACCGGAATACTCAGCGCCGAGCTCAACCACAGGCGGTCACGCAGTGGCCGACGGGTGATGCTGAACACCAGCCAGTCGATCAGCTCGGAGATGAAGAACGCAGTGGCGCTGGCCAGGGCGATGGCCGGCTCCGAGGTAACGTAGGAAAGCACCAGCGCCACCAGCATGGCAACCAGGGCGCCGTGCCCGAAGCGGGTCTGCACCATGTCACGCAGGATGAACACCAGGCCACCCCAGGCGGACCAGATGATGTCCAGGTGCGGGGCACTGGAAAACGCGTAGTTGATCAGCACTACGCTGCTGATATAGGCGATCAGATAGAACATGGCGGGTAGTCTGTGGGCAAGCCGTACAGATTACCGCTGGCTTCTTCGCGGGTAAACCCGCTCCCACAAATGATGCGTCGCCCTCGAGGCTGACGCTGTACCTGTGGGAGCGGGCGCGTCGAGGCGTCGAACCGCCGCGAACACCGGCGCAGCCGGTGCCATGCACCGCGTTGGACTCTTCGCGGGCACGCCCGCTCCCACAGGGTTCTACATCAGCTTAAAGGATGAGGCCGGCCTGTACTGCCCGCTCATGGCAAAGCTTGAGCACCGCGCGGCGCTCGTCGTTGTCCATCCGCCCCCAGCGGCCAATCTCCGCCACGGTTCGCTGGCACCCGGTGCAGATATCCTGCTCGTCCAGCGCGCAAATGCTCACGCAAGGCGAGGCCACCGGCCGCTCTACAACATTATTCATCATCAACCACCAGTTCTTGCGCGTAACGCCGGGCATTATGCACATAGTGTGCGGCGCTGGCTTCGAGCATGCGCTTCTGCTGCTCGGTCAACTCGCGTACCACCTTGCCTGGCGAGCCCACTACCAGCGAACCGTCCGGAATTTCCTTGCCCTCGGCGATCAGCGCGTTGGCACCGATGATGCAGTGTTTGCCAATGCGCGCACCGTTGAGGATCACCGCATTGATACCCACCAGGCTGTAGTCGCCCACCGTGCAGCCATGCAGCATGGCGTTGTGGCCAACAGTCACGCCCTTGCCCAGGGTCAGCGGCGAACCCATGTCGGTGTGCATGACCGTGCCGTCCTGCACGTTACTGCCTTCGCCAATGTCGATCAGCTCGTTATCCCCGCGCAACACCGCGCCAAACCACACACTCGCATCGGCCTGCAGGCGCACGTTGCCGATCAGCGTGGCGTTGGGTGCGGCCCAACTGGTGGGATGGCTTTCGACCCGCAGGTCACCCAGGCGGTATTTCATGCATGCTCCTCAGGCTGGAACGCAAATGGCGGGGTAGGCCCCGCTCAGTTTTCGATGTAACGCTCAGGGGGCTGGTGCAGGCTGATGCCGGCATCGAACAGCAGGTTCACCAGTTCGACGATCATGATCGCCGAGAGACCCCAGATCTTGTATTCGCCATAGCGGTAGCTGGGCACATACCAGCTGCGCCCCTGGTAATCGATACGGTGGGTATGTTCGCGCGGGTCCTGGCGGAAGAATTCCAGCGGTACGGTGAATACTGCCGCGATTTCGGCATCATTGGCGCGGTATTCGACGAAGTCGGGAATAACCCCGACGAATGGCGTCACTTTAAGACCATGCAGCGAAATCAGCGGGCTGAGCGGGCCGATCACTTCCACCAGGCCGGGCGGCAGGCCGATTTCTTCCTCGGCTTCGCGCAGGGCGGTAAACACCAGGTCCGGGTCTTCCGGGTCACGGCGCCCGCCGGGAAAAGCGACTTCACCGCCATGGGTGGACAGGCCCTTGGCGCGCAGGGTCAATACCAGTTCGGGCGCTTCGCTACGGGTAACGGGCAAAAGGACCGCCGCTTCAGGGAACCGTCGGTCGGTTTCCAGTGATGCGGGTTGGTGGTTGCTCATTCGGCGAAGTAGCTCGTCCAGCATTGCGCACGCTCGTATCCAAGGCCTGCCTTGCATGATGCACCAAAGCCGCGAAGCACCCAAGCCCCTGCGCTTGCGCAGCGCCCTGCCGGCGCGCCAAGATAGCCTTGAACAAAAGGAAGCTCACATGAAATTCTGCAGCGCGTGCGGCCAGCCGGTCACCCAGCGGATTCCCGAAGGCGACAGCCGCCTGCGGTTTGTCTGCGAGTCTTGCCAGACCATCCACTACCAGAACCCCAACATCGTTGCAGGCGTGCTACCCACCTGGGGCAGCCAGGTGCTGTTGTGCCGGCGCGCTATCGAACCACGACGCGGTTTCTGGACCCTGCCCGCAGGGTTCATGGAAAACGGCGAAACCCTCGATCAGGCCGCCCGTCGCGAAACCGTCGAGGAAGCCTGCGCGCGGGTCGGGGAAATGAGCCTGTACCAACTGTTCGACCTGCCGCACATCAACCAGGTGCATGTATTCTTCCGCGCCGAACTGGCGGACCTTGCCTTTGATGTGGGTGTCGAAAGCCTTGAGGTGCGCTTGTTCGAAGAACATGAGATACCGTGGGGCGAGCTGGCTTTCCGCACCGTCACGCGCACACTAGAATGCTACTATCGCGACCGCATCGGGCAGCACTACCCCATTGGCCATGAATACCTGCCACCGATGAACGTCACGACCACCACCTCTACATAGAAGAAGCCTTCAGGGATACCGTTACATGCGCTGGTTGCTTGCCCTTTTCTGCCTTTGCGTTACCTCGGTGTCCCAGGCGGCCTTCACCGAGACCATCATCCGCAAGCCCGTGCCGGCAGCGCAAACGCCATCGCCTTCGCAGCAGGCCATGCAACCGCTGATCGACAAGGTGCTGGTGATCAAGTCCGAGCGCCGCCTGCAACTGATCAGCCGTGGCGAGCCGCTGAAGACCTACCGCATTTCCCTGGGCAAGCAGCCCAAGGGCGCCAAGGAGCGCGAGGGCGACAAGAAAACCCCCGAAGGCCTGTACTGGCTGGATTGGCGCAAGCAAAGCGACCGCTTCAACCTGGCCATGCACATCAACTACCCGAACATCAGCGACGCCGCCCGTGCCACCCGCGAAGGGGTGAGTGCCGGCAGCATGATCATGATTCACGGCACTCCGATCAACGACGAGTACCCGGAATGGTACTTCCATACCCTGGACTGGACCGATGGCTGCATTGCCATGCGTAACCGTGACATGCAGGAAGTGTGGGACCTGGTGCGGGACGGGACGTTGATCGAGATTCGCCCTTAGGCCTGGCAGCCTGACGGCGCCTGCGGGCTTACCAGCGCAAGTCCCGCTGCCCTGCCAGCGCCTGCGGCCCGAGCCATTGTGCTCCGCGCAGCAATGGCGTCAACGTCGACTCAGGCTGCAACTCGAACGCTACCTGGGCCCGCCGTGCTGGCAGGTCGGCATCCACGGACAACTGGTGCTGCCCCTGTTGCGCCAACTGCCCACGCAGCCGCCAGCCGCTGCGACAATCCATTTCCAGCCAGCCCTGCCCCAGGCCCAGCGACCACGGCGCGCTAAGCGCCAGGTCAGTCACCGTAACGCGGCCTTGGCTGCCCAGGCATTGCCGCCCTTCCCCCTGCATGCGTACTACGCCCTGCCACAGCCCGGCCAGGCGGTAATCCGTGGCCACCGTCGCCTGGGGCTCCATGGCCGCTGCTTCTATCCGCCAGCGCCATGGCCAGCCTTCGGCACGCAATTGCCAGGCCTGGCCCTGAAACCCTAGCTGCGCAGTTGCCTGCATGCGCCAAGGCTGCACCGACCAGCGCAGTGGCCCGACTGGCCCCAACTGTTGCGCCTGGCCCTGCCACAGGCTGCCACGAGCTGCTTGCATTGGCAGGTCGAAGCCGCGTGCGACCCAGCCGGCAGGGAGCTCCACCAACAATGTCAGGCCGAATACCAGCAGTACCCACGCCACGGCTTTTCGGCTCATGGCTGCACCAGCAGGTCGAAACGCAATGCCTTGCCATCCTGCTCCAGCCCCCATTGCAGCGGCTGTACGCCTTCGCTGCGCAGGGCCTGCAACCAGTCTTGCAGCACCCGGGTATCGGCCACCTGCCCGCGCAGTTGCCAGGCTTGGCCTTGCGTATCCACCTCGGCCAGTGCAACCTGCCGCGCCTCGGCCGACTGCTTCAGACGCTCCATGCTCACGCCAGGGCCACCCTGCAAACTGGCGGCTTGCTCGGCCAGCCCTCGCCACTGGCTGAGTTCACGCCATTGCGCCAAACCCCAGCGCAGCGCCAGGAGGGCCAGCAACACGGCAACCAGCAACCAGGCGAACTTCAATCGATGACGCTGTATCCAGTCCCGGTTCATGCTGCGGCTCCCAAATCGAACACCACTTCGCCACCTTGAACCGTAACGGCAGCACCCGCGGCCTTGGCGATTTCTTGCCAGGGCGGCGCTGCGCCGTCGCCCTCCAGGCGCAGTTGCCAGTGCTGGCCATCGAAGCGCACCGCTCGCAGGCGCCAGCCGGGGTGATCATTGAGCCAGGCCTGCACAGCCGCCTGCAGGTCTTCGAGCTGGCGTGTGCGCAGTTGCTGCTGCAACGCGCTTTCACGCAAGCGCTTGAGCGCCTGGGCGGCGTGCCGTGGGCTGGCCTGCTCGCCTGTCACGGCAATGACCTGGGTACGCCAAAGTTGTGCCTGACGCCATTGCTGGCTCAACCACAGGCTGCCCCAGGCGGCCGTCAGCACCAGGCAAGCAGCCAACAGCTGTTGCTGCCCACGCGAAACCACAGGCAATGAAAGGGCCTTGCGGGCAGGCTCGAACACGCCAGGCATCGAATCGAGGGCGGGCAACGTGCTTGGCCAGTCGCCCCTCAATGAGACCTTTTGCAGCTGTGCCCACGGTTGCTGCGGCATTTCTCCCAGCGCATCGGGCCACGCCAACCAGTGTTCCTGCTGGCCCTCGGGCAAGCCTTTGTACAAGGACATACCGGGCGTTCGTTGCCAGTGCCAGGCAGTACCCGGCTCTGCCGTGGGCAGCAACTGCAACTCCGCCCAGCAACGCTCAACCTGCAATCCCCATGCAGCACACTGCACGCGCCAGCCTTCCAGTTGCTGACGTGCCACAACCAGCAAGCGCAGGTAGCCAGGCTCGCGGGCCAGGCAGGCGCAAGTCACTTCGTCCGGCGCCTGCATCAAGCGGTCTTCGAGCAACAACGGCCACTCTTCCCGCTTGAGCCCAGGTGGGGCTGGCACGCGGAACAGGCTGCACGCCTCGGCAGGCAAAACCAGTGCGACCCGGGCTTGCAGCTTCGCCGGTGGTTCGCCCTGCCCTTGGCGCAGCACAATCCCGCCCTCAGCCAGTGCCCAGTGCCAGACACCCCCCGGGCGCAGCAACAACCACGGCTGAGCAGATGCACGTCGCAGCCATTCAACGCTCATGAACGCCCCCACGGAAGGGCAAAGGTGCAGACATAGGGTGCTCCATCACGCTGCAATTCCAGGCGCACGCCACGGCCGGGGTGCGCAGGTTGGTCGGAAGGCCAGGCCAGCCAGCGGCCACCCTGGTAGTACAGGACATTCATCGCGCTTACCCGGTCGAGTTGCTCGCGCTGCAGCCAACGTGGGGCCGCGGCGGCATACAGGTCGGCCGAGCTTTCCAATAGCAGGCGCTGCTCACGGGCCTCGAAGCGCAGCCGCTGGCGTTGCAGCCGCGAGCCGCCTTCGGCTTCCGGCAGGCCAGTGCTGGCAACCCATTGCAACTGCTTGCTTACCGGCTGCCAGTCCAGCCAGCGGCTGGCCAAAGGGAGGCGCTGGTCGTAGACACGGCGCAGGACCGGGCTGTCGAAGCGGCGTTCAAGGGCCAGGCAGAAATCCAGCACCGAGGTTTCCTGGGTGGTCACTTGCAGGCGTTCACGCACTTTCATCCAGCCATTGACCAAGGCGGCGAGCATGATGCCGAGCAAGGCGGTCAGGGCCAGGGCGACCATCAGTTCGATCAGGGTCAGCCCTGCCTGGCGGTGTTTTGCAGATCGCAATCTACTCTGGCGGGTATATACCCCCCCTGTGGGAGCGGGCACGTCGATGCGTCGAACCGCCGCGAACACCGGCATAGCCGGTGCCATCCACCGCGTCGCCTGATTCGCGGGCTTGCCCGCTCCCACAGAGGCCGTGCGGGCTTCTCGACTTCTGTAAGTCATGGGCGCTCCAGAAACACGGTGTACTGGCCCAGAGGCAGGCGCTGGTCACGGTCGGCGTAGAGTTGCAGTTCGCCGCGACGCAAGTCGCGCACGCCGGTGCGGCGCAGTTGCAGTTGCCAGTGGCACTGTTGGCCACCCTGGCTCAGCTCGCCCCCTGCCTGGTTGGCAACAGGCCAGAATTGCTCGACGGCGAAGCGGGTTTGCAGTTCACGCGCGCACAGCAGGCCAAGGCGGTGCTGTTGCAGGTTGCCCTGCACGGCCAGGCGCTGGCGCAACACCTGGCTGGTGATTACCGCGAGCACGGCGGCAATTGCCAGGGCGACGGTCACTTCCAACAAGGTGAACCCGCGCTGACGTTGCTTCATGGGGCAACCTGCAAGCGGCCGTCGCGGCTCCAGGCCCATTGCTGGCTACCATCGGCCCAGCGCCAGCGCACGCTGCCCGGCTGTGCCCAGCCATGCGGGGTAAACAGCAGGCGAGGCTGCGGGCTGGCGGGCCAGTCCGGTTGCAGGCCCTTGGGCCAGTCTCCCAATGCAATGGGTTCGACCACCCAGGCATTCTCTTCACGCCGCACGAACTCCGGGCGTTGACCATTCCAGCGCAGGCCACGCAGTTGCCCGGCATGCCGGGCCAGCGCAGCCTGGTCCCTGGTCTCGCTAGCCAGGCGTTGCAAAGCCTGGTCGACACGGGCCTTGCCGCTGCCCAACCCGGCCACCGCCAGGCTCGTCATCAGGCCAGCGATGGCGAGCACCACCAGCAACTCGATGAGACTGAAACCCCGCTGACGCCGCACCCTTACAACTCCCAGTTACCCAGGTCGGCATCCTGGCCTTCGCCGCCCGGCTGGCCATCGGCACCCAGCGAGTACACATCGACCCGGCCATGCTCACCGGGCATGCGGTACTGGTACGGGGTGCCCCACGGGTCTTCCGGCAGGCGGCGCACGTAGCCGTCACTGCGCCAGGCCCGTGGCAGCGGTTCCTGGCTCGGTTTTTTCACCAGCGCAGCCAGGCCCTGTTCGCCGCTCGGGAAGCGCAGGTTGTCCAGCCGGTACATGTCCAGGGCCTGTTCCAGGGTGGCCAGGTCGGCCATCACCTTCTGCTTCATGGCCTTGTCCTGGTTGCCCAACACGCTGGGCGCGACCACGGCGATCAGCAGGCCGATGATGAAGATCACCACCATGATTTCCATGAGGGTGAAACCGCGTTGGCGGTTACGTCGATGCTGCATGGCAATACTCCTTGTCTTCACAGTTGCAGGCCCTGGTTGAGTTGCATGATCGGTAGCAGCACGGCCAGCACGATGAACAGCACCACGGCCCCCATCACCAGGATCATCAGGGGTTCGAACAGCGCCATGGCGGTATCCACCTGGCGGGCGAAACCGCGCTCCTGGTCATCGGCCACACGTTCAAGCATGTCGGCCAGGGTGCCGCTGGCCTCACCGCTGCCGACCATGTTCACCAGCAGCGGCGGGAATTGCTGGCTGGCATCCAGCGCACGGTGCAGGCTGGTACCGCCCTGGACGTGCTGGCGCACCTGCTCCATGGCCAGGCGGATGCGCCGGTTGCCGACGGTTTCGGTGGCCACTTGCAAGGCTTCGAGCAGGGCCACGCCACTGCCAGTGAGAATCGCCAGGCTGCGTGCCAGGCGTGCGCTTTCCAGCACCTGCAACAGGCTGCCGATGCGCGGCAGGCGCAGCAGCAGCTGGTCGCGGCGCAGGCACCAGTGCGGCTTGCGCAGCAACCAGCCGCCGAGCACGCCAAGCAGCAACGCCAGCCCCAGCAACCACGGCCCGGCGTGTACCAGCCCCTGGCTCAGGCCGATCAGCAACGAGGTAATCAGCGGCAGGCTTTGCCCGGCGTGGGCGAATTGTTCGGTAAGCTTGGGCACCACAAAGGTCATCAGGCCCACGACCACGGCGAGCGACACGCCCATCAATACGGTGGGGTAAATCAGCGCGGTACGGGCCTTGTGTTGTTGCCGTTGCACCTGTTCCAGGTGGTCGGCCAAGCGTGTCAGCACCTGCGCCAGGCGCCCGGAACGCTCGCCAGCCTCGACCAGCGCACAGTACAAGCCCGTGAACGGCGCCCCTTGGCGCGCCAGGCTGCGGGCCAGGCCCAGGCCTTCGCCGAGCGAGCCGCGCAGGGCCACCAACACGCTGTGCAAGGCAGGCTGACGCAACTGGCGCTCAAGGGTGGCCAACGCATCGACCAACGGGATGCCGGCACCGGTCAAGGTAGCCAGCTGGCGGGTCAGCTCGCACAACTGGGCACGGCTCAGGCGTTGGCGCCGAGGTTGTCGGGTACCGGCTTCGTGCCGCTGCAACTGGCGGGCGAACAGGCCCTGTTCACGCAACAACTGACGCGCATGGCGTTCGCTGTCGGCCTGCAGGCTGGCCTTGTGCGCTTTGCCAGCGAGGTCGACAGCCTGATAACGATAGGTCGGCATACCTTAGCCCTGCACCACACGCAGCACTTCGGCCAGGCTGGTCTCGCCACGGGCCAGGCAATCGCTGGCCATTGCCACCAGGCTCTGGCGGCGCTCGGCCAGGTAATCCTGCATGGCCAGTTCGCTGGCGCCGTCGTACAGCAAGCCGATCAGCCCGGCATCCAGTTCGATGAATTCATACAGCCCCAGGCGCCCGACATAACCGCTGCCCTGGCACTGTTCGCAGCCGACTGCGTGGTAGCTGCTGCCAAGCGCCGCCAGCTCCGGCCACAGGTCACGTTCGGCAGGTTGCAGCGGATGCGCCACGGCGCAACTGCACAAGCGCCGCACCAGGCGTTGGGCAAGCACACCCCGCAAGCACGAGGCGATCAGGAACGGTTCGATGCCCATGTCGCGCAGGCGGGTCACCGCACCCACGGCACTGTTGGTGTGCAAGGTGGACAACACCAGGTGGCCGGTGAGGCTGGCCTGCACGGCGATCTGCGCGGTTTCCTGGTCGCGGATTTCGCCAAGCATGATCACGTCCGGGTCCTGGCGCAGAATGGCGCGCAGGCCGCTGGCGAAGGTCAGGCCGGCACGCGGGTTGATGGCCGTCTGGCCGATGCCGGCGATGGCGTACTCCACCGGGTCTTCGACGGTGAGGATGTTGCGGCTGCCATCGTTGAGGCTGTTGAGGCTGGCGTACAGGGTGGTGGTCTTGCCCGAACCGGTCGGCCCGGTAGACAGCACAATCCCATTGGGCCGCGCCAGGCAACTGCGCAGGCCCTGCAACACGGCAGGCGGCATGCCCAGGTTATCCAGTGCCAGCAGGCTGGCCTGCTTGTCGAGCACACGCATGACCACACGCTCGCCATGAATGCCGGGCAATGTCGAAACCCGCACGTCCACTTCGCGCCCAGCCGCACGCAAGGTGATACGGCCGTCCTGGGGCTGGCGCTTTTCAGCGATGTCCAGCCGCGCCATGACCTTGATCCGCGACACCAGCATGGCTGACAGCGCCCGCGGTGGGCGCAACACTTCGCGCAGGTGGCCATCGACCCGCAGGCGCACCACCAGGTTTTGCTCGAAGGTTTCGATATGGATATCCGAAGCACGCAGGCGCAGGGCCTGGCCGAACAGGCCGTTGATCAGGCGGATCACCGGGGCTTCGTCATCACTTTCCAGCAGGTCTTCGATGCGCGGCATTTCGCTCATCAGGCTGTCCAGGTCGACCTGGTCGCCGATGCCTTCGATCAGCGCTTCGGTGGCAGCATCGCCGGTTTGGTACAGCTGGCCAAGGCGTTCATCGAACGCGGCAGCTTCCAGGTATTCAAGCGCACCGGGCTGGCCATGCACGCGCAGCAGCTCCTGCAACTGGGCACTGTCGGCGTCGGGCCGCAGCCACAGCTGCCAGCCCTGTTCCGTCAAGGCCATGGCCACGCCGCTCTGGCGTGCCTGGCGGTATGGCAGCATCACCAGTCACCGCCTTCCAGGCGCGCACGGCTGGCGGGGAACACCTGCAACAGCGGCTTGCCTTCTGCCAGGTCCGGCAATTGCAGCGGCGTGGTCTGCTGCAAGGTGCGGTACTTGTCTTCGCTGAGCCCGGCAAGGCTGGGCCCATCGCGCAGGATGCGCGGGCGGATGAACACCATCAGGTTCTGCTTGGTGTTCTTGGTGGCATCGGAGCGGAACAGCCTGCCCAGGTAAGGGATATCGCCGAGCAGCGGCACGCGCTGGTTGCTGGTGCTCAGCTCGTCGCTGATCAGGCCGCCAAGAATGACCAGGCCATTGTCTTCGACCATGACCTTGGTCTTGATCTCGCGCTTGTTAGTGATTACGTCGCTGGCCGCACTGGACTCGGCGATGGAAGACACTTCCTGGACGATGTCCAGGCGCACGCTGTTGTCGACATTGATCTGCGGCTTGATGCGCAGCTTCACCCCGACCTCTTTACGCTCGATGGTCTGGTAGGGGTTGGCGTTGTTTTGCGTGACCGAGCCGGTGACGAAAGGCACTTCCTGGCCGACCAGAATGGAAGCCTCGGCATTGTCCAGGGTCAGCAGGGTGGGCGTGGACAGCAGGTTGAAACCACTCTTGCCCTTCAGCGCATTGACCAGCATGGCGAAATTGAACCCGCCGCCGAAATGGCCGATGCCCGCCGTGGCGCCGGTGGTGGCGGACAGCAGGTCGCCAAGTGCTTCGTTGTCGCCGCTGGCAGCGGCCCCTGCGATGTTGGCGATGTTTACCCCGTTGCTGCCGAAATTGACGATACCGGCACCGAATTTTTCGTCGGCAAACAGCCATTGCACGCCCAGCTCCTGGGCACTGCTGTCGGACACCTCGGCGATGATCGCCTCCACCACCACCTGGGCTCGGCGAATGTCCAGCTGCTCCACAATGGCGCGGTAGGCGGCCAGCTCGCTGTCGGGGCCGACCATGACCACAGCGTTGGTGCCTTCTTCATATTCCAGGCGAATGCCCGGGCCACCGCTGGTAGCCACCACGGGCGGGTCCTTGCCCTCACCTTCACCCGCCCCTTCAGCGGGCACCGCACCTTCCTGACTGAGCCCGCGTAATACCTTGACCACTTCGCCGGCATTGGCATGGCGCAGGTAGATCACCTGGGTGCTGCCATTGCTTGGTGCCTCTTGCGGGCGGTCGAGCTGGCGCAGCAGGCTGGCGATGCGGTCGAGGTTGCTGCGCCAGTCGGTGACCACCAGCTGGTGCGCCGCCGGGTATGGGGTGATCACCCCGACCCGCGGGTCGATCAGGGGCTTGAGGATACCCAGCACCTGTTCGTTGGCGGCGTTGCGCACTTTGAATACGCGGGTGGCCACGCTGTCGCTGCCCTCCCCCTGCTGCCCACCGGCTTCCACCGGCACCGGCTCCAGGCGCGCGGCCTGGTCGGGGACGATCTTCACGCTGCCGTTGGGCAGGTCGACGGTGGCGTAACCCTGGGCGCGCAGCTGCGCCAGGAAGATGTCGTAGATGGCATCGGCGTCGTGCAGGTCGACGGTGCGCACGGTGACCTTGCCCTTGACCCGGGGGTCGACGATGAAGGTGGTGCCGGTGATGCGCGACACGCTATCGATGAACTCGCCCAGTTCGGTGTCGACGAAGTTCACTTCGTACATCGGCGTACCGTTGTCATCGAACACCGGCTCTTCGGCCCAGGCCATGGACAGGGCCAGGCTCAGTGCGGCCGCCACGCAGTATCTAACAGGCATCGTTCATCCTTGGCGCTTGAAGCCGGTCACGGCGGGGCGTGGCGGCCAGGGCAGGCGTTCACGTCGCCCCTGGTTGTTGAAAATCAGGCCATCGCTGTCGATGTCCTGCAGCACGATCCCCGGCGCCAGGCGCTGGCCGCGGGCCAGGGTGCGCACCTGCTCGCCGTAGCGCAGCACCACCACGCTGGCTGCCAGCGGCTGGGCCTTGAGGCCGCCCAGGTATTGCAGCGGCAGGCGGGTGATGGCGATGGCAGCGTCATCGACCGGCGCTTGCCAGTGGCCGACCATCAGCCCAGGCAGCGGCGTGTCGACAGGGGCCGGCGCTGTGGCGGGTTGCGGCTGGCGGCCCAGTTGCAACACACACTGGGCCGCCAGCCAGCCGGCCAGGGTCAGGCCTGCGCCTGTGAACAGGCGAGAGGCGAACGTCACGAGGCCAACTGCCGTGGGTGCCAGCCAGGGTGTCCCTGCACGTAGCGCACTTCGGGCAATTGCAGCGGCGCCAGCTGCCAGCCGGCCGGCTGGCGGGCGAGCCAGGCTTCTACCCGCTGCCAAAGGGGTTCACCCGCCTGGCTTTCGAATTGCAGGCCGAAGGTGCGACACAGGCCCTGTACCGGCTCCAGCCCAGTGATGCGCTTGCCTTGCGGGCTGTAGCTGACACCCCAGGCCTGGCTCTGCCAGCGTGGCAGGTCCTGGCTGTTGTCCAGCAGCAGCGGGTCGCCGAACAGTTGCTCTGCCGCGTTCTCCAGCACTTGTTCCACCTGCCGGGCCGGCGCTTCGACCACGGGCGCCGGGTAGCCACCGGTCAGGCTGATCAGGTGTTCGCGGGTGATGGACGCGCCCGCGGGCAGCGGGTAGTCATAGCGCAGGCCTGGCAGCAACACGGGCATGCTGCTGTCGTCAGCCAAGGCCTGATGCAGCAGCCGATCCCAGCTGCCGCCTCGGGTATCGCGGCGCCACAATGCCTGTGGCGCGCGGGCCAGCGGCTGATCCAGCCACGCCGCATGGCCAGCGCGCTGCTGGCGGAGCGTTGCCTCCAGCTGCCCGGCACGAAGTTGTGCGGCGGGTGCGAGTTGCTGCTCAAAGGCCGGGAAGAAACGCCCGTCGAATTGCCATACGCCCGCCACCTGCTGGCAACGCAGGCGCATTGCACCGCTACCCCGGCAGCCGGCGAACACGACTGGCACGCGTCGGCCGCTGGCCTGGGTCACCTCCACCGGTGCCGGCCACAGATCCTGGCCGCGGGCACACAGCACCACATCCACCTGCGGCACCCGCTCGGCCAGCCAAAGGCCCGGGCCGGTTCCGACATCGGCCATGGCCACCACCAGGTCGGCCTCGCGCCGGGCCTGTTCGAACACGGGCTGCAAAGACTGGTACCACTGTTTCAGGGAGGCTTTCTGATCCTGGGCATAGGGGTCCGTGACACCGACCACGGCAATACGGGCGCCGCCGCGCTCGAAGACCTGCAAGGCTTGCAGCCCCAATGCCTGGCGCTGCGCGTCCGCCAGCCCGGCCCCCAAGGTAATGGCGCTAGCCTGCCGATACAGCCCCTGGCTGCGCTGCGGCCACAACACGCGTTCGTCGCTGCTGACGCGCACCTCGCTGCCCAGCAGGTGGCTACCTTGTACGCCGCTCTCACCTTGGGTCAGGTAGGCAAGGCCACTGCCATTCCAGCCCTGGCCGTTTTCCAGGGTGAGGCTATTGCCTGCACCCGCCTCGGCGCGCAGTTGCTCCAGCAGCGCGCCCAGCACCGCATACCCACCCAACTGGGCGCCACTTGCCTGGCGGGCATCAAGCAACGGCGCCAGTTGCGGGTAGGCCAGGCTGGCGCTGCTGCCCGTCATCCACGGTGCACGGCCCAAATGGCTGACCGGCCCCAGGCGGGTAGCCGGCACCACGGCCTGGCCGGGTTGGCGGGCATCGAGGGTATCGGCCACATACAGCAGGTCAAGGTGGGCGTTACCGCCCTGCTGCGCCGGGAAAGCAGAGCAGGCGCCGAGCAATGGGGCCAAGGCCCCGATACCCATCCAGCCAATCACTTCGCGCCTGTGCATGCTGCTTGCCATCGAACCCGCCATCCTTATCCATGTTCATTCAGGGCTCCGGATGTTGCGGCGTTGGCATGACAGTTTGATGGCAGAATTCCGACAGGCATTCCAAATTGATCTGTCAGGTGATTTTCTAAGATCGAGTCGTTTTAAAAGCCCGTTAACATTTCTGCCAATGAATCATCATATTTGCGCACTAAAGTCGCGGTTTCCTCTAACTCAGCCAATATAAGGACACCCTGATGAGTCGAGATACCGGCGACAACCTGGACCGGAACCAAAGCGGCAACTTGCCAATGGCCACTGTCATGGACGCCTACCTGAGCCGGCGCAGCGTGATGCGCGGCAGCCTGGGTGCCGCCATCGCCATGATTGCCGGTACCGGCCTGACAGGCTGCTTCGACGGTGGCGGTTCCGATAACGATGACCCGGTCACCGAGCCACCGGTAACCGAGCCGCCTGTTACCGAGCCGGAAGTGCCGAAACTGGCGCTGGGCTTCCAGTCCATCCCGGGCTCGCGCACCGACGCCTGCGTGGTGGCCGCCGGCTACAGCGCCTACGTGCTGGCGCCGTGGGGCACACCGATCAACAGCAACGGCAACCCATGGAAGTCCGACGGCAGCAACACCTCGACCGACCAGGCCAACGCCATGGGCATGCACCATGACGGCATGCACTTCTTCCCCATCAACGGCAGCTCCGAAGACGGCCTGCTGGCGATCAACTTCGAGTACATCGATACCGCCGCACTGCACCCGGCCGGCCCGACCACAGACGTGAACGGCAAACGCCCGGTTGAAGAAGTGCGCAAGGAAATCAACGCCCACGGCGCTGGCGTGGTGCGCCTGCAGAAGGTGAACGGCCGCTGGCAGGTAGTCGACAACGACCCGCTGAACCGCCGCTTCACCACCGCCTCGCGCATGGAAATCACCGGCCCGCTGCGTGGCACCGACCACGTGAAGACCAAGTACTCCACCGCTGGCACCCACTGCCGCGGTACCAACAACAACTGCGGCAACGGCTACACCCCGTGGGGCACCTACCTCACCTGTGAAGAGAACTGGCCTGGCATTTTCGTCAACAAGGGCACCCGCCCCGAAGACCAGCGCCGCATTGGCGTGGGCACCTCCAGCGGCCAGTACAAGTGGGAAACCGCTGCCGGTGACAGCACCGAAGTGGCTGACGAATTCGCCCGTTTCGACGTTACCGTGAAGGGCGCCAGCGCCACCGACGACTACCGCAACGAAGCCAGTACCTACGGCTACATTGTCGAGATCGACCCGTACAACAGCAGCACCCTGGCCACCAAGCGCACTGCGCTGGGCCGCTTCCGCCACGAGGGCTGCGCCCCGGGCCTGCCCGTCGCCGGCAAGCCGCTGGTGTGGTACATGGGTGACGACTCGAACAACGAGTACCTGTACAAGTGGGTGTCCACCGCCGTGTGGGACGCCGCCGATGCCAACCCGGCCGACCGCCTGGCCACCGGCGCCAAGTACCTGGACCAGGGCAAGCTCTACGTGGCCCGCTTCAATGCCGACGGCACCGGCGTATGGCTGCTGCTGGACGTAGGCACCGCCACCACCAACGGCAGCACCCTGGGTGCGCTTTACGGTGATTTGCCAGGCATCATCCTCAACACCCGTGGGGCGGGTGATGCCGTGGGCGCTACGCCGATGGACCGCCCGGAATGGACCACGGTCAACCCGCTGAACGGCGACGTGTACCTGACCCTGACCAACAACAGCGCACGCACCCCGGAGAAGGTCGATGCGGCCAACCCGCGCGGCCCAAACCGCCACGGCCACATCATTCGCTGGCACGACAGCGACGACCAGCTGAGCTTCACCTGGGACATCTTCGTATTCGGCGCCAACGCTGCCGGCACGGCCGACATCAACCGTTCCGGGCTGACCGAACTCAACCAGTTCGCCAGCCCGGATGGCATGAGCTTCGATAGCCGTGGCGTGCTGTGGTTCGAGACCGACAACGGCGAAAGCACCCTCACCGACTACACCAACGATCAACTGCTGGCTGTGATCCCCTCTGACCTGGTGGATGCCAGTGGCAAGCAGGTGCCGGTGAATGCGCAGAACCAGGTGAACCTGCGCCGCTTCTTCGTTGGGCCGAATGAGTGTGAGGTGACCGGGATTACCTTTACACCGGACAACAAGACACTGTTCGTGAACATTCAGCACCCGGGGAACTGGCCGTATACCGACAAGGCCACCGATGCTACGCCGGCTGGGGCAACGGTAAGGCCGCGGGCTTCGACGGTGGTGATCCAGCGTAATGATGGCGGGGAGATCGGCACCGCCTGATCCGGTGTGGTACAGCCAGCCTTGTGCTGGCTTTACTGGCCTCTTCGCGGGCAAGCCCGCTCCCACAGGGACCGCACAGATTTCAAAACCTGTGCAGTACCTGTGGGAGCGGGCTTGCCCGCGAAGAGGCCAGTAAAACTTACCAGGCTATAGGCTCCCGGCTACGCACCCGCACTTGCTGCGCCGGCACCCGGGCATGCCATTGCACTACCCCCAGGGCCTCCACCTGGAACTCGCTGCGCATCACTCGCCCCTCTTCCTCGAACGACAGCTGCAACAGGTAATACCCGCTGTTGAGCAGCAAACCTTCGCTCAGCCGCTCGAACGTCTCGTCATCCACCGCCCCCAACGCCTGACGCAGTGCGCCCGCATCCACGTACCCTGACGCAGGCCGGCCACTGATGATGCGGCTGAGCAGCGAACGCGAAAAACGCCCCTCGTACAACGCCTCCAGCAACGGCAGATGCTCCAGCCCAAGCGCATTGGCGTTCAGCCGCCAGCCAGTCACCTGCGGCAAGGCGCACAGCATCGGGTAACGGCTCTGCCGGCCTGCATCCGGCTCCAGCAGCAAGTTCAGCTCGCTGGTGTCCAGCATCGGCTGGTTGGCCGCCAGACGCGGCGGTTGCTGGCGCAGGTACTGGGCACTTTCGGCACCTTGCAGGCGGGTATCGCTGTCGGCGTCAAGCCAGTCGGCCAGCGCATCGACCAGGCGCTCGGCCGCCATGTCGTCGCCCAGCAGGTAGCGCAGCTGGCGCTCGGCACGCTCGCCATCGCCACCCAGCAGCGCATTGACGTTAAAGCAGGTGTGCTGGTCGCGCACCCGCAACTGCGCCTGGCCGGCGCCAAAGTCATAGTTCAGTGGCTGCCCACGCAACGCCTGCCAGAACAACGGGCTAAGCCGCCAGGCGGGGTCGCGCAGGGCCTGCCCGGCATAAGCCAGGCCGGCCTGCTCCATCGCCCGCGCCTGCACCCGCTGGTGCAGCAGGCGCACTTCATCCACCTGACGTCGGCCATCTTCCACCAGCCAGGCCATGCCCGCCGCCAGCATCGCCAGTACCACCATCACCATCAACAGGGCCGCCCCCTGTTGTTGCCTGCCACCCATCCGTGCGTGCCTCGCTCGCGGAATAAAGACGCCAGTCAACACGCGGCGTGTTGCAGGTAGATGGCAATGGCCGTTCGTCATGTGCCCGTCATCTACACGAGGCAGGATTGCCCTTCCTTTTCATGACCTTACAGGAGTGGTCGCAATGGGTGGCATTGGAATCTGGCAACTGGTGATCGTACTGCTGATCGTGTTCCTGCTGTTTGGCACCAAGCGCCTCAAGGGCCTGGGCAGCGATGTGGGCGAGGCGATCCAGGGTTTTCGCAAGTCCATGGGCGGTGACAACGACGTCGATGCCCCTGGCCAGCCGCAAGTACAGCAACAAGCCCCGCTAAACGGCCAGGCCGCGCAACAACCACAAGCGGATCGTCAGGCCTGATGTTCGAGGTAGGCTTCAGCGAGTTGCTGCTGGTCGGCGTCGTCGCGCTACTGGTGCTGGGCCCGGAGCGCCTGCCAGTGGCAGCGCGCACCCTGGGCCGCGGCCTTGGCCAGGCGCGCCGGGCCATGCATGCCTTGCGCACGCAGGTTGAACGCGAGATCGAGCTGCCCAACCTCGACAGCGCGCCGTTGCAGCGCCTGGAACAGGAAATCCGCCAAGGCATCAGCCTGAACACGGAGCCGGCCAATGATGCCGCCACGGTCGCCGCCCCCAAGGAAAACGCCTCATGAGTATTGCCATGGACCCGGCGGCCAGCATGCCGCTGACCGAACACCTGCGTGACCTGCGCAAACGCCTGGTGCGTTGCCTGGCGCTGGTGGCGCTGATGTTTGCCGGCCTGTTCCCCTTTGCCCAGACGCTGTACACGCTGATATCCGAACCGCTGCGGCGCTTTTTGCCAGAAGGCGCGAGCATGATCGCCACCAGCGTCACCTCGCCGTTTCTCACGCCCTTCAAACTCACGGCGATGTGCGCGCTGTTCGTGGCCATGCCGCTGCTGCTGCACCAGGCCTGGGGTTTTCTGGCGCCGGGGCTGTACCGCCGTGAGAGGCGTATTGCCCTGCCACTGCTGGTGTCGAGCATCGTGCTGTTCTACGGCGGCATGGCCTTCGCGTTCTTCCTGGTGTTCCCGATGATGTTCGGCTTCTTTGCCAGTGTGACGCCGGACGGCGTGGCGATGATGACCGATATCAGCCAGTACCTGGACTTTATCCTGGCGCTGTTTCTGGCGTTCGGCCTGGCGTTCGAGATCCCGGTGGCAACGTTTATCGTGGTCTGGGTGGGGTTGGCGGATGTGGCCACGTTGCGGCGCAGCAGGCCCTACGTGATCGTCGGGTGCTTTGTGGTGGGGATGATATTGACGCCGCCTGATGTGTTTTCGCAGACGATGTTGGCGGTGCCGATGTGGGTGCTGTTCGAGGTGGGGTTGCTGGCTTGTGGAATGTTGAAGCGGCCTGAGCCTGGCAAGGAGATTGTCGCTGGGTTGTAGGGCCCTATCGCCGGCAAGCCAGCTCCCACAGGGATATCACAGGGTCTGAAAATGGTGATATCCCTGTGGGAGCTGGCTTGCCGGCGATAGGCTTGATGCGGTCTAGAACTCGGCGAGCCGCCAGACTTCGTAGGCTGGCGTCTCGTACGGGTGGCTCTGCTTGAGCGCAGCGACGACCTGAGCGATCAGCTCGTCTGCCACCACCAGCTCCACCTTCCACTCCTCCACCACCTCAACCTGGCCGGCTTGCCCGAGGAACGGCTGGCTGCCGCTCAACGGGCGGAACTGGCCCTGGCCCAGGGTTTGCCAGGCGCAGTGGTCATAGTCACCGATGCGCCCGCCACCCGCGGCGAACACAGCGGCCTTGACCACTTCGACATGGCTGGCGGGGACGAAGAAGGCGAGCTTGTACACGCCTTAGTTCACCCATACCCGCGCATTGCGGAACATACGCATCAGCGCGGCATCTTCCTGCCACTCATCCGGGCGCCAGGAGTTCTGCACGGCGCGGAACATACGCTCCGGGTGCGGCATCATGATGGTCACGCGGCCGTCGCGGCTGGTGAGGCCGGTAATGCCACGCGGCGAGCCGTTCGGGTTGGCCGGGTAGGCTTCGGTGACCTTGCCGTGGTTGTCGACGTAGCGCAGGGCCACGCAACCGGACACGTCAGCTTCCAGCAATGCTTCTTCGCTGGCGAATTCGGCATGGCCTTCGCCGTGGGCGATCGCGATCGGCATGCGCGAACCGGCCATGCCCTGCAGGAAGATCGAGTTGGACTTCTGCACCTCGACCATGGCCACACGGGCTTCGAACTGCTCCGAGCGGTTACGCACGAAGTGCGGCCAGTACTCGGTGCCCGGGATCAGCTCGTGCAGGTTGGACATCATCTGGCAACCGTTGCACACGCCCAGGGCGAAACTGTCGGTACGCTCGAAGAAGGCCTGGAAGGCGTCGCGGGCACGGGCGTTGAACAGCGCCGACTTGGCCCAGCCTTCACCGGCACCCAGCACGTCACCGTACGAGAAGCCACCGCAGGCAACCAGGCCCTTGAAGGCTTCGAAGTCGACACGGCCAGCAAGGATGTCGCTCATGTGCACGTCGATGGCAGCGAAGCCGGCGCGGTCGAACGCAGCAGCCATCTCGACCTGGCCGTTGACGCCCTGCTCGCGCAGGATGGCCACTTGCGGGCGCACACCCTTCTTGATGTACGGGGCGGCGATGTCGTCGTTGACGTCGAAGCCCAGTTTCACCGACAGGCCCGGGTTGTCTTCCTCAAGCAGCAGGTCGAATTCCTGGTCGGCGCAGTCGGCATTGTCGCGCAGGCGCTGGATTTGATAGCTGGTTTCAGCCCACTGGCGCTGCAGCATGCGACGGTCGTCGTCGAACAGCACTTCGCCGTTCAGGCTGATGGACACTTCGCCGTTGTTGACCGGCTTGCCGATCACCGCGACGCAGCCTTCGCCCAGGCCAGCAGCGCTGAACTGTGCCAGCACGTCCGGGGTGGCATCCTGGCGAACCTGGATGACCGCGCCCAGCTCTTCGTTGAAGAGGATGGCCGGCACGTCGCCCTTGCTGTCGGTCAGCGGGTCGAGGTGCAGGTCGAGGCCGCAGTGGCCGGCAAAGGCCATTTCCAGCACGGTGGTAACCAGGCCGCCGTCGGAGCGGTCGTGGTAGGCCAGCAGGTGGCCGTCGGCGTTCAGGCCCTGGATTACGGCGAAGAAGGCCTTGAGGTCTTCGGCATCGTCGACGTCCGGTGCCTGGGCAGCGATCTTGCCGTGGGTCTGGGCCAGGATCGAGGCGCCCATGCGGTTCTTGCCGCGGCCCAGGTCGATCAGGATCAGGTCGGTTTCGCCCTTGTCCATGCGCAGTTGCGGGGTCAGGGTCTTGCGGATGTCGGTGACCGGGGCGAAGCCGGTGATGATCAGCGACATCGGCGAAGTGACGCTCTTCTCGACGCCCTCGTCGCTCCACTTGGTCTTCATCGACATCGAGTCTTTGCCGACCGGAATGGTGATGCCCAGCTCCGGGCACAGCTCCATGCCGACAGCCTTGACAGTGTCGTACAGGCGGGCGTCTTCGCCCGGGTGACCGGCAGCGGACATCCAGTTGGCCGACAGCTTGATGTCGGACAGCTTCTCGATGCGCGAAGCGGCCAGGTTGGTCAGGGTTTCGCCGATCGCCATGCGGCCGGACGCCGGGGCATCCAGCAGTGCCAGCGGGGTACGCTCGCCCATGGCCATGGCTTCACCGGTGTAGACGTCGAAGCTGGTGGCGGTGACGGCGCAGTCGGCCACCGGTACCTGCCACGGGCCGACCATCTGGTCGCGGGCAACCAGGCCGGTGATGGTGCGGTCGCCGATGGTGATCAGGAAGCTTTTGCTGGCCACGGCCGGGTGGCTGAGCACGCGCTGCACGGCGTTGTCCAGGTCCAGCTTGCTTGGGTCGAAATCATCGCCCAGCTCGGCTTCGCGGGTAACCGAACGGTGCATGCGTGGCGGCTTGCCCAGCAGCACGTCCAGCGGCATGTCCACCGGGGTGTTGCCGAAGTGGCTGTCGCTTACAGTCAGGTGCGGCTCTTCAGTGGCTTCACCGACCACGGCGAACGGGCAACGCTCACGCTCGCAGATGGCCTGGAAACGCTCGAAGTCGACCGCGCTGACAGCCAGCACGTAACGCTCTTGCGATTCGTTGCTCCAGATTTCGTGCGGGGCCATGCCCGGCTCGTCGTTGGGCACGTTACGCAGTTCGAAGCGGCCACCACGGCCACCATCGTTGACCAGCTCCGGGAAGGCGTTGGAGATACCACCGGCGCCAACGTCGTGGATGAAGGCGATCGGGTTGGCGTCGCCCAGCTGCCAGCAGCGGTCGATGACCTCCTGGCAACGGCGCTCCATTTCCGGGTTTTCACGCTGTACCGAGGCGAAGTCCAGGTCTGCCGAGCTGGCACCGGTCGCCACCGACGAAGCGGCGCCGCCGCCCAGGCCGATCAGCATGGCCGGGCCGCCGAGCACGATCAGCTTGGCGCCGACGGTGATCTCGCCTTTCTGTACGTGGTCTTCACGGATGTTGCCCATGCCACCGGCCAGCATGATCGGCTTGTGGTAGCCACGCACTTCTTCGCCGTGCGGGGTGTTGATGGCCTGCTCGAAGGTACGGAAGTAACCGGTCAGGGCCGGGCGACCGAATTCGTTGTTGAACGCGGCGCCGCCCAGTGGGCCTTCGATCATGATGTCGAGGGCGTCGACGATGCGTTCCGGCTTGCCGTAGGCCTGCTCCCATGGCTGCTCGAAGCCCGGAATGCGCAGGTTGGACACGGTGAAGCCGGTCAGGCCAGCCTTGGGCTTGGCGCCACGGCCGGTAGCGCCCTCGTCGCGGATTTCGCCGCCGGAGCCGGTGGAGGCGCCGGAGAACGGGGCAATGGCCGTCGGGTGGTTGTGGGTTTCCACCTTCATCAGGATGTGCACCGGCTCCTGCACCGCGCCGTACTGGCGGGTTTCAGGGTTCGGGAAGAAACGGCCGGCCACGTTACCGACGATGACCGAGGCGTTGTCCTTGTACGCAGACAGCACGCCTTCGTTGTGCATCTGGTAGGTGTTCTTGATCATGCCGAACAGGCTCTTGTCCTGAGCCTGGCCGTCGATGTCCCAGCTTGCGTTGAAGATCTTGTGGCGGCAGTGCTCGGAGTTGGCCTGGGCGAACATCATCAGTTCGATGTCGTTCGGGTTACGCTTCAGGCCCTGGAAGGCATTGACCAGGTAGTCGATCTCGTCTTCGGCCAGGGCCAGGCCCAGGTCGATGTTGGCCTTGGCCAGCGCGTCACGGCCACCGGCCAGGATGTCCACCGAGGTCATCGGCTTGGGCTGGGCGTGGCTGAACATGTCGGCCGCCTGCTCCAGCTGAGCCAGCACACGCTGGGTCATGCGGTCGTGCAGTTCGGCGGCGACCAATGCAGCGTCAGCGTCGCTCAGGGTGCCGGCAACGTAGTAGGCGATGCCGCGCTCCAGGCGCTGGATCGACTGCAGGCCGCAGTTGTGGGCGATGTCGCTGGCCTTGCTGGCCCAGGGCGAAATGGTGCCCAGGCGCGGTACGACCAGGAACAGTCGGCCGGTCGGCTCCTGTACCGGCACGCTCGGGCCGTACTTGAGCAGACGGCCCAGCACCTGCTGCTGGTCGGCGGTCAGCTCGCCGTCGACATCGGCGAAGTGGGCGAATTCGGCATACAAACCAGTAACAGCGGGGACTTTCTGGCTCAGTTGCTCGAGTAATTTACCGTGGCGAAAGGCAGAAAGGGCAGGAGCGCCGCGCAGGATCAACATCGTCGGGACAGCCTCAGGAAGGGGTGTGCTTAGAGGCCGTGCATTCTAGCCTAATTCGATGGCTTTCGGCACCCGCTCTACGCCACGGCTGCCGGGCGGCGGAACCGGACTTTCGGGTCAAAAAAATTTGCCTTGTGTTGCCCGTTCCGGCCCTATCGCCGGCAAGCCAGCTTGTATGGTTAGACTTGAAGGGAGGAGGAGGGACAAAGCCAGCTTCTGACTGTTAGCGCAGTACAGACCGTGGGAGACCTCGCCCC
>NZ_JBIBGE010000013.1:0-154943 GCF_042956345.1 Pseudomonas sp. NPDC008258
GTCTCCCACGGTCTGTACTGCGCTAACAGTCAGAAGCTGGCTTTGTCCCTCCTCCTCCCTTCAAGTCTAACCATACAAGCTGGCTTGCCGGCGATGGGCTGCAAAGCAGCCCCAAATTCCATCAGACTGGTTTTGCCCCCATCAGCCCGGCAATCGACAGGAAGCAAACCCCGCTGAACACCGCCAGCGCCAGGGTAAAGCGCAGCCCCACCTCTTCAGCCTTGCGCAGCCGGTTCAGCCTTACCACCAGCCACCAAACGGCAAACGCGCCAAAGGTATAGATGACGCTGGACGCCAGCACCCAGGTCTGCCCCAGCGGCCAGCCGACAAGATGCACCAGCCACCAGCCGGTGAACGGCATGCTGACCAGGCACAGGCCCATCACCAGCCAGACGAACACCAGCGGCCGGCGCAGCAGCTTGGCGTAGGCCTGGGCATCACCTTGCCGGCGGGCACGCACGGTCCAGATAACCAGGCCAAGGGCGCCCAGCAGCAGCAGGGCGGTGGCGATGATGTGCGGGGTTTTCAGGGTGGTCAGGTGTTCCATGTCACTGTGTCCTTGAGCAGGCCATTTCGTGCTGGCTTCTTCGCGGGCTTGCCCGCTCCCACAGGGACATCACACGCCTGAGGCCTGCGCAGTACCTGTGGGAGCGGGCAAGCCCGCGAATAGGCCCTAAGGCCTAGCTTAGCCGCTCAGCCCAGGAACAGCTTGTAGGCCGGGTTTTCGGTTTCGTCCCAGTACGGGTAGCCAATCTTGGCCAACGCTGCCGGCACCAGGTGGCGCTCATCCTCCGGCACCTGCAACCCCGCCACCACGCGCCCGTCAGCCGCGCCATGGTTGCGATAATGGAACATCGAAATGTTCCAGCGCCCGCCCAGCTTGTTAAGGAAGTTGAACAACGCCCCCGGCCGCTCGGGGAACTCGAAGCGCAGCACCATCTCGTCGCTGGCACCGGCCGAATGACCGCCGACCATATGGCGAATATGCAGCTTGGCCAGTTCGTTGTCGGTCAAGTCGGTAACCGGGAAGCCCTGCTCGGTCAGGTGCTGCACCAGCGCCGCTCGCGGGTCGCTCTCCGGGTGCGTCTGCACGCCGACAAAGATGTGCGCTTCGTCCGAGGTGTGCTTGCGGTAGTTGAACTCGGTGATCTGCCGCTTGCCGATGGCTTCGCAGAAGGCTTTGAAGCTGCCCGGGCGCTCGGGAATGGTCACGGCGATGATCGCCTCGCGCTTTTCACCCAGCTCGGCACGCTCGGCCACATGGCGCAGGCGGTCAAAGTTGACGTTGGCACCGGAGTCGATGGCCACCAGGGTCTGCCCGGCCACGCCGTACAGTTCAACGTACTTCTTGATGCCCGCCACGCCCAACGCGCCGGCAGGTTCGGTGATCGAGCGGGTATCGTCGTAAATATCCTTGATAGCCGCGCAGATCTCGTCGGTACTGACGGTAACGACTTCATCCACATGGTGACGGCAGATATCAAAGGTGTGCTGGCCGATCTGGGCCACTGCTACGCCATCGGCGAACAACCCGACCTGCGGCAGCACCACGCGCTCACCCGCCGCCATGGCCGCCTGCAGGCAGTTGGAGTCGTCCGGCTCCACGCCGATCACCTTGATCTCCGGGCGCAGGTACTTCACGTAGGCGGCAATGCCGGCAATCAGGCCGCCACCGCCCACGGGCACGAAGATGGCATCCAGCTGGCCAGGGTGCTGGCGCAGGATTTCCATCGCCACGGTGCCCTGCCCGGCAATGGTGTGCGGGTCGTCGTAGGGGTGAACGTAGACAAAACCCTTTTCGTCCACCAGCTTCAGTGAATACGCCAGCGCCTCGGGGAACGAGTCGCCATGCAGCACTACCTTGCCACCGCGTGACCGCACGCCTTCGATCTTGATCTCAGGGGTGGTCTTGGGCATCACGATTGTGGCTTTTATGCCCATCTCACGCGCCGCCAGGGCCAGGCCCTGGGCGTGGTTGCCGGCCGAGGCGGTAACCACGCCACGGGCCAGCTCCTCCGGGCTCAGCTGGGCCAGCTTGTTGTACGCCCCACGGATCTTGAACGAGAACACCGGCTGCAGGTCTTCGCGCTTGAGCAGAATCTGGTTGCCCAGGCGCTTGCTCAGCTGCCCGGCGCTCTGCAGCGGGGTTTCGACGGCAACGTCATAGACGCGCGAGGTGAGGATCTTCTTGACGTACTGTTCGAGCATCGGGAACGCATCACTGGGCCGCGGGACAAGGGCTGGGAGTCTACCCCAGCGCTACGTCGGGCGACCACAGCAAAGCCGCCCAAGCCGTTATACTAGGCAACTTTGAAAACCGCCCTGCCCCTTTTCGGAGCCCGCATGACCCAGGACCAACTCAAACAGGCCGTCGCCCAGGCCGCTGTCGACTTCATTCTGCCCAAGCTGGATGAAAAGAGCGTCGTCGGCGTCGGTACCGGTTCGACCGCCAACTTCTTCATCGACGCCCTGGCTCAGCACAAGACCGCCTTCGACGGCGCAGTCGCCAGCTCCGAAGCCACCGCCCAGCGTCTGAAGGGCCATGGCATCCCGGTCTATGAGCTGAACAGCGTCAGCGAGCTGGAGTTCTACGTGGACGGTGCCGACGAGAGCGACGCGCACCTGAACCTGATCAAGGGCGGCGGCGCAGCCCTGACCCGCGAGAAAATCGTCGCGGCCGTGGCAAAGACCTTCATCTGCATCGCCGACGGCAGCAAGCTGGTACCGGTGCTGGGCGCCTTCCCGCTGCCGGTCGAAGTGATCCCGATGGCCCGCAGCCACGTGGCCCGCCAGCTGGTGAAGCTGGGCGGTGATCCGGTTTACCGTGAGGGCGTGGTGACCGATAACGGCAACGTGATCCTCGATGTGCACAACCTGCAGATCACCAACCCGGTGGAGCTGGAAGCGCAGATCAATGCCATTGTTGGCGTGGTGACCAACGGCCTGTTTGCGGCGCGGCCGGCGGATCTGCTGCTGCTGGGTACCGCTGAAGGTGTGAAGAGCCTGAAGGCCGAGTAACCTTCTTCGCGGGCACGCCCGCTCCCACAGGTACTGCACAGGGTCTGAAACCTGTGGCATACCTGTGGGAGCGGGCGCGCCCGCGAATAGGCCCTCAAATCCATCAATCAGCCGGCTGCTTGAACACATAGAACAGGTTCGGCTCACTGACCATGTAAATGGTCCCCGCTTCATCCATCGCAATCCCCTCCGCCTGCGGCACTGTCGCCTGCAACCCCTGGAAACCCTTGCGCAACGACAAGGTACTGAGCGGCCGGCCCTTTACATCCAGCTCCAGCACCAAACGCGACTCGTCCGACAGCGCCAGCAAATGCCCGCTGCGCTCATCGAACTGCAAGCTCGACAAATCCCGCACAAACAGCCGCGCATCACGCTTGCGGTCCTGCACCACATGCACGGCATAAGGCTTGTCCGGGTTGTCATGCGGGAAGCCGTGCACCTCATAGATCAGCATCGGGTCACGCTCCTTGGCCACGAACAGGCGCTTACCCGCCGAATCGTAGGCCAGGCCCTCAAAGCCCTTGTTGCCGTTCAGGCCGATGCCCAGGCTGAGCTGCTCGGCATCGCCGGCATCGAGGAACATCGTGTCGTCTTCCAGGCGCACGCGAATCAGCCGCTGCTGACGCTCATCGGTGATCACGTAGCTGTTCGGCCCAACGTACTCGACGGCTTCCGGGTCGCCGAAACCGGTCAGCGGTACGCGGCGCAGGATGCGGCCGTCCAGCGACAGCTCGATCAGCTCCGAACGGGCGTTGGTGACGGTGAACAGGGTCTTGCGGTCGGGGTCGTAGGTCAGCGCCGAGATGTCGTCATCCAGCCCTTCGACCGCCTTGGCCTCCACCACCACCCGGTAGCGGTCCAGGCCAATGCTCTGCTCGGCGGGCTGCCACCAGGTCTTCAGGTTGAACCAGCCACGCTCGAACAGGCGAAACTCCTGCCCGGCCCAGCCAAGCAGGAGCAGGCCGAGAACGGCAAGTATCAGAAACAGACGAACAAAACGGCGCATAGGGCAGACTCGACACAGGGATGGCGAATCTAACCATTAACGGCTGAAGCAAAGCTTAATGCCAGCGTCAGGCAAATCTGAAGGTGCTGTCAGTTTTTCTTGAAACGATAGAACAGCGCCGGCTCGCTGACCATGTACAGGTTGCCCTTGTCGTCCATGGCCACGCCTTCAGCACGCGGGATGGTGTCTTCAAGCCCGTTGAAGCCGCCCAGCAAGGTCATGAAGCTGACTTGCTGACCCTGTTCGTCCAGCTCCAGCAGCATGTTGGAGTCGGCCGAAAGCACCAGCAAGTGGCCAGTACGCGGGTCGACGCCCACCGCCGAGAGGTTGCGCAAGTCGAGTTCATCACTGGGCAACGGCTGTTTTTCACCCTTGAGCGGGCTGCGGCCATCGCTGTTCCAGGTGTAAAGCTTGGGCGGGCGCTCCTCGCCGATGATCAGGCGCTGACGCAGTGGGTCCCAGGCCACCGCTTCGAAGCCTTTATTGCTTTTCACCGACGGGCCCAGGTCGTGGCTCTGGAAGTCGTCGTGGTTCAACGAGGTGGTCTGTGCATCCACCTTGACCACGGTCAGATCATGCAGGCGCTCGTCGGTGATGGCCAGGTAGCCGTCTTCCAGCACGGCGACGCCTTCCGGGTTGCTCCAGCCGTTGAGCGGGATCTTGCGCAGTACATCGCCGTCCAGGCTCAGCTCGACCAGGATCGGGTTCTTGCCCATTACCGCGAACAGGGTACGGGTACGCGGGTTGAAGGCTAGGTCCGAGGCTTCGTCGTCGTCCATGCCCGGCAGTGGCTTGGCATCGATGTCCACCTGGTAGTCCGGCAGCCACACGCTTTCACTGCGCTCGGCAGTGCTTTCGAAGCTTTCTTTTACCCACAACGCGCCACGGTCATCCCAGTGCATGGCAACGGCCACGCCATAGCCGATCACCGCCGCCACGGCCAGGCCGAAGGGCCAGCGCAGGTAGAAGCGACGCTTGGAGGTTGCCGGGGCGGAGGGTGATGGCATGCGAGGTTCCTGGGGAAATGGGCGTAGGTGCGCGCATTATCCGGATAGGGTGTGAAAAATCGGTAAACGGGTCTGGCCTCTTCGCGGGCACGCCCGCTCCCACAGGAACCGCGCAACACTCAAGGGCGGCGCTGTACCTGTGGGAGCGGGCGCGCCCGCGAAGAAGCCAACCCGGTCTTGAATCAGAGCACCCGGCTTTCGAAGCGGCTTACACCCGGCAGCTCCAGCACCAGCTCATCCCCCACATTGAACGGCCCCACACCCGCCGGGGTACCGGTGAGGATCACATCCCCCGGCTGCAGCGAGAAATGCGCCGCCATGTACTGGATCATCGGCACGATCGGGTTCAGCATCATCGCGCTGTTGCCGTCCTGGCGCACTTCGCCGTTGACGGTCAGGCGCACCGGGATATCGGTCACGTCCTCGAAGCTGCCAGCCGAGACAAACGGCGGCAACACGCAGGCGCCATCAAAACTCTTGGCCAGTTCCCACGGCAGGCCCTTCTCTTTCAGCTTGGCCTGTACGTCGCGAAGGGTCAGGTCCAACGCCGGGGCATAACCGGAAATGGCGTCCAGCACCTCTTCTTCAGTCGGGTGGGCCGACAACGGCTTGCCCAGCAGCACGGCGATTTCCGCCTCATAGTGCACCGAACCACGCTCGGCCGGGATCTTGAAGCCACCCTCGGCCGGCACCACGCAGCTGCCCGGCTTGATGAACAGCAGCGGCTCGGTGGGGATCGGGTTGTCCAGTTCCTTGGCATGCTCGGCATAGTTACGGCCGATGCACACCACCTTGCCCAGCGGGAAGTGAATGCGCGTGCCGTCTACGTACTGGTGCTGGTAACTCATGGCCGACTCCTCTGGATACTGCTTTTTATTCAGGAGCGAAGATCTTACCCGGATTCATGATGCCGTTAGGGTCGAACACGGCCTTTATTGCCTTCATGCAGGCGATTTCTTCGGGCGAGCGGCTGTAGCCCAGGTAGTCGCGCTTGGTCATGCCCACGCCATGTTCGGCCGAGATCGAGCCGTTGTAGCGTTTGACGATGTCGAACACCCACTTGTTGACCTTGGTGCACGAGGCAAAGAAGTCATCCTTGCTCATGTGTTCGGGCTTGAGGATGTTCAGGTGCAGGTTGCCGTCGCCGATATGGCCGTACCACACCACTTCGTAATCCGGGTAATGCTCTGCGACGATGGCGTCGATATCCCGCAGGAACGCCGGCACTTTCGACACAGTCACCGAAATGTCGTTCTTGTATGGCGTCCAGTGCGAGATGGTCTCCGACAGGTATTCGCGCAGTTTCCACAGGTTTTTCAGCTGGGTTTCGCTCTGGCTCATCACCCCGTCCAGCACCCAGCCCTGCTCGACACAGTGCTCAAAGGTAGCCAGGGCTTCGTTGGCCACTTCTTCAGTGCTGGCCTCGAACTCCAGCAGCGCATAGAACGGGCAATCGGTCGCAAACGGTGCCGGCACATCGCCGCGCGCAAGGATCTTGGCCAGGCCCTTGTCGGAAAAGAACTCAAAGGCGGTCAGGTCCAGCTTGCCCTGGAAGGCATGCAGCACCGGCATGATCGAGTCGAAGTCAGGCGTGCCCAGCACCATCGCCGTGAGGTTGCGCGGTGCCCGGTCCAGCCGCATGGTGGCCTCGACCACGAGCCCCAGCGTGCCTTCGGCGCCAATGAACAGCTGACGCAGGTCGTAGCCGGTGGCGTTCTTGATCAGGTCTTTATTCAGTTCCAGCAATTCGCCCTTGCCGGTGACCACTTTCAACCCGGCGACCCAGTTGCGGGTCATGCCATAGCGAATCACCTTGATGCCGCCAGCATTGGTACCGATATTGCCGCCAATCTGGCTTGAACCGCTGGAAGCGAAATCCACCGGGTAATAAAGGCCCTGTTCTTCGGCGTAGGCCTGCAACTGCCGAGTGATCACGCCTGGCTGGCAGACCACGGTGCGGTCGAAGGCATTGAAGCCGAGAATCTGGTTCATGTAGTCGAAGGAAACGACAACCTCGCCATTGGCCGCCACGGCGCCGGCAGAAAGGCCGGTACGCCCGCCAGAGGGCACCAGCGCCACCCTGTGCGCATTAGCCCAACGCACAATCGCCTGCACCTGCTCTACTGTCTTGGGGAACACGATGGCGCTGGGCGCCGGCGGGTAATGCTTGGTCCAGTCCTTGCCATAGGCCTCAAGGGAAGCCGCGTCAGTCAGGACCTTGCCAGGGTCGACAAGGGTCATCAGTTCTTCAATTACAGCGGGGTGGGTCATCGCTGGAACTCTCGACTTATTCATAGTCACCCTGAGCACTCTTCACCTGTCGGGATAAGCTCAGATTGTGTCGCGTATGCTAGCATAGCCCTCCCGCTGTTCATGCTAAGGCTGCCCTCGCGCCTGGCATCACCCCTCGCCATTTTTTCTCCGGGATACAGGTTTACGCAGATGAGCAAGACTTCTCTCGACAAGAGCAAGATCCGGTTCCTTCTTCTTGAAGGTGTGCACCAGAACGCAGTCGATACCCTCAAGGCTGCCGGCTACACCAACATCGAATACCTCACTGGTTCGTTGCCGGAAGCCGAGCTGAAGGAAAAGATCGCCGATGCCCACTTCATCGGCATCCGTTCGCGCACCCAGCTCACCGAAGAGATCTTCGACTGCGCCAAGAAACTGGTCGCCGTTGGCTGCTTCTGCATCGGCACCAACCAGGTAGACCTGGAAGCGGCCCGCGAGCGCGGTATTGCCGTGTTCAACGCGCCGTACTCCAACACCCGTTCGGTAGCCGAACTGGTACTGGCCGAAGCCATCCTGCTGCTGCGCGGCATCCCTGAGAAAAACGCCTCCTGCCACCGTGGCGGCTGGATCAAGAGCGCGGCAAACTCGTTCGAAATCCGCGGCAAGAAGCTGGGCATCGTCGGCTACGGCTCGATCGGTACCCAACTGTCGGTCCTGGCCGAGAACCTGGGCATGCAGGTGTACTTCTTCGACCCGCTCACCAAGCTGCCACTGGGCAACGCCGTGCAGGTCACCAGCCTGAACGAGCTGCTGGGCCTGGCCGACATCGTCTCGCTGCACGTGCCTGAGCTGCCATCCACCCAGTGGATGATCGGCGAGAAGGAAATCCGTGCAATGAAGAAGGGCGCGATCCTGATCAACGCCGCCCGTGGCACCGTGGTCGAGCTGGACCACCTGGCTGCCGCCATCAAGGACAAGCACCTGATCGGCGCCGCCATCGACGTGTTCCCGGTCGAGCCGCGCTCCAACGACGAAGAGTTCGAAAGCCCGCTGCGCGGCCTGGACAACGTGATCCTCACCCCGCACATCGGTGGCTCCACCGCCGAAGCCCAGGCCAACATTGGCCTCGAAGTGGCCGAGAAGCTGGTCAAGTACAGCGACAACGGTACCTCGGTGTCCTCGGTCAACTTCCCGGAAGTGGCCCTGCCGGCCCACCCAGGCAAGCACCGCCTGCTGCACATCCACGAAAACATCCCAGGCGTGCTCAGCGAGATCAACAAGGTCTTCGCCGAGAACGGTATCAACATCTCCGGTCAGTTCCTGCAGACCAACGAGAAAGTCGGCTACGTGGTAATCGACGTTGACGCCGAGTACTCGGACCTGGCGCAAGAGAAACTGCAACAGGTCAAGGGCACCATCCGTTCCCGCGTACTGTTCTAAGTTTTCTTGCTGCAAAAAAAGGGAGGCCCTGGTGGCCTCCCTTTTTTTGCCTGTGACATCGGCATCGCCTGCTTCGCGGGCTTGCCCGCTCCCACAGGAATCCCGCAAACCCGAGGCTTACGGGATTCCTGTGGGAGCGGGCGAGCCCGCGAAGAATCCAACGCTTACTTCACGTCGACAGTAATCTTCTTCGACTCGACGCTTGGCTTGAACGGCACGTGATACTGGTCACCCAGAATCAGTTGCAGCGTGTGCTTGCCTGGCGTCAGGGTAATGCTGGTTTCGGTCTGTGCTTTACCGAAGTGCAGCACCTGCGGCCCGGCTGGCAGTGCGGTGCCGGCCTCTGGCATCAGGCTGGTCGGCAGTGGCATGTCGGCAACAGGCTCTTTGTCCACATCCACCAGCAGGTGGTGGTGCCCGGTGTGCGGGGTCTGGTCACCGGCAGGCTTGAGGCCCATACCCTCGATGCCGAACTTGACGGTGAAGGTCTTGTCGACTGTTGCACCATCGGCGGGGGAAACGATGAAGACCTTGGCCTCCTTGGGCGGCTCCTGGCTCTTCAGGGCGTCCGCAGCAACGGCAAAAACCGACGCTCCCATCAGCAGACCGGCAACGGCAGCACGCGAAAATAGGCTGTTCATTCACTTCTCCTGTGATTCACTTAATGACCGCTGCCGGTGTCCAAAAGCAGCGGTAGTTCACCTTAGTTGAAATATCCGCCAAGGTGTTCACATTGTCTGACAGAAATATTTCGGTCATGGTTAAACATTGCCGAGGCTTCAAGGTCATAGGCTGCGCTCGATCACGGCGAGGAAGAAAGCCGTGACGAAAGTTACTCATCTGCTGAAAGAAAAGGGGCATTCATGCGTTCGACCATAGGGGTACTGCTGGCAGTACTGATCAGTCCATTGGCCCAGGCGGAGCTGATAGACGAAGTCGCCGACCGGGGCGAACTGCGCATTGCCGTGCAGCCTGACAACTCGCCGTACGCCTTCAAGCAAGACGATCGCCTGACGGGCTTCGACATCGAATTTGGCCAGGACCTGGCCCGGGAACTGGACTTGCGCGCCGAGTTCGTCGAAAGCCCTGCTGCTGAGGTATTGAGCGGTGTCGAGAGTGGGAAGTACGACATTGCGCTCACGCCATCGACTGATGCGCCAAAAGGTGACGGCCCGCTCGATGTGAGCCTGCCGATTGGCGAAAAGAAGCTGGTGATTCCGTTCCAGAAGGACAACCCGGCGTTCGAGAGCGCGGTGAACAATGCGCTGCAACGGCTGAAAGACAGTGGCCGCACGGCCGAGCTTGAGCAGAAGTGGTTCAAGGGTGTGCAGGAGACTGCGGCCGGGCAGTAAATTATCGAGTGCCTGTCCCGGCCTCTTCGCGGGCACGCCCGCTCCCACAGGATCACCACATGATTCGAGACCTGTGCAGTACCTGTGGGAGCGGGCGCGCCCGCGAAAGGGCCGGGACAGGCTTAAACTGAAAGCCCAGCCAGCGCCCGCTGCGCCTCTTCCAGCTCCAGCTCACTGAACACCAGCACCCCCGCCCGCCGCAGCAACGCCGTGGTCACCCCTTCCCCCGCCACCTTCACACCACTGAACGTGCCGTCATAGGTCAACCGGTTGCCACACGAAGGGCTACCCGCCTTCAGCACCGCCACGCCAATGCCATGCCGCCGCACCAGCTCCAGCGCCAACTGCGCCCCGGCCAGAAACTCGGCACTGACGTCCTCGCCGGTCACGGTAATCACCTGCGCGCCGCCATCCAGCACCTCACCGCCCTGCCCGCCCGGGATCTCCGCAGGCGGGCGCGGCGTCGGCAAGCCACCGGCTACCTCCGGGCACAACGGCACCACACGCCCTTCGGCCTGCCACTGCTGCAACAGGTCGGGGTGGCCACTGGCGCGGCCGTCATAACGCACCGGCTGCCCCAGCAGGCAGGCGCTGACCAGCACCTTGGGCAGGTCAGAACGGGTCATTGCCACGGCGCCGGAACCAGCCGGTCAACGACAGCCGCTCACGCCCGGCCGGCAGCACCTCGTGGGGCACCTCACCCGACAGGAACACCACCAGGCAACCCGCCACCGGGTCGACGTCGTGCTCTACGCCCTCTGCGAGGAACATGCGCAACTGGCCACCGTCTTCTGGCTGCCAGCCTTCATTCAGGTACAGCACGGCCGACACCATACGCCGGTCATCGTCGCGAAAACGGTCCAGGTGCCGGCGATAGAATGCCCCCGGTGGGTACAGGGCAAAGTGGCTTTCGAAGTCTTCCAGGCCCAGGAACAGGCCCTGGTTGATGGCCAGGCGCAACTGGTCCATGGCCACCAGGTACTGGTCGCAGGCCTCTGCCTGCCCAGGGTCGATCCACTGGATCTGATCGCCGCGGATGGCCTCGCGCACCTCCTGGGCAACCCCGCGCCCAACCCCTGCCGGGTTGAGTTCGCCTTCGGCATCACGGCGCCGGCATTCGGCCGCCAGCGCGCGCACCAGGTCAGCAGGCAAAAACAGCGCCTGCTGGGACCAGCCATGGGTGGCCAGATCGTCGACGACGGCCGCAAACATCGGGTGTTCGGGGGAATTGTGCATGGCGCGCATCATATCCATTAGCCATGCCGGCGCACAGCGCCACTTGGCCGAGAAATACGCGGATATCTCGACAAACCGGCGCCGGGCCAAGGACAATAGCCGTCTGCCGACAGGAGTCCTGAATGCGCCGTCTGTTTTCCCTGATTCTGCTGATGATCTGCACCATGCCTGTCTGGGCAGACAACCTGGATCAACTGTACAAGGCCGCCGGCTGGCCCGACCAGCGCGCCCACTTCAACGATGCCCTCACCGCCGCCCAGGCGCGCTACCGCAACAGTTTGCCACCCGCCGTGTACCAGGCGCTGGTCAACAACAGCAACCAGCGCTTCCAGGCCCAGGCGGTAGACCGTCGCGCCCAGGCGCAGCTGCGCGCCACGCTGGCCAACCCGGCACCGGCCCTGGCGTTCTTCCAGTCGCCGCTGGGGCGCAAGGTGGTGGCAGCCGAGCTGAAGGCCACACGCAAGGACGAGCTGGCCAAGAATGCCAAAGGCCTGCCGAAGATCCAGGCCAGCGACGACCGCCTGCTGGTCATCGGCCACCTGGCACAAGCCCTGCCCGCGCGTGAGGCTGGTGCCGAAGTCAGCCTGGCCATCGCCGGCGTGGCAGCCGACAGCCTCAGTTCGATGATCCCCGGCCTGTTTGGCGGCGGCCAGGCCCAGGGCCTGCTCGACGGCCAGCGCCAGCGCCTCATGAACCAGATCGGCGAAGACCTCAACAACACCCTGCTGTACGTCTACCGCGACCTGTCCGACGCCGAGCTGGAAGAGTTCGCCACCTTTGCCGAGTCGCCCGACGGCAAGGCGTACTACCAGGCTGCCCTGGCCGCCGTGCGCGCCGGCCTGGCGGTTGGCCAGAGCAGCAACGACCTGAAGTGATCAACCCAGGCGCTGGTCGATGAAGTCGAAATAGCGCTGGCGAATGCCCGGCAGCTCGTTGGCCAGGTGGTGGCGGGCCTCGGGCAGCATCAATATCTGCGGCTCGGCAAACTTGGCCTTAAGCACTTCAAGGTTGTAGGGCCAGTCCACCGTGCCATCGGCCTCCCCCTGCACGATCAACGGCCGCCGCGAGCTGCGCGGCGCGGCCTCGATGCGCTTGACCCAGGCGATCAGTGCGCCCACCCAGGCGGTAGGCAGGCGCCGCGGTTGCAGCGGGTCGGCCTCCAGGAATGCCAGGAAGCCCGGGTCGTTGGTGTTTTCGCTGAAGCGCCGTTCGATACCGTTCACGAAGTGACGCAGCACGCGGTAGCTCAGTTTCGACCAGCGCCAGGAGCAAGGCCTCACCAACGGTGCCAACAGGATGACCTGCCCGTCGATCGGGCTGCGCACACCTTGGTGCAACAGGTGATCCACCGCAATGGCACCGCCAGTGCTCTGCCCGCACAGGTGCCAAGGGCGCGGCAGGTGCAGCGTGAGTGCCTGGTCGAACAACGCCTCCAGCACCTGCTGGTACACCGCGAAATCACTGATGCTGGCCCGTTCGCCACTGGACAGGCCGTGGCCGGGCAGGTCGCAGCTGATCACCGCGAAACCCTGCTTGAGCGCCCAGTCGATCACATGCCGATACAGGCCCATGTGGTCGTAATAGCCGTGCAGCAGAAACAGCGTCGCGCTTGGCTGTTCGGGTAACCAGGCCTGCCCGACCAGGTCGAACCCCGCCGCCTGGAAACTGCCCAGCCAGCTTTGTGCCGGCAAGTTCAGGCCGTAGAAGCGCTGGTAGTCCTGCGCTTCGGCCGTCAACGGTTGGCGAGCGCTCAACGGCGCCAGGCGGCTGCGCAGGTGGTCGGGGTGAAAAGCAGCGGGCATCGAGCACATCCACATTGATGCAATGTATTGATCTGGAATCTTCAGCTCTGGCCGGCGTCATGGCAAGCTTGGGCTATGTGTCACCTGTACTGGCCCTATCGCCGGCAAGCCAGCTCCCACAGGTTATCCTCCAGCCTGAGGTCAGCGGATAACCTGTGGGAGCTGGCTTGCCGGCGATAGGGCCAGTGAGCCCACCACAAGATATCCGCGGACATCCATGCAGACGCGACTCGTCAAACCAATCTTGATTGCCCTTGCCCTGCTGCTCTGCGCCGCTCTGCTCTGGCAGGCCTACACCACCTTCCAGGCCCGCTACCTGCGCCCGTTCGACAACCAGGCCACCCTGTTCGACGGTAGCCAGCTGCAACTACCCGCCGAACTCGCCGGCCCCGGCCCAATCCGCGTGGTGCACTTCCGGGACCCGTCCTGCCCCTGCAACGTCGGCAACCAGCAACATCTAAGCGACCTGGTCAGCCAGTTCGCCGACCAGGGCGTAAGCTTCCATGTGCTGCAAAAGCCCGGCAGCCACGGCCAGTTGCCCGCCAACCTCACCACCCTCAAGCCCCTCGCCAGCCTGCCAGGCAGCGAGCACTTGCCCGCCTCCCCGGCAGTAGCCATCTGGGACAAACAGGGCCACCTCGCCTACTTCGGCCCGTACAGCGAGGGCGCGGTGTGCAACGCCAGCAACAGTTTCGTCGAGCCCATCCTCAAGGCCTTGCTCGACGGCCGTCAGGTCAGCGCCTCCAATACCCTGGCGGTCGGCTGTTATTGCCCTTGGGCGGGCTGACGCACCCGCGCCGGGTTACCCACCACTGTCGCACCAGCCGGCACATCCCGGGTCACCACACTCCCGGCCCCCACCACTGCGTTGTCGCCAATGCTCACCCCCGGCAGGATGATCGCCGCGCCACCAATCCACACGTTGTTGCCGATGGTCACCGCCCGCCCACTCTCCAGCCCGCTGCGCCGCAGGTCCGCGTCCAGCGGGTGGTCGGCGGTGTAGATCTGCACATTCGGGCCAATCTGGCAGTCGTCACCGATCCGCACCGGCATCACGTCGAGGACCACGCAGTTGAAGTTCATGAAGGTATTGCGGCCAACGCTGATGTTGTAGCCGTAGTCGCAATAGAACGGCGGGCGGATCACCGTGCCTTCGCCAACCTGGCCGAAGTGCTCCCGCAACAGCCCATGGCGTGCGTCGTTGAGCAGTTCGACGCTGCTGTTGTAGCGGTGCATCCAGTGTTTGTTGGCGATCTGCTCGGCCTGCAACTCAGGGCAGCCAGCATGGTAGAGCTGGCCTGCAAGCATCTTCTGTTTTTCGCTGAGTGACATGGAATCTCCTTCCCGGGGCTATGCTCTGTTCGCGAATCCGCCGATGATCGGACCACATTTTCTGCTTTGACGCACAAGGAGTCTGCATGAAACGCAGCCTGACCCTGTTGGCCGTGGTGGTTGCCGCGGCCGCCGGCGCCGGTTACTGGTACGTGCAGGGCAAGCTGCCGCAGCGCGAGGGCGAGGTGGCCATGGCCGGCCTGCAGGCGCCGGTCAGCGTGCGCTACGACGCCCGCGGCGTGCCGCACCTGCAAGCGCAGAACGAGCCAGACCTGTACCGCGCCCTGGGCTACGTGCATGCCCAGGACCGGCTGTTCCAGATGGAAATCATGCGCCGCCTGGCCCGTGGTGAGCTGGCCGAGGTGCTGGGCGACAAGCTGCTGCCCACCGACACCCTGTTCCGCAGCCTGCGCATTCGCGAACAGGCCGCGCTGATGGCCAGCCGGCAGGACCCGCAGTCGCCGGCCTGGCAGGCCCTGCAAGCCTACCTCGACGGGGTCAACAACTGGCAGGCCAGCCACCCCGAACCCGTGGAATTCGACCTGCTCGGCATTACCCCACGCCCGTTCACCGCCGAGGACACCCTGAGCATCGCCGGCTACCTTGCCTACAGTTTTGCCGCCGCGTTCCGCACAGAACCTGCGCTCACCTACATCCGCGACCAGCTTGGCCCCGATTACCTGGCCATCTTCGACCTCGGCTGGCAGCCCGAGGGGGCGCTGGGTACGCCACTGGCCGCTGCCGACTGGCAAAGCCTGGAAGCCCTCGCCCGCCTCAGCCATGAAGCGCTGGGCGAAGCCGGCATCCCACAGTTCGAAGGCAGCAACGCCTGGGCCATTTCAGGCAGCCATACCCGCAGTGGCAAGCCGCTGCTGGCCGGCGACCCGCACATCAGCTTCGCGGTGCCTGCAGTGTGGTACGAAGCCGAACTATCGGCGCCCGGCTTCAACCTGTATGGCTACTTCCAGGCGCTGAATCCGTTTGCCCTGCTCGGCCACAACCGCGACTTCGGCTGGAGCCTGACCATGTTCCAGAACGACGATGTAGATCTGGTTGCCGAGCGCACCAACCCGGCCGATGCCAACCAGGTCATGGTCGACGGCAAATGGCAGGCGCTGGAGAAGACCGAACAGCAGATCGCGGTCAAAGGCGAAGCACCGGTCACCCTCAGCCTGCGCCGTTCCCCTCACGGCCCGATCGTCAACGACGTGCTCGGCGCCACGGCCGGGCCTACGCCCATCGCCATGTGGTGGGCGTTTCTGGAAACAGAAAACCCGATCCTCGAAGGCTTCTATCAGCTTAACCGCGCCGACACCTTGGGCAAGATGCGCGAAGCTGCGGCCAAGGTCCATGCGCCGGGGCTGAACTTTGTCTGGGCTAATGCCCGGGGCGATATCGGCTGGTGGGCCGCGGCCCAGCTCCCCATCCGCCCTGATGGCGTCGACCCGGCGTTCATCCTCGACGGCGCCAGCACGCAAGCCGACAAGCGCGGCTTCTACCCCTTCAGCGTCAACCCGCAGCAAGAGAACCCCGCGCGTGGCTATATCGTCTCGGCCAACTACCAGCCGCCGGCAGCGGTGCCAATACCGGGCTACTACAACCTGCCCGACCGTGGCCGCCAGCTCGACCGCCAGCTGGCCAACCCTGAGGTGAAATGGGATACGCAGAACAGCCAGGCCTTGCAACTGGACACCGCCAGTGACCACGGCCCGCGCACCCTTGCACCGCTACTGGCAACCCTGCGCTCGGTGGCCGAAGGTGACGAAGAGAAGGAACTGGTAGAGCAACTGGCCGCCTGGCGCGGCGACTACCCGCTGGACTCGACCAGCGCCACGCTGTTCAACCAGTTCCTGTTCGAGCTGGCCTTCGCGGCCCTGCATGACGAACTGGGCGACACCTGGTTCCCGGTACTGATCAGCACCCGCGCCATCGACGCCGCCTTGCCCCGCCTGGCGGCGGATGCCGATTCGCCCTGGTGGAACACCCGGGGTGGCAACCAGCGCACTGGCCGAACGGAGGTGGTGCGCACGGCGTGGCAGGCCAGCCTGAAGCACCTGCGCGACACCCTGGGCAGCGACCCGGCCAGCTGGCAGTGGGGCAAGGCGCACACCCTGACACACAACCATCCACTGGGTGTGAAAAAGCCGCTTAACCTGCTGTTCAACGTTGGCCCGTTTGCCGCGCCTGGTACCCACGAGGTGCCGAACAACCTGTCGGCGAAGATCGGCCCGGCACCTTGGCCGGTGACCTATGGGCCATCTACGCGGCGGCTGATCGACTTTGCCGATGCCGGGCAGGCACTGACCAGCAACCCGGTTGGGCAGAGTGGCGTACCGTTCGACCGGCACTATGCAGACCAGGCCGAGGGGTATGTGCAGGGGCAGTATCAGCGGGCACAGATGGGGGTGATACCGGCGCAGAGTACCTTGCGATTAGTACCCGGCGAGTGACCCAGAGGGCTGCTGCGCAGCCCATCGCCGGCAAGCCAGCTCCCACAGGTCCGGTGCAGGCCTGAAGACCTGTGAAGTTCCTGTGGGAGCTGGCTTGCCGGCGATGGGCCGCAAAGCGGCCCCATTCAAATTTTATCCCTGCCACTTGCCTCCTTCGACGATCACGCTTTCCGGCTTGGTGTCATCGCTCAGTTCCTTGCGCACATACTGGTCATACAGTTTGAGCAGGAACTTCTCCTCACCCAGCTTGGCCAGTTCGGCGTTCACCCAGTCACGCAGTTCGGTATTGCCCTTCTTCACCGCCGGCGCAATCGGTGCCTCATCACCCAGCAACTGCGGCAGCACGCGGTAGCCCGGGTTCTGCTTGGCCCAGCTGAACAGGATCAGGTTGTCCTGCGCATAGGCATCGCCACGTCCGGTAGCCAGGGCTTGCAGCGACTCGCTGTTCTTCTCGAACTTGAGCAGCTTCCACTCCGGGTGGTTTTTGGTCAGCCAGATGTCAGCCGTGGTGCCGGTGGTAACGATGATGGTCTTGTCGGCCAGGTCATCCAGTTTCTGTACCGGGCTGCCATCAGCGACGATGGCCTGCACGGCAACGCGCAGGTTGGGGTTGGTGAAGTCCACCGCTTCCTTGCGCTCCGGGGTCACGGTCATGTTGGCAAGGATCAAGTCGACCTTGTCGCTCTGCAGGAACGGAATACGGCTGGCAGGCTCCACGGCAACGAACTCGACCTTGTTTTCATCACCCAGCAGGTTCTTGGCCAGGCGCCGGCCAATGTCGGTGTCAAAGCCTACGTAGCGGCCCTTTTCATCGACGAAGCCAAACGGCGGCTTGTCGGTGAACACGCCGACAATCAGCTTGTCGCGGGCCTTGATGGTTTCCAGGTAACTGGTGGCCGGCGATGCGGCCGCAGGCTTGGGTGGCTCCTCGGCCTTGTTGCAGCCGGCCAGCAGGGCCAGGCCGAACAACGGCGCCAGCAGTTTGGTGAGGTTGGCAGTTTTCATGACAGTTCCTTGTGCAGTGTCTTTGGCAGGCTTTCTACGAAGGAGAATTTCTCCAGGAACTGCTGCGCGCGTGCGGTCTGCGGTCGGGTGAAGAAGCTCTCGGGGTCGCCCTGTTCAAGGATCCTGCCGGCCTCCATGAACACGATGCGGTCGGCCACCGCGCGAGCGAAGGCCATTTCGTGAGTAACGATGAGCAAGGTCATGCCGTCGCGGGCCAGGCCCTGGATCACCTGCAGCACCTCCTTGACCATTTCCGGGTCAAGGGCTGCGGTCACCTCGTCGAACAGCATCACTTCGGGGTTCATGCACAGCGAGCGGACAATGGCGATGCGCTGTTGCTGGCCCCCGGACAGCTGCCGGGGGAAGGCATCGCGCTTGTCCAGCAGGCCCACCCGCGCCAGCAGCGCCTCGGCCTGGGCCTGCGCTTCGGCCCGCGCGCGTTTTTGCACTTTCAATGGGCCCAGCAACAGGTTGTCGATCACGCTCATGTGGCCGAACAGGTGATAGCTCTGGAACACCATGCCCACCCGCTGGCGAATGGCGCGCCAGTCGGTGCGCGGGTCGAGCAGCTCTTCCCCGGCCAGCAGCAGGTGGCCGCTGTGGGCCTGCTCCAGGCCATTCAGGCAGCGCAACAGCGTGCTTTTGCCGCAACCGCTGGGGCCGAGGATGACCACCACTTCGCCGGCCGCCACCTTCAGGTCGACGTCCTTGAGCACCTGGTGCTCGCCGAAAAACTTGTTGAAACCCTGGAATTCGATCAATGCGCTCATGAGTGGGCCCAGCGGCGTTCCAGCACGCGCGAAGCGGCGGAAAGCGGATAACAGACAATGAAAAAGAACAGGAACAGGGCGCCGTAGATCAGCACTGACTCGTAGGTGCGCTCGATGATCTGCTGGCCAGCCTTGATCACCTCTACCACGCCGATCAGCACCGCCAGCGAGCTGGTCTTGATGATCCGCGTGTAGATGTTGATGGTCGGCGGGGTCATGCGCTTGAGCGCCTGCGGCAGCAGTACGTAGCCATACAACTGCCAGCCGGCCAGGCCAATCGACAGCCCCGCCTCGCGCTGCCCACGCGGCAGCGAAGCCAATGCACCGCGCACCACCTCGCCCACCTCGCTGGCGCCCCACAGGGCCAGTACCAGCACGGCGCACCAGAAGCTGGGGATGCTCAGGGCAAAGAAAATCGGCAGGCCGAAGAACACCAGGTACAGCCAGACCAGTACCGGGATGGCGCGGAACAGCTCCAGGTAAATCTGCAAGGCAATGTTCAGGGCACGGTTACCCAGTGTTGCCAGCACGCCGTACAGCACCCCACCCAGCGTCGCGAACAGAATCCCCAGCGCCGAGATGGCCAAGGTCTGTGCAGCGCCGCCGGCCAGCTGCGGCAAGGCCTGCAGCAACAATTCAAACCCCGAACTGGCCATGTTGCAGCCTCCTTTCCACATAGCGCAGCAGCAACGAAAGCGGCAGGAACAGCAACACGCAGAGCAAGGTCAGCACGGTGAGCATTTCGTAGGTTTTGTAGTACAGCGCGATGTAGTTCTTGGTGGTGTAGAGAATTTCCGGCACGGCCACCGCCGACACCACGGTGGTTTCCTTGAGCAGGAAGATGAAGTTGGCAAACAGCGCCGGCAAGCTGAGGATGCCGGCCTGGGGCAGCAGCACATGGCGCAGCAACTGGCCCTCGGACAAGCCGATGGAGCGCCCGGACTCAAGCTGGGCACGCGGCACTGCCTCGATGCCAGCCCGCAACACCTCGGTTAGGTAGGCACCGCCCATGAAGGTCATGGTGATGATGGCTGCGCTGAAGCCGGAGATCTTCAGGCCTAGGCTGGGTAATGCGAAGTAGACGAAAAACAGCTGGATCAGCAGTGGCGTGTTGCGTGCCAGCTCCACGTAGGCTTTGACCAAGCGCCACAGGTAGGGGGTGCGCAGCACCAGCAGGGTGGCGTTGACCAGGGCTACCAGCAGGGATGTGGCGATGGCGATCAGGCCGACCTGCAAGGTCACGCCCACGGCCTTGAGGAAGGCGGGTAGCGTGCTGAGGATGAATGCGGTGTCGAGGGTCATGGGTAGAGCAAGTCTGCAGGGTGCGCGTGGGCACAATAACTAGACTCTAATGATCTAAAAACTTTTTAATAAATACCTTTATTGCATATGCATATCACCGACCCTGTGGGAGCGGGCGTGCCCGCGAAGCAAGCGCTGCGGTGCATGGCACCGGCTACGCCGGTGTTCGCGGGCATGCCCGCTCCCACAGGTATTGGCGGCCCCAGAAACAAAAACGCCGACACAAGGGTGTCGGCGTTTGGTTACGCAAAAATCTACAAGCGCATCAGAACGCCGGCAGCACCGCACCCTGGTACTTCTTGGCGATGAATTCTTTAACTTCCGGGCTGGTCAGGGCCTTGGCCAGTTTCTGGATGGCCTCGCTGTCCTTGTTGTCCGGGCGGGCAACCAGGAAGTTCACGTACGGCGAGTCGGCACCTTCGATCACCAGCGCGTCCTTGGCCGGGTTCAGGCCGGCTTCCAGGGCGTAGTTGGTGTTGATCATGTCCAGGTCGACCTGGTCCAGCACACGCGGCAGCATGGCCGATTCAAGCTCGCGGAACTTCAGCTTTTTCGGGTTCTCGGCGATGTCCTTGGGGGTGGCCAGAGCATTTTTCGGATCTTTCAGGGTGATCAGGCCAGCCTTCTGCAGCAGGATCAGGGCGCGGCCGCTGTTGCTGCCTTCGTTAGGGATGGCAACGGTGGCGCCTTCCTTCAGCTCGGACAGGTTCTTGATCTTCTTCGAGTAGCCACCGAACGGCTCGACGTGCACACCGATCACGGTTTCCAGGTGAGTGCCCTTGCCTTCGTTGAAGCTCTTCAAGTACGGCAGGGTCTGGAAGTAGTTGGCGTCCAGGCGCTTCTGGTCAACCTGCACGTTCGGCTGCACGTAGTCGGTAAAGACCTTGATCTGCAGGTCCACGCCTTCTTTGGCCAGGGTCGGCTTGATCAGCTCAAGGATTTCGGCGTGCGGTACCGGGGTAGCGGCAACCACCAGTTTCTCGGCAGCGGCGGCCAGGCCGGAGAACGACAGGGCAGCGGCCAGGGCAGTGGTCAGCAGGGTCTTCTTCATGGTGGTCCTTGTTCTGAATCTGGGCCATCGGCGATGGCGAATCGGGTGCCCAACCGGTTCACCAGCGGGCGTGAGGCGGACAATACCTAGATTTTTTATTCCGTAACAATATCTTTTACTTAGTTGCTTATTCCAAAAACAAACTGCCATCAGTCACTTTGCTTATGAGCAATGTCTAGCGCGCGGTGTTGAGCAAGTCGAGGTCTTCTGGCTGGATCTCTTCGCCATCGTTTACCAGCAAGGCAAAGTGGATGACGTTCTCCAGTTCGCGGGTATTGCCAGGCCAGAAATGCGCTTCCAGCACCTGCTGCGCCGCCTCGCTCACCAGCGGCACTGGCCGCTGCAGGCGTACGCTGTAGATGCCCACGAAGTACTCCGCCAGCGGCAGAATGTCGCCTGGCCGCTCGCGCAGCGGCGGCAGTTCAAGCGCACCCTCACGCAGGTACTGGTACAGGCGTTCGTTGAAGCGCCCCGCTTTTACTACCCGCGCCAAGTCGATGCTGGTCGCGGCCACCAGCCGCACATCCACCGGCTGTGGCTGCTGTGCCCCCACCCGGGTGACTTCGCGGTTTTCCAGGGCTGCCAGCAGCTTGCCCTGGATGGCCAGCGGCAAGTCGGCAATCTCGTCCAGGTACAGCGTGCCGCCGTTGGCCGAACCGAACCAGCCGGCGCGGCTGCTGGCGGTACCGCCATGGCTGCCGGCGCTGTAGCCGAACAGTTCGGCATCGGCGTAAGTGGGGCTGATGGCCGCGCAGTTGACCGACACGAACAGCCCGCCACGGTCGCTGGCACGGTGGATTTGCCGGGCCAGCAACTCCTTGCCGGTGCCGGTCTCGCCACGGATCAGCACGGGCAAGGGTTGCGGCGCCAGGCGCTCAAGGTCCTCACGCAGCTGCTGCGAACGCGGGTCGATGAATACCAAGGCCTTGGCGCGGATACTCAGCGGGCTCTTGTCCAGCTCGGGGAAGGTCAGCAGCGGCTGGCCAAACGGGTTTTGAAACGTCATGACGGACTCCCGCCCCAGGCCTGCTCAGGCCGGGCGTCAGGTAAACGGAAAACAGCAAGGGCTGTCAGGCGCGACGCAGTGCGCGCTGCTCAACCCGGCTCTGCAAGCGGTACAGGTAGGCAAAGCCTTGTTCCCAGCGCTCATGGCCGGACTTGACGTTGATGTGCCCGGCATTGCTCAGCAGCCCTGCCTCGGCGCCCCATGCCTGGGCCAGGTACAGCGCCCGTGGCACGTTCACGGCCGGGTCGTTGTCCGAGCTGACCACCTGGCTGGGGAACGGCAATACATCGGTCGGGATCGGCGCAAAATTGCGCAAGGCAGGCGCGCAGGTGGGCCGCTCGACATCCGCTGGTGCCACCAACAGCGCACCACGCACGCGTCGCAGCAAAGCCGGGCTGGCCTGCGCGGCCCAGTGGGCGACGGTTATGCAGCCCAGGCTGTGGGCAATCAGGATCACCGGCGAGCGCTCGGCGGCAATTGCCTGCTCCAGCGCCTGCACCCAGTCCTGCCGTTGCGGGGTCAGCCAGTCAGCCTGCTCGACCCGTGCACTGTTGGGCAGGGTGCGCTGCCAATGACTTTGCCAATGGTTGTCTGGCGATCCTTGCCAGCCCGGCACAATCAGGTAACGAATTGACTCATTGCGCATGGGGACGCCTCCAGTAAGTTTGCGTGCTTGGAGACAAGTATAGGGAGGGAGTTATATTCGTAAAGGAATAAGAAGCTATTTATTAATAACCAAATAAACATGCCAACACGAATCCTGTGGGAGCGGGCGAGCCCGCGAAACAGGCGACGCGGTGGATGGCACCGGCTCTGCCGGTGTTCGCGGGCGCGCCCGCTCCCACAGGGATCGCGAAAGCAAAAAAAAGGGCCAACCCCTGCCAAGAGATGTGGCCCATAAGCACTTGCCTGAAGAGGGTTGCCGGTTATCAGCGCGCGGTAATCACCGCCAGCTTGCTGATCCCCGCACGTTCGATGGCTGCCATGGCCCGCGCCACTTCGCCGTAGTTCACGCCGTCGTCGGCCTGCAACTGCACGCGCACGTCTGCGTCCTTGTCCTTGGCGGCCTTGAGGTTGGTTTCCAGCAGGTCGGGCTGTATCTGGTCCTTGTTGATGAACAGCTTGCCTTCACCGTCGATACTCACCACCAGTGGGTCCTTCTGCTCCACCGGGGCCACGGCCTCGGTCTTGGGCAGGTTGATGGGGATGGCGTTGGTCAGCAGCGGCGCGGTGACAATGAACACCACCAGCAGCACCAGCATGACATCCACCAACGGCGTGACGTTGATTTCACTGAGGACTTCGTCGCTGTCCTGGGTCGAAAAGGCCATATCAGGACGCCTCCTTCACCGGCTGGGTGAAACCGGCCTGGGCTTTTTGCACAGCGGGGTGCACCAGCACGCGGAAGGCACTCTTCTGCGCCAGGCTATAAAAGTCGTGGGCGAAGTCATCGAGGTCGGCAGCGGTCAGCTTGAGGCGGCGCAGGAAGTAGTTGTAGACCAGCACCGCAGGCACGGCGACGGCAATACCCACACCGGTTGCCACCAATGCCGCACCGATTGGCCCAGCCACGGTTTCCAGGCTGGCAGAGCCGGCCGCGCTGATGCCCTTGAGCGCTTCCATGATGCCCCACACGGTGCCGAAAAGGCCGATGAAGGGCGAGGTGCTGCCGATACTGGCCACTACCGCCAGGCCGGTTTCCAGCGAGCGGCGCTCACGCACGATCTGCTGGCGCAGGGCGCGTTCCAGGCGGTCCTGGTGGTTGATGGCATGGCTCAGGTCGTTGGCCTGGGTGTCGCCAACGGCAATGGCAGCGTAGCCAGACTGGGCAACGCGGGCAGCCGGGCCGGGCAGCTCGTGGCTGAGCTCGGCGGCCGAGTCCAGGCTGGAGGCCGCCCAGAACTGCTGGTGGAAACGCTTGTCCTGATTCTTCAGCCGCACGAACTGCGCGACCTTGATCAGGGCCAGGCCCCAGGTGACGACAGAGAAACCAACCAGCAGCCAGATGACTGCGCTTTCAACGGATTCGAGGGGGGATGCCAGCAGGCTCATGATGATGTCTTCCTGTGTTCTGCGAAAAAGTTAGCGAAGCTTGAAATCAATCGGCACGCTGACCCAGCCGGTCTGGGCCACGTCGCCCTGCTTGGCGGGGACGAAGCTCCAGCGCTTGACCGCGGCCAGCGCAGCAGCGTCGAGGGCATCACGGCCACTGCTCTTCTGGATCTGGATCTGCCCTGGCTTGCCACTGGGCAGCACCTCTACGCGCAACAGCACGGTGCCCTCCCAACCACGGCGCTGGGCCATCTGCGGGTATTCCGGCGCCGGGTTCTTCAGGTACGCGGCGTTGGCCGATGCCGGGGTTATCGGGGCCGGCACAGGTGGTGCCGGTGCAGGCGGCGCCGGGGCGGCCACCGGAGCTGGCGGCGGTGCCTCGACCGGTTTTGGCTGTGGTTTGGGCGCTTGCTTGACCACAGGCTTAGGCACAGGCTTTGGCTTGGGTTTGGGCTTGGCGGCCAGCTCGTCGACTACCGGTGGCGGCGGTGGTGGCTCGACTACCGGCGGCGCGGGGGCTGGTGGCGGCGGCTCGACCACAGGCGGTGCAGGTGCGGCGAACTCGATGGTCATGGGCGGCACTTGCGGTGGCACTACCGGCAGCTCAGGCGTTGGTGCCTGGCTAACCCAGTACGCTGCAGCGCCATGCAGGGCCAGCACCAGCAGGCCCAACACCAGCTTGTCGCGGCGCTTGAGCCCGCTGACGGGCGTGCGTTGCAGGCGCAGCTGGCCAAGCGGGAGGCGAAGCGTGCGTCCAAGCTCGACCAGGTCGCCCGGGGCCGGGCGCCATGGCTGGTCGTAGGCCCTGACGGCCGACTGGACATTACCCATTGATCAAACTCCTGGGGTCTCGATTCAGGTGTGTGGCTGAATCATCGGTGCCAGAGGCTTATCTCTTAAAGTAATGTTTAAAATTATGGTTAGAACTTAAGTGAATATTGTTTTTGCTGGGTCATGCCAAGGCCGCGGATTTCGCGGGCTGTGGCTTGGGGGCCTTAAGGCGATGCATTGTGGGCATGCAAAATATTCGCGTAAGGCATGAAATTGCCGCGAGGGCTGCGCCCTCGATCGCCGGCAAGCCAGCTCCCACAGGTACTGCACATGGCCCGCAGTCGATGCGATCCATGTGGGAGCTGGCTTGCCGGCGATGGGCTGCAAAGCAGCCCCGGCAATTTCACAGGCATAAAAAAGCCCGGGACCAACCCCGGGCTTTTCATCAGCATGGCTCAGATATCCGCCACCTTCTGCCAGACCTTCGGCCGGAAGAACAGCGTCTCCCCTCGCGCCAACCCGGTCAGGCTGTCATGGTCCTTGACCACCTCAGCCTCGATCAGATCGCTCTGCCCTTCCACCTTCAAGGTCACCCGTGTGGTCGCACCCAACGGCCGAATATCACGCACCTCGGCCGCATGGTGCCCTTCAGTCTCATGCCGCGACAGCGACACTTCGTGCGGGCGGAACAGCACGTGGCGCCCTTCGCTCAAGGCCAGGCGGTTGGAGTCACCAAGGAAGTGGTAGACGAAATCGTTGGCCGGCTGCTCGTACACCTCGCCCGGCGAGCCGATCTGCTCGATCACGCCCTTGTTCATCACCACGATGCGGTCAGCCACTTCCATGGCCTCTTCCTGGTCGTGGGTAACGAACACCGACGTCAGGTTGATGTCCTCGTGCAACCGCGCCAGCCAGCGTCGCAGTTCTTTACGCACCTTGGCATCCAGCGCACCGAACGGCTCGTCCAGCAGCAATACCTTGGGCTCCACAGCCAGTGCCCGGGCCAGGGCGATACGCTGGCGCTGCCCCCCAGACAACTGCTCGGGGTAACGGTCGGACAACCAGTCCAGCTGCACCATGTTCAGCAGCTCATGCACCTTCTCGGCAATCTTGCTTTCGCTCGGGCGCTCGCCCTTGGGCTTCATGCGCAAGCCGAAAGCGACGTTGTCGAACACACTCATGTGGCGGAACAGTGCGTAGTGCTGGAACACGAAGCCGACGTTGCGGTCGCGCACGTCATGGCCGGACACGTCCTCGCCATGGAACACGATGTTGCCCTGGTCCGGGGTTTCCAGGCCGGCAATGATACGCAGCAGGGTGGTCTTGCCGCAGCCGGACGGCCCCAGCAGGGCCACCAGCTCGCCGCTGTTGATGTCCAGGTTGATGTTGTTCAGGGCCTGGAAGCTGTTGAAGCGCTTGCTGACATTACGAACTTCGATCGACATGAATCATTCCTCCGCGGCGCTGTGGCGCAGGCGGTTAATACGGTTCTCGCTCCACTGCTTGAGCAGCAGGATGAAGAGCGCCAGGATCAGCAACAGGCTGGCCACGCTGAAGGCCGCGACGTGGTTGTACTCGTTGTAGAGGATCTCCACATGCAGCGGCAAGGTGTTGGTCACGCCACGGATGTGGCCAGACACCACCGACACCGCGCCAAACTCGCCCATGGCCCGTGCAGTACACAGCACCACGCCATAGATCAGGCCCCATTTGATGTTGGGCAAGGTCACGTGCCAGAACATCTGCCAGCCATTGGCACCGAGCAGGCGCGCGGCCTCCTCTTCTTGCGTGCCCTGCTCCTGCATCAGCGGGATCAGCTCACGGGCCACGAACGGCACGGTGACAAAGATGGTCGCCAGCACGATGCCCGGCAGGGCGAACACGATCTGGATGTCGTGGTCCTGCAGCCAGGGCCCGAACAGCCCCTGCGCGCCAAACATCAGCACGTAGACCAGGCCGGCGATAACCGGCGACACCGAGAACGGCAGGTCGATCAGGGTGACCAGGATACTCTTGCCACGGAAGGTGTACTTGCTTACGCACCAAGCGGCACTGACGCCGAACACGAGGTTCAGCGGCACCGAAATGACCACGGCGAGCAAGGTGAGCTTCAGTGCCGACAATGCATCGGGCTCGAAGATCGCCTCGAAGAAGGTGCCGAAGCCGTTCTTCAGCGCCTGCGAGACCACGATCACCAGTGGCAGCAGCAGGAACAGGGCGAACACCAGCCAGCCAAGGCCGATCAGGATACGCCGCGAAGTAGCATTGCCACGGCGGGCAGCGTTGGCGGCCGCGCTTGCACTCAGGGATGAACTGGACATGCCGGCCTCCTTCAAGGGGTTTCGATGCGGCGCTGCAGCAGGTTGATCAGCAGCAGCAGGATGAAGGAAACCACCAGCATCAGCACGCCGATGGCAGTCGCGCCGGTGTAGTCGTACTGGTCGAGCTTGACCATGATCAGCAGCGGCAGGATCTCGGTCTTCATCGGCATGTTGCCGGCAATGAAGATCACCGAACCATACTCACCCACACCGCGGGCAAAGGCCAGGGCAAAGCCGGTGAGCCAGGCCGGCAACAGGGCCGGGGCCAGCACGTGGCGGAACACCTGCAACGGCTTGGCGCCCAGGCAGGCAGCGGCCTCTTCCACTTCACGCGGGATGTCGGCCAGTACCGGCTGCACCGTGCGCACCACGAACGGCAAGGTGACGAAGGTCAGTGCCAGGGTGATGCCCAGCGGGGTGTAGGCGATCTTGAAGCCCAGGTCGGTGGCGAACTGGCCGACCCAGCCGGCAGGCGCGTACAGGGCGGTCAGGGCGATACCGGCGACGGCGGTGGGCAAGGCGAACGGCAGGTCGATCATCGCATCGATGATCTTGCGCCCGGGGAAGGTGTAGCGCACCAGCACCCAGGCCAGCAGGGTGCCGATCACACCGTTGATGATGGCGGCGAACAGCGCGGTGCCGAAACTCAGCTTGAGCGCGGCGATTACCCGCGGCGCACTGATGATGTTCCAGAACTGTTCGAAGGTGAGCTGCGAGGCATGGATGAACATGGCCGCCAGCGGTATCAGCACGATCAGGCTGAGGTACACCAAGGTGTAGCCCAGCGTCAGCCCGAAGCCGGGTATGACGGGGGAGATGCGACGTGACATAAGTATCCCTTTGAATGCACATGGCCCAGTATCGATCCGGGGCCGGTGCAGGATTCTGAATCTCTGGGGCTGCTTTGCAGCCCATCGCAGGCAAGCCAGCTCCCACAGGATCACCACAGGCCTGAAGTCTGCGCAATCCCTGTGGGAGCTGGCTTGCCTGCGATGGGCCGCAAAGCGGCCCCGCTTTTCCGTGGCCCTTACTGTGCCTGATAGATCTGGTCGAACACACCGCCATCATTGAAGAATTTTGGTTGTGCAGTCTTCCAGCCACCGAAGTCCTTGTCGATGGTTACCAGGTCCAGTTTCGGGAACTGCTTGCCGAATTCGGCAGCAACCTTCTCGTCACGCGGGCGGTAGAAGTTCTCGGCGGCAATCTTCTGCCCGGCCGGGCTGTACAGGTGCTTGAGGTATTCGGTGGCAATATCGGTATTGCCCTTCTTCTCGGCGTTCTTGTCCACCACGGCAACTGGCGGTTCGGCCAGGATCGACAGCGACGGTACGACGATGTCGAACTTGTCGGCGCCACCGTCTTCCTTCAGCGCCAGGAAGGCTTCGTTTTCCCAGGCCAGCAGCACGTCGCCCTGGCCGTTGTTGACGAAGGTAATGGTCGAGCCACGGGCGCCGGTATCCAGCACCGGTACGTGCTTGAACAGCTCTTGCACGTATTCCTTTGCCTTGTCTTCGCTACCGCCGGTCTTCAGGCCGTAGGCCCAGGCAGCCAGGAAGTTCCAGCGTGCACCGCCGGAGGTTTTCGGGTTGGGGGTGATGACCGACACGTCCTTCTTGATCAGGTCGCCCCAGTCCTTGATGCCTTTCGGGTTGCCCTTGCGCACCAGGAACACGATGGTCGAAGTGTACGGGGTGCTGGCATCCGGCAGGCGGGTCTGCCAGTTGTCCGGCAGGGTCTTGCCGAGCTTGGCGACTTCGTCGATGTCACCGGCCAGGGCCAGGGTCACCACGTCGGCACGCAGGCCGTCGATTACCGCACGGGCCTGCTTGCCCGAGCCACCGTGGGACTGCTGGATCTTCACCTTGTCGCCCGGGTGGGCCTGCTGCCAGTGCTTGATGAACTCGGCGTTGTACTGCTGATACAGCTCGCGGGTCGGGTCGTAGGACACGTTCAACAGTTCGTAGTCCTTGGCGATGGCGGAACCGGCAAAAACAGCACTGGCCAGGGCGGCGAGCGCATAACGGCGGATGGACATGGTGAAGCTCCCGATTGGCATTTTTCTAGTTTTGAATGTTTGGGCGCAGATCAGCCGGGCTTGTTGCCAGGCTGTTGCAGGCGGAACTTCTCCTTGCGCTCGATCTGTACGACCTGAGCGTTGTGCACAGTGATCTCCACCGCACCGAAACGCAGGTCGCGCAGGGCGCTCTGGATTTCACGCAGAATGGTGGCTTCGTCCTGACCGTCGATGCTACGCAGAGATGCACTCATGCTCGTTCTCCTTGGAGTGAGGTGCCGGGCAGGGGTTTGAAGGGGATTTGCGCCTGGCTTGAGGGCAATAGTAGTGATGCGGAGATATTCTTAAAAATACTGTTTAAGAATGTTTATATAACCAAAATTCAAAGACGATTTTGAAGGCGACAACATGCCTCTGTGGGGCGGGGGGGGGGGGGGGGGGGGGGGGGGGGGGGGCGCCCCCCCCCCCCCCCCCCCCCCCCCCCCCCCCCGCTCCCACAGGGTTCAGTGTTGGGTTCCAGTACCGTTTTCAGGCTCGCGGATCTTGTACCAGGCCACATACAACGCCGGCAGGAACAGCAGCGTCAGCAGCGTTGCACTGATGATGCCGCCAATCATGGCGTAGGCCATCGGCCCCCAGAACACCTCGCGGGCAATCGGGATCATGCCCAGGCTCGCCGCGGCGGCCGTCAGCAAGATCGGCCGGCGGCGGTGGTTGGTCGCTTCCATCACCGCGTCCCAAGGGGCATAGCCCTGCGCTTCGAACTCGTCGATCTGGGTTACCAGGATCACCGAGTTGCGAATGATGATGCCCGCCAGTGCCAGGATGCCCAGGATCGCCACAAAGCCCATCGGTGTGCCCGTCGGCACCAGCGCCAGCACCACGCCAATCAGCCCCAGCGGCGCCACGCTGACAACCAGGAACAGCTTCTGCACGCTGTGCAACTGGATCATCAGGAAGGTCGCCATGAGGAACAGCATCAGCGGGATGACTTTGGCAATCGGCCCCTGGGCCTTGCCGCTTTCTTCCACCGTACCCCCCGTAGCCACTTCGTAACCGACCGGCAGCTTGCTGGCAAACTCGTCGATCCTGGGCTTCAGTTCGGCCACCAGGTCGGTGGGCTGGATTTCGCCGTTGACCGAGGCCTTGATGGTGATGGTCGGCTTGCGGTCGCGGCGCCATACCAGCGGCTGCTCCAGCTCGTAGCGCACGGTGGCGAATGACAGCAGCGGGATCGAGGTGCCGTTGGGGGTAAGGATCTGCAGGTTCTGCAAGGTATCGGGCGAGCCGCGTTCGCTGTCTTCGGCACGGGCGACCACGTTGACCAGGTAGATGCTGTCGTTGACCTGGGTGATCTGCACGCCACTGACAATGCTGTTCATCACATTGGCCACGTCTTCAGACGACAACCCCAGCTGGCGTGCCTTGTCCTGGGCGATTTCCACGCGCAGCACCTTACCGGGCTCGTTCCAGTCGTAGATCATCTCGCCGATGTGCTCGTTCTGGTTGAGCAAGGTGGCCAGGTCGATGGCGTGCTTGCGTACCTCGTCGATACTGGCGCCACTGACCCGGTACTGGATCGGCCGGCCCACCGGCGGGCCCATTTCCAGCGATTGCACGTTGGTACCGATGCCGACGAACTCTTCATGCAGGATCTTCTGCAAGCGCTCCATCATGCCCTGGCGCTCTTCAAAGCCCTTGCTGACTATCACCAGCTGGGCGTAATACGGGTTCTGCAGCTGCTGGTCGAGCGGCAGGTAGAAGCGGATCGCACCCTGGCCAATGTAGGTGCTCCAGTGCACCAGGTCAGGGTCGTCCTTGATCCGCGCCTCGAAGCGGTCGACCACCTTGCGCGTCTCTTCGATCGAAGCGTTTTGCGGCAGGTTGAGGTCAACCAGGATCTCCGGGCGATCCGACGAGGGGAAGAACTGGTTCTGCACGAAACGCATGCTGAACAGCGACAGGGCAAACAGCAGGATGGTGCCGATGATGGTCAGCCAGCGATGGCGCATGCACCACAGCAACCCGCCTTCGAATGCCCGGCCGACCCGCCCGGGCTCGGCTTCGTGGGCCTTGAGCTTGCTGCTGCTGAGAATGTGCACCCCCAGCACCGGGGCGAAGAACACGGCAACGATCCATGACACCAGCAAGGCCACGGCAATGACCGCGAACAAGGTGTAGGTGTACTCGCCGGCGGAGCTGGCGTTGAGCCCGATCGGCACAAAGCCGGCCACCGTCACCAGGGTACCGGTGAGCATCGGGAAGGCCGTGGAGGTGTAGGCAAAGGTTGCCGCCTGCTCCTTGCTCTCGCCCATCTCCAGCCGCGTGACCATCACCTCCACGGTGATCATCGCATCGTCCACCAGCAGGCCCAGGGCAATGATCAGCGCGCCCAGCGAAATGCGCTGCATGGTGATGCCGCTGTACTCCATGAACACGAACACCATGGCCAGCACCAACGGAATCGAGCAGGCCACCACCAGCCCGGCACGCATGCCAAGGCTGACGAAGCTCACCGCCAGCACGATCACCACCGCTTCGAACAGCGCGCTGGTGAAGCCGCCAACCGCCTGCTTGACCACCACCGCCTGGTCCGACACGGTGTGCACGCCAACGCCAATCGGCAAATCCTGGATCACCTGGTCCATGCGCTTTTTCAGCGCGGCACCAAATACCTGCATGTTGCCGCCCGCCTTCATGCCAATGGCCAGGCCAATGGCGGTCTGGCCGTTGTAGCGGAACATCGGTGACGGCGGGTCAACATAGCCGCGCTCGATGTCAGCAATATCAGCCAGGCGGAAGAACCGGTCGTTGATCTTGAGGTTGACGGTTTGCAGGTCCTTTTCCGAGGCGAACTGCCCGGAGGTACGCACCGAGATGCGCTCTGGCCCTGCCTCGATCACCCCGGCCGGGGTAACCGCGTTCTGCGCTTGCAGGGCCTGCATGACCTGGCGCTGGTCAATGCCCAGGGCGGCCAGCTTGCGGGTGGAGAAGTTCAGGTACAGCACTTCGTCCTGGGTGCCGATGAACTCGATCTTGCCGATGTTGGGCACATCGCGTACTTCGGCCCGCGCCTGCTCAACGTAGTCCCGCAACTGGCGCAGGGTGAGGCCGTCGGCAGTAAACGCGTAGATCGAGCCGAACACGTCGCCGAATTCGTCGTTGAACCCGGGCCCCTGGATACCGGCGGGGAACTGGCCACGAATGTCCTGGATCTTCTTGCGCACCTGGTACCAGATGTCCGGGATGTCCTTGGCCTTGGTGGTATCACGCAGGTACACATAGACCGTGGATTCGCCGGGGCGGGTGTAGCTCTTGGTGTAGTCGAGCGAGTCGAGTTCTTCGAGCTTCTTCTCGATGCGGTCGGTGACCTGGTACAGGGTTTCGTCCTGGGTCGCACCGGGCCAGCGGGTCTGGATGACCATGGTCTTGATGGTGAACGACGGGTCTTCTTCACGGCCCAGGTTGAAATAGGAAAAAATCCCCATCAACAGGCCGACGAACATCAGGTACCAGACGAACGATTGATGCTTGAGTGCCCAGTCGGACAGGTTGAAGCTTCCTTTCATTGCGCATCCTCGTCGAAGGTGACCTTCTGGCCAGGCTTGAGGCTGTTCACGCCCGCAGTCACCACGCGCTCACCGGGCTGCACACCGGAGGCCAGGACGATGCTGTCGGAGGTGCGGTCAATCAGGGTGACGTCGCGGGTGCCGACCGTTTTCTGCCGGGTGTCGATCACCCACACCTGGGTCTTGCCGTCACGCTCAAGCAAGGCACTGCGGGGCAGCTCGCTGCGCGGGGACATCTGCGAAGTCAGGGTCACACTGACCGCGGTGCCCAGGTGGAACGCCGCCGGGGTGCTTACCAGGGTCAGGCGGGCACGGCGGGTACGGGTTGTCGGGTCGGCCTGCGGCTCCAGCTCGCGCAAGGTGGCGGTGGTGTTGATGGTGGGGTCGAGCTGCGAGGCAACGGTGAAGGTCAGGTCCTTGCTCAGTTGCTCGGCCAGGCCAATCGGCAAGTCGATCACCGCCTCCTTCACGTCGGGCCGAGCCAGGGTCACCACGGCCTGTCCGGCAGTAACGGTTTGCCCGGCTTCGGCCTGCCAGGCGGTGATCACGGCGGCGTGGTCGGTGCGCAGGGTGCTGTAGTCGAGCTGGTCACGCGCCTGGCTGAGCGCAGAGCGCGCCTGCTCCAGCGCGGCACTGGTGGTTTTCAGGTTGGTCTGGGCGATATCCAGCTGGGCCTGGGCACCGACGCCTCGGTCATACAGCTGTTGCTGGCGGCGGGCATCGGCCTGGGCGTTGATCCATTGCGCCTGCACCTTGGCCAGGTCGCCTTCGGCGGCACGCAGCTGGTTCTGCTGGTCGGTGGGGTCGAGCGTGGCCAGTGTGTCGCCCGGCTTGACCTGGGCCCCCACATCCAGCCAACGCCGGGCAATGCGCCCGGCAACCCGGAAGCCCAAGGTGCTTTCGAAGCGCGCCTCGATATTGCCGGCAAAGCGGCCCAGTTGCGACTGCACCTGGGGCTCTACGGTCACCGACAGCACCGGGCGGACCGGCTCTGGTGCTTGCTCCTCGCTACCGCAGGCAGCCAGCAGCAGGCCGGCCGACAGCATCAGCAGCAGGCGCTTCATAGCTCACCCCCTTGGGCCTTGGCATCGACCTTCTGCACCTGCATGCCGGGGTGCAAGAGCTGGCTACCCGTGACCACCACGGTCTCGCCAGCCTGCAAGCCGCTGGCGACGACGATCTTGCCGGTCAGGTAACGGCTGACCTCGACCTTGCGCAGTTCGACCTTGTCGCCCTCGCCCACCACCCACACGGCAGGCTCATGCAGGGCCTTGGTCAACGCCGACCACGGCAATTCGATGCTCGGCCGCCCCACCGCATTAGTGCTGGCCGTTACCGGCGCGCCCAGCTGCATGCCCGCTGGCACGTCCTTCAGGGCTACCTTGACCTGCACCGTGCCGCTTTGCGCCGACACTGTAGGGGTGATTTCGCGGACAAAGCCGTGTGCCTGGATCTTGGGGTCGTCCAGCAGGCTGACGATCACACCGGCGTCGCTGGGCGGTGCCACCAGCAAGGATTCATAGACGTTGAACACTGCATCGCGATCACCATCGACGGCCAGGCCGAAGATCGGCATGGTCGCCTGCACCACCTGGCCGACCTCGGCCTGGCGCTCGGTGATGACCCCGGCGGCTTCCGAGACCAGCGCGGTATAGCTGAGTTGTTCGTTGGCATTGGCCAGTTGCGCCTGGGCGGCCTTGAGTGCGCTCTGGTTGCTGCGCAGCGCAGCTTCAGCGGAATCGTATTCGCTCTGGCTGGTGTAACCCTTGGGCAACAGTTTTTGCTGGCGCACGAAGGCAGCGCTGGTCTGGGTAACCCGCGCCTGCGCGGCGAACACTTCAGCCTTGGCCGAGTTGACGTTGTTCTGCAGGTCTTTCGGGTCCAGGCGTGCCAGCACCTGGTTGGCCTTGACGTGGTCACCCACATCGACGCTACGGGAAATGATCTTGCCGCCCACGCGGAACGACAAGTCGGTCTGCACGCGCGCTTGCACATCGCCCGTCAGGGTGACCCTGGCAGCGAAATCGGTGGGTTGGACCTGTTGCACACCAACCCGAGGCAGCGTCTCGGGGACCTCTTCCTTGCTACAGCCGGTGAGCATGTACAGCAGCCCCAGGCAAACGACCGACAGCGGACGTATCAACGCCATGCTGGCTCCTTGCTTGCGCACAAATGATTTGTGGGATGCGACTGTGAGCGTAGTTCAGGGTTCGATAAACATCACTGACGGGGATCAGTTCGGCATTGTCGGCGCTTGTGCGGGCCTCTTCGCGGGCACGCCCGCTCCCACAGGGAGAGCGCAGGCCTTGAGACTTGCGCTGTACCTGTGGGAGCGGGCGTGCCCGCGAAGAGGACGGTACAGGTCAGACCTGAACTGAAGCCTTGTTCAGCCCAAGCTCAATGTCATCAATGAGGGCTTTGGCAAAGCCACTGAGAATTCTTGCTGCACTACCAGCAAGCCGGTCATTTTCCATCTCGGCTTCGGTTGTCAGGTGATTGATGCAGCCGAGCATGACGGAGAGTTCGGAGAAGGCATGGTTGAAAGGGATATTGGCCTGGACACGGAACAGGTCCATGCAGGTTTCTTTACCCACAGTGCTGCTTTGTGACGGGTGATTATTGGTCATGGCGGATCTCCTATATCGGGGTAAGGAGTTGCCACCTGCATCTTTCTCACGGATTGGGCGGCAACCGTACGCGAGGTGAGAAACCGCGGATATAGGAACGCAGCCAGACCTAGGTCTGCCCGCGCACGGCTGCCATGACGGAAGCACTATATCGTTGGGTTCTCACACCCAGTCACCAGTACTGGCGACCCAACGACGTTATCCCTGGGGCATTTCCCCTACAACAGAGCAGCTTCCACGCGGGTCGTAGGATAATTCCCAAGCTGACCCGAATGAAGCTTTGGGTTTGAGTTGATGAAAAGTCGTACGCCTTGAGGGCCTCTTCGCGGGCTTGCCCGCTCCCACAGGGAACGCGCAGGCCTTGGGACTTGCGCTGTACCTGTGGGAGCGGGCAAGCCCGCGAAAGGGCCGGCACAGCCAAGCACATGCTTCAGTTATATCCGGAAACCATCAACCATCCGGCCACCCCGCTTCAGCCACTACTTTCAAAGGGAGGTTCAACTTCAAGGAAGATCACAATGCCGTTAGCCGAATCCCATCTACTGCGCCGTGGGCGCTTTTCCGAGCCGGGCAGGCTCTACATGCTGACCACCAAAACACACCTGCGGCGGCCACTGTTCCATGACTTCGACCACGCTCGCCTGGTGGTCAAACACCTGAGGGTCTCCGATGACATTCAGGACTGCCGGTCGTTAGCCTGGGTAGTAATGCCCGACCATCTGCATTGGCTGATCGAGTTGAAGGAAGTGGCATTGGGAACCCTGATGCGCAAATTCAAATCACGCACTGCCATCGCCTTGCGCAAGGCAGGTGTCAGGCACAAGCCGATATGGCAACCGGGATACCACGACCATGCATTGCGGCGGGAAGAGAGTGTGGTGCATGTGGCCCGGTACATCGTTGCCAATCCCTTGAGGGCTGGATTGGTCAGGAGTGTCAGGGATTATCCACACTGGGATGCGGTATGGCTTTGAATCGGTGCTGGGGCCTTCGCGGGCTTGCCCGCTCCCACAGGGAGAGCGCAGGCCTTGAAACTTGCGCTGTACCTGTGGGAGCGGGCATGCCCGCGAAGGGGCCGGGTCAGGCGGACGCAGCCACCTGCGTCGGGCGCTTGACCTGCGGCTGGGAAGCATTGGCCGCCGCACCCTCTTCGATCGCCTGCTGAATCGCCTTGCGACGACGCTCTTCGGCCTGGCGGCTGAAGTACCAGACAAAGAAGGTCACCAGCGACACCGACAACAGGATCAGGCTGGCCACGGCGTTGATCTCCGGCTTCACGCCCAGGCGCACCGCCGAGAACACTTCCATCGGCAAGGTGGTCGAGCCCGGGCCGGACACGAAGCTGGCCAGTACCAGGTCATCCAGCGACAGGGCGAACGACATCATGCCGCCCGCCGCCAGCGATGGCGCGATCATCGGGATGGTGATCAGGAAGAACACCTTCCACGGCTTGGCACCCAGGTCCATCGCTGCCTCTTCAATCGACAGGTCCAGCTCACGCAGGCGAGCCGACACCACCACCGCCACATACGCCGCACAGAACGTGGTGTGGGCGATCCAGATGGTGACGATGCCGCGCTCCTGCGGCCAGCCGATCATCTGCGCCATGGCCACGAACAGCAGCAACAGCGACAGACCGGTGATCACCTCGGGCATTACCAGCGGCGCGGTGACCAGGCCACCGAACAGCGTGCGGCCCTTGAAGCGGGTGACCCGGGTCAGCACGAAGGCTGCCAGGGTACCCAGCGCCACTGCCGCCACTGCCGTGTAGCAGGCGATTTCCAGCGAGCGCATCACCGAACCCATCAACTGGGTGTTGTCGAGCAAGCCGACGTACCACTTGATCGACCAGCCACCCCACACCGTCACCAGCTTGGAGGCGTTGAACGAGTAGATCACCAAAATCAGCATCGGCAGGTAGATGAACAGCAAGCCCAGCACCAGCATCAGCTTGGAGAAACTGAAGCGTTTCATGCGCGGCCCTCCATTTCTTTGGCCTGGCTGCGGTTGAACAGCAGGATCGGCACGATCAGGATCGCCAGCATCACTACCGCCAGGGCAGAGGCCACCGGCCAGTCACGGTTGTTGAAGAACTCTTGCCACAGCACCTTACCGATCATCAGGGTTTCCGGGCCGCCGAGCAGTTCAGGAATCACGAACTCACCCACCACCGGGATGAACACCAGCATGCAGCCGGCGATGATGCCGTTCTTCGACAGCGGCACGGTGATTTTCCAGAAGCTGTTGAAGGTGCTAGAGCCCAGGTCCGAAGCAGCCTCCAGCAACGCCGGGTCATGCTTCACCAGGTTGGCGAACAGCGGCAGGATCATGAACGGCAGGTACGAATAGACCACGCCGATGTACACCGCCAGGTTGGTGTTGAGGATTTGCAGCGGCTGGTCGATCAACCCGGTCCACAGCAGGAAGCCGTTGAGCAGGCCGTTGTTGCTGAGGATGCCCATCCAGGCATAGACGCGGATCAGGATCGCGGTCCAGGTCGGCATCATGATCAGCAGCAGCAATACCGTTTGCGTCTCTTTCTTGGCGTTGGCGATGGCGTAGGCCATCGGGAAGCCGATCAACAGGCACAGCAGGGTGCTGAAGAAGGCCATCTTCAACGAACCCAGGTAGGCCGAGAGGTACAGCTCATCCTCGGTCAACAGGCCGTAGTTGGCCAGGTTGAGCACCAACTGGATCTTGTCTTCGACGTAGCTGTAGATCTCGGTATACGGCGGGATCGCCACGTCGGCTTCGGCAAAGCTGATCTTCAGCACGATGAAGAACGGCAGCATGAAGAACAGGAACAGCCAGATGAACGGCACGCCGATCACCACATGCCGCCCCTGCGGGGTCAGGCGCTGGAAGGCTCGCTTGAGCTTGCGCAGTTTCATGACCGCAGTACCACGCCGCTGTCGTCTTCCCACCACACGTACACTTCATCGCCCCAGGTCGGGCGGGTGCCTTGGCGCTCGGCGTTGGCAACGAACGACTGGACAATCTTGCCGCTCGGCAGCTCTACGTAGAACACCGAGTGGCCGCCCAGGTAGGCAATGTCGTGGACCTTGCCACGCGACCAGTTGTGCTCGCAGGTCGGCTGCTGGGTAGTAACCAGCATCTTCTCCGGGCGCAGCGCGTAGGTGATGTGCTTGTCTTCGACCGAGGTGGTGATGCCGTGACCGACGTAGATCTTGCGCTCCAGCTCCGGGCTGGCAATGATCGCGTGGCCTTCGGCGTCGTCGACCACTTCGCCTTCGAACAGGTTGACGTTGCCGATGAACTCGCACACCAGGCGGCTGGTCGGCGTCTCGTAGATATCCACCGGCGAGCCGATCTGGGCGATCCAGCCCAGGTGCATGATGGCGATGCGCTGGGCCATGGTCATGGCCTCTTCCTGGTCGTGGGTCACCATCACGCAGGTCACACCCACGCGCTCGATGATCTCTACCAGCTCAAGCTGCATCTGCGAACGCAGTTTCTTGTCCAGTGCGCCCATCGGCTCGTCGAGCAGCAGCAGCTTGGGGCGCTTGGCCAGCGAGCGGGCCAGGGCCACGCGCTGGCGCTGGCCACCGGACAGCTGGTGCGGCTTGCGCTTGGCGTACTGGGTCATGTGCACCAGCTTGAGCATCTCGGCCACGCGGGCGTCGATCTCGGCCTTGGGCATCTTGTCCTGCTGCAGGCCGAAGGCGATGTTCTGCGCCACGGTCATGTGCGGGAACAGCGCGTAGGACTGGAACATCATGTTGATCGGCCGCTCATAGGGCGGCATGTCGGTGATATCGACGCCATCGAGGAAAATCCGCCCTTCAGTCGGGCGCTCGAAGCCGGCCAGCATGCGCAGCAAGGTGGACTTGCCGGAACCGGAGCCGCCCAGCAGGGCGAAGATCTCGCCCTTGCGGATTTCCAGGGACACATCGTCCACGGCTACGGTTTCGTCGAATTTTTTCGTAACCCGGTCGATCTTGACCAGCACCTGCTTGGGTTGCTGGCCACCCTCGAGGGCTTTTTTATAGGCACCGGAGGCAACTGCCATGAGTGAAACTCCCAACAAGATTTTTGTGCCCGCGCGGCCTGTGTTCCAGGTACCGCAGCGGGTCTGGATAATTACTTGCCCGACTTGACCTTGGTCCAGCTACGGGTCATCAGGCGCTGCACCTTGGGCGGCAACTCTGAGTTCACGAACATCTTGTCCAGCACTTCCTGCGGTGGGTAAACCGCAGCGTCAGTCCTCACGGCCTGGTCCATCAGGTCGCCAGCCTTGGGGTTCGGGTTGGCGTAACCGACGTAATCACTGACCTGGGCGATAACCTCAGGCTTCAGCAAATAGTTGATGAAGGCGTGGGCCTCCTTGACGTTCTTGGCGTCCTTGGGAATCGCCAGCACGTCGAACCAGAGGTTGCCGCCTTCCTTGGGAATGGCGTAGGCCAGGTTCACGCCCTTCTTCGCTTCTTCGGCGCGGGCCTTGGCCTGGAACACATCACCCGAGAAACCCGCCGCGACGCAGATGTCGCCATTGGCCAGGTCGGTGATGTACTTGGACGAGTGGAAGTAGGTCACGTACGGGCGTACGGCCAGCAGCTTCTGCTCGGCTTTTGCATAATCCTTGGGGTCGGTGCTGTTGGGGCTGAGCCCCATGTAGTTGAGCACCGCCGGCAGCATTTCGTCCGCCGAGTCGAGGAAGGCTACACCGCACTTGGAGAGCTTCTTCATGTTCTCGGGTTCGAACAGCACCGCCCAGGAGTCGATGGTGTCCACGCCCAGCGCGGCCTTCACCTTGTCGACGTTGTAACCGATGCCGTTGGTGCCCCACAGGTAAGGCACGGCGTACTGGTTGCCCGGGTCGTTCTTTTCAAGGCGCTTCATCAACGCCGGGTCGAGATTGGAATAATTGGGCAGCAGGTTCTTGTCGAGCTTCTGGAACGCGCCCGCCTTGATCTGCTTGCCGAGGAAATGGTTGGACGGCACCACCACGTCATAGCCGGTGTTGCCGGCCAGCAGCTTGCCTTCCAGGGTTTCGTTGGAGTCGAACACGTCCTGCACAGGCTTGATGCCCGTGGCTTTCTCGAAGTCCGCAAGGGTGGTCGGGCCGATGTAGTCGGACCAGTTGTAGAAATGCACCGTAGGCGCCGCTTGGACGCTGCATGCCAGCGTCAGGCCCGCGCCAGCCATCAAGGCCTTGCGGAATACAGAAATAGACAAGTGGGTGCTCCTCACAATCAGTGCCTGGGTAGCGACAATGCTGCCGCACACGCAAAACCGGCGCGCAACTTACCTTCGCAGCTTCGATGCCGCAATCATCAATTGCCTTTCACTGGCTCTGGGCCGGGAAACCCCGGCCCAGAGGTGCCGCATCGGGGTTATTTGCCCGACTTGATCTTGGTCCAGCTGCGGGTGATCACACGCTGTACCGAAGCATCAGGCGCAGCGATTGCGTACAGCTGCTTCTTCACGTCGGCTGGCGGGTAGATGCTCGGGTCGCTGGTGATGTCTTTGTCGACCAACGGGGTCGCAGCCTCGTTACCGTTCGGGAAGCGTACGGCGTTGGTGATTTCAGCCATGATTTCTGGCTGCATCAGGAAGTTCATGAACTGGTAGGCAGCGTCTTTATGCTCGGCATCTTTCGGGATGGCGACCATGTCGTAGAAGGTGCCGGCACCTTCTTTCGGAATCACGTAGTCCACTTTGACCTTGTCGCCAGCTTCGTGGGCACGGGCCTTGGACTGCTCCAGGTCACCCGAGTAACCGACGGCCACGCAGATGTTGCCGTTGGCCATGTCGCCGATGTACTTGGACGAGTGGAAGTAGGTGATCGAAGGACGGATCTTGAGGAACAGGTCCTCGGCGGCCTTCAGGTCTTCTTTCTTGGTGCTGTTGCTTGGCAGGCCAAGGTAGTGCAGCGCGGCCGGCAGCATTTCGGTCGGGGCATCCAGGAAGCTCACGCCGCAGCTCTTGAGCTTGGCGATGTTCTCGGGCTTGAACACCACGTCCCACGAGTCGATCTTGTCCACACCCAGTGCGGCCTTGACCTTCTCCGGGTTGTAGCCGATGCCGATAGAGCCCCACATGTACGGGAAGGCGTGCTTGTTGTCCTTGTCGCTGGCATCGCCAACGGCTTTGAGCAGGTCGGTGTCGAGGTTCTTCCAGTTCGGCAGCTTGGAACGGTCCAGCTCTTCGTACACACCGGCCTTGATCTGCTTGGCCAGGAAGTTGTTGGACGGTACCACGATGTCGTAGCCCGACTTGCCTGCCAGCAGCTTGGCTTCGAGCGTTTCGTTGCTGTCGAAGACGTCGTACTTGACCTTGATACCGGTCTGCTTCTCGAACTTGGCGATGGTGTCTGGCGCGATGTAGTCCGACCAGTTGTAGACGTTCAACACCTTGTCTTCAGCCTGTGCAGCAGTAGCCATGGCACCCATCAGGGCTGCGGCCAGCAACGTCTTGCCCATTTTATTCATGCGTCATGCTCCAGATTTTTTTGATTAGCCATCCGTTCAGCAGCCAGGTCCCGCAGTACACGCGTTTGGGCGACTGAAGCAGCCGCTAGTCTGGCAAGTTCCAAGGCCCTGTTTCAAGGAAAGCAGGGCCTTGTAACGACTTAATGTCACATCGCTAGCCTAGCAAACTGTCAACGGATCGCTTCGAGCGTCAAATCGAGGCACTTGCGGGCCTTTTCCACCAGCTCGTCAATCTCCGCGTGGCTGATCACCAGCGGCGGCGCGATGATCATGGTGTCGCCCACCGCACGCATGATCAGGCCGTTCTCGAAGCAGAAGTTACGGCAGATCATGCCTACGCCCTTGCCTTCATAACGGCTGCGGGTGGCCTTGTCCTTGACCAGCTCGATTGCACCGAGCAGGCCCAGGCCGCGTACCTCGCCCACCAGCGGGTGGTCCTGCAGCTCACGCAAACGCTTTTGCAAATACGGTGCCGCTTCGCTGCGCGCCTTCTCGACAATGTGCTCGTCACGCAGGATGCGCAGGTTTTCCAGGCCCACGGCAGCCGCCACCGGGTGGCCCGAGTAGGTGAAGCCATGGTTGAAGTCGCCGCCTTCGCTGATCACCTTGGCCACGGCGTCACGCACGATCACACCGCCCATGGGGATGTAACCGGAGGTCAGTCCCTTGGCGATGGTCATCAGGTCGGGCTTGAGGTCGTAGTAGTCAGAGCCGAACCACTCGCCGGTGCGGCCGAAACCACAGATGACTTCGTCGGCAACAAACAGAATGTCGTACTTGGCCAGAATCTCCTTCACCTTCGGCCAGTAGGTCTCAGGCGGGATGATCACGCCGCCGGCGCCCTGGATCGGCTCGGCGATGAAGGCGGCGACGTTGTCTTCGCCGACTTCGAGAATTTTCTGTTCCAGCTGCTCGGCTGCCCACACGCCGAACTGGTCCGGGGTCATGTCACCGCCTTCGCCAAACCAGTACGGTTGCGGGATGTGCACGATACCCGGAATCGGCAGGCCGCCCTGCTCATGCATGCCGCTCATGCCGCCCAGGCTGGCACCGGCCACGGTGGAGCCGTGGTAGCCGTTGATGCGGCCGATGATGGTCTGCTTGTGCGGTTTTCCCTTGAGCGCCCAGTAGTGGCGCACCATGCGCAGCACGGTGTCGTTGCCTTCGGAGCCGGAGCCGGTGAAGAACACATGGGTCATGCCTTCGGGGGCCACGTCGGTGATCGCCTTGGCCAGCTCCAGCGCAGGCGGGTGGGCGGTCTGGAAGAACAGGTTGTAGTACGGCAGCTCGCGCATCTGCTTCTCGGCTGCCTGCACCAGTTCTTCCCGGCCGTAACCGACCGCCACGCACCACAGGCCAGCCATGCCGTCGAGAATCTTGTGCCCCTCGCTGTCCCACAAATGCACACCCTGGGCCTTGGTGATGATGCGCGGCCCCTTCTCTTTCAGCTGCTTGTAGTCACTGAAAGGTGCGAGATGGTGCTCCCCGCTCAGGGTTTGCCATTCACGGGTTTGCGGGTTGTTGACGCTCATGTGCTTCTCCGTTATTCGACAGCCGCGCTCCAGCGGCACCAGGGTTGATCAGACAGCGAACAGCAGGAACTCACGCTCCCAGGAACTGATGACACGCTTGAAGTTTTCGTGCTCGGCGCGTTTGGTGGCCACGTAGCCAGTAATGAATTTCTTGCCCAGGTACTGCACCAGCGCACGGCTGTTTTCCATGCGTTCCAGGGCGTCTTCGATGGTCAACGGCAAGCGCAGGTTGCGGCGTTCATAGCCACGGCCCTGTACAGGCGCGCTGGCTTCGATGCCTTCGACCATGCCGATGTAGCCACACAGCAGGCTGGCGGCGATGGCCAGGTACGGGTTGGCGTCGGCGCCCGGCAGGCGGTTCTCGACACGGCGGCTTTGCGGGCCGGCATCCGGCACACGCAGGCCGACGGTGCGGTTCTCTTCGCCCCACTCCACGTTTACCGGCGCCGATGTGTCGGGCAGGAAGCGGCGGAACGAGTTGACGTTGGGGGCGAACAGCGGCAGCGCCTCGGGGATGAACTTCTGCAGGCCACCAATGTGGTTGAGGAACAGCTCGCTCATGCTGCCGTCTTCGTTGCTGAAGATGTTCTTGCCGGTGGCCACGTCGACCACGCTCTGGTGCAGGTGCATGGCACTGCCCGGCTCGCCGGTCATAGGCTTGGCCATGAACGTGGCGGCCACGTTGTGCTTGAGCGCAGCCTCGCGCATGGTGCGCTTGAACACGAGGATCTGGTCAGCCAGGTGCAAGGCGTTGCCGTGACGGAAGTTGATTTCCATCTGCGCCGTGCCGTCTTCGTGGATCAGTGTGTCCAGGTCCAGCTGTTGCAGTTCGCACCAGTCGTAGACGTCTTCGAACAGCGGGTCGAATTCGTTTGCAGCTTCGATCGAGAACGACTGGCGGCCGGTTTCCGGGCGGCCCGAACGGCCAACCGGCGGTTGCAGCGGGAAGTCCGGGTCTTCGCTGCGCTTGGTCAGGTAGAACTCCATCTCGGGGGCCACAATCGGCTGCCAGCCCTTGTCGGCGTAGAGTTTCAATACCTTCTTCAGCACGTTGCGCGGCGACAGTTCGACCGGGTTGCCCTTCTTGTCGTAGGTGTCGTGGATCACCTGGGCAGTCGGCTCGATGGCCCACGGCACCAGGAACACGGCGTTCTCGTCGGGGCGGCAGATCATGTCGATGTCGGCCGGGTCGAGCAGTTCGTAATAGATGTCGTCGTCGACGTAGTCGCCGGTCACGGTCTGCAGCAGCACGCTCTCGGGCAGGCGCATGCCTTTTTCGGCGATGAATTTGTTGGTAGGCGAAATCTTGCCGCGCGTGATGCCGGTCAGGTCACTGATCATGCATTCGACTTCGGTGATCTTGTGCTCTTTCAACCAATCGGTGAGCTGGTCGAGGTTGTTACTCATAAATACCTCAGGAGGTAAGGTGGTCCGCGACTTGATTCTGGATGGAGTAGGTTGCTAAAGCAAAAACCCCCGCGCAGAGCCACAGTGGATACACTGAAAACAGCTGTGTCCGTAATGAGTTCGATAGGCAGAAAGACGAAGCGAAAGGCGGCAAGCCGCTACGAGGGCGAGTCCGGGTAGGCCAAACGTCAATTATTGCGGCCAGGGCGGCCACGCCATTGACGAAGCTTGCAAAAACGACGGAGGTACCCGATGGCACTGCGCAGGCAGTGCTTTCAGGTCGCGGCAAGCGGACCATGTGACCCTCGTATTATTGTGTTTTGGGTTGTGACCGAGCTTAGCCTTGTTCATTTTTTTACACAACACCTGCGTAAAAAATAAAAGACGGCACGCTTGAGATAGCCCTTCACAGGTGAAATAGCGGATAATGGCACGCCCCGATATGCAGCAAATCTGCCGTAGATGTGCCATTTCAGGGCATCATGGGGTTGGCTTGACATCAGTAGGGCTTTTCGATTGACTGGTCTTGCAAGCCCCCCTTGATTGATATTTTTAACAACAAAGGTGTTGCATCATGTCGGTACCCCCGCGTGCCGTTCAGCTTAACGAAGCGAACGCGTTCCTTAAGGAACATCCTGAGGTTCTCTACGTTGACCTTCTGATTGCAGATATGAATGGTGTGGTGCGTGGCAAGCGCATTGAGCGCACCAGCCTCCACAAGGTTTACGAGAAAGGCATCAACCTGCCGGCCTCCCTCTTCGCCCTGGACATCAACGGTTCCACCGTCGAAAGCACCGGGCTGGGTCTGGATATCGGCGATGCCGACCGCATCTGCTATCCAATCCCCGACACACTCTGTAACGAGCCGTGGCAAAAGCGCCCTACCGCCCAGCTGCTGATGACCATGCACGAGCTGGAAGGTGAGCCGTTCTTCGCCGACCCGCGTGAAGTGCTGCGCCAGGTGGTGAGCAAGTTCACTGACATGGGCCTGACCATTTGCGCCGCGTTCGAGCTGGAGTTCTACCTGATCGACCAGGAGAACGTGAACGGCCGCCCACAACCGCCGCGCTCGCCAATCTCGGGTAAACGCCCGCAGTCGACCCAGGTGTACCTGATCGACGACCTCGACGAATATGCCGACTGCCTGCAGGACATCCTTGAAGGCGCGAAAGAGCAAGGCATCCCGGCCGACGCCATCGTCAAGGAAAGCGCCCCGGCGCAGTTCGAAGTCAACCTGCACCACGTGGCAGACCCGCTCAAGGCCTGCGACTACGCGGTATTGCTCAAGCGGTTGATCAAGAACATCGCCTACGACCATGAAATGGATACCACCTTCATGGCCAAGCCCTACCCGGGCCAGGCAGGCAACGGTCTGCATGTACACATTTCCGTGCTGGACAAAGATGGCAACAACATCTTCACCAGCGAGGATCCCGAGCAGAACGCCGCGCTACGTCACGCTGTCGGCGGTGTGCTCGAGACCCTGCCCGCGTCCATGGCGTTCCTTTGCCCGAACGTCAACTCGTACCGCCGCTTTGGCGCGCAGTTCTATGTACCGAACGCGCCAAGCTGGGGCCTGGACAACCGCACCGTGGCCCTGCGCGTGCCAACCGGCTCGGCGGACGCCGTGCGCATCGAGCACCGCGTGGCCGGTGCCGACGCCAACCCGTACCTGATGATGGCTGCTGTGTTGGCCGGTGTGCACCATGGCCTGACCAACAAGATCGAGCCTGGCGCCCCGATCGAAGGCAACTCGTACGAACAGCTGGAGCAGAGCCTGCCGAACAACCTGCGCGACGCCCTGCGCGAGCTGGACGACAGCGAGATCCTGAACAAGTACATCGATCCGAAGTACATCGACATCTTCGTCGCGTGCAAGGAGAGCGAGCTGGAGGAGTTCGAGCACTCGATCTCCGACCTCGAGTACAACTGGTACCTGCATACCGTGTAAACAAGAACGCCGCCCATAAGGGCGGCGTTTTTGTTTGAGATCGGTGTCGCCTGCTTCGCGGGCTTGCCCGCTCCCACAGGTACATCACAGGTTTCAAGCCTTGTGATTACCCTGTGGGAGCGGGCGAGCCCGCGAAGAGGCCGGTGCAGGCTTACAGGGACTTCTCGAAAATCTTCGAATTGCGCTGGTAGTTGTACAGCGAAGCCCGCGCCGCCGGCAGCCGCTCTACCCCGCTTGGCGCAAAACCACGCTCACGGAACCAGTGCGCGGTACGCGTTGTAAGCACGAACAAGGTATTCAGCCCCATCTGCCGCGCCCGGCTCTCGATGCGCTCCAGCAATTCATCCCCACGCCCGCCATGGCGGTACTCCGGGTTCACCGCCAGGCACGCCAGCTCCCCTGCCTCGGAATCGGCAATCGGGTACAGCGCCGCGCAGGCGATGATCATGCCCTCGCGCTCCACCACGCTGAACTGCTCGATCTCCCGCTCCAGCACCTCGCGCGAGCGGCGCACCAGGATGCCCTGCTCTTCCAGCGGGCTGATCAGCTCCAGCAAGCCACCCACGTCCTCGATGGTGGCCTCGCGCACCACTTCAAACTGCTCCTGCGACACCAGCGTACCGCCACCGCCACGGGTGAATAGCTCGGTCAGCAAAGCGCCGTCTTCGGCATAGCTGACGATATGGCTGCGCGCCACACCGCCTTTGCAGGCCTCGGCGGCAGCATCCAGCAACTCGCCCTGGTAGTCGCTGCCCAAGCGCTGAAGATGCGGGGCAACCTGCTGCGGGCGCAGCTCCCGTACCAGCTTGCCATCTGCATCCAGCAACCCCGGCTCGGCACCGAACAGCAGCAGCTTGTCAGCGCCCAGCTCGATGGCAGCGCGGGTGGCCACGTCTTCGCAGGCCAGGTTGAAAATCTCGCCAGTTGGCGAGTAGCCCAGCGGCGACAGCAGCACGATGGAGCGCTCATCCAGCAGGCGGCTGATGCCCTTGCGGTCGACCCGGCGCACTTCGCCGGTGTGGTGGTAGTCCACCCCTTCAAGCACGCCGATCGGCCGTGCGGTCACCAGGTTGCCAGACGCTACACGCAGGCGTGAGCCCTGCATCGGCGAAGCAGCGATGTCCATCGACAGGCGCGCCTCGATGGCCAGGCGCAGGGCACCAACGGCATCGATCACGCAATCAAGGGTGGCTGCGTCGGTGATGCGCAGGCCATGGTGGTAGTGCGGGGTCAGCCCGCGATCCGCCAGGCGGCTTTCGATCTGCGGGCGCGAGCCATGCACCAGCACCAGCCGCACGCCAAGGCTGTGCAGCAGCACCAGGTCATGGACGATGTTGCCGAAATTAGGGTGTTCCACCCCATCGCCAGGGAGCATGACCACGAAGGTGCAGTCGCGATGGGCATTGATGTACGGGGAGGCATGACGCAGCCAGTTGACGTAGTCGGGCATGACAGGGCCTGTGGATAAGTGGACGGAGAACGGCGATAAAGGGGGCGTTCAGGATCATCGTCGGAACAGGCTTGCGGTCACGCGCGGTCTCCTCTAGGCAGGAACGAATAAGGTCAATGGACGTTTAGTCCAGGCAATAGTGCCGGATCAGGTCACGCAATAGACGCACGGTAGGCTCGATTCGTGACATTTCAAGGTATTCGCCGGGCTGGTGGGCACAGGCGATGTCGCCAGGGCCCAGCACGATGGTCTGGCAACCCAGCTGCTGAAGATAAGGCGCTTCGGTGCCGAACGCCACCGCTTCGGCGCGATGCCCGGTCAGGCGCTCCGCCACTTGCACCAACTCGGCATCGGCCGCCTGCTCGAACGGCGGAACCTCCGGGAACAGGGGCGCGTAGTCGATGCGCACATCATGGCGCTCGGCCACGGGCACAAGCTTCTCGCGAATGGCGGCACGCAGCTGCTCCACATCCATGCCCGGCAACGGCCGCAGGTCGAACTCCAGGGCGCACTGGCCGCAGATGCGGTTGGGGTTGTCGCCACCGTGGATACAGCCAAAGTTCATGGTCGGGGTCGGCACGGTGAATTGCGGGTTGCGATAGGTTTGCTGCCAGTGCTGGCGCAGGCCCATCAGCTCGCCCATCACGGCGTGCATGGCCTCCATGGCACTACGGCCCAGGTTCGGGTCCGACGAATGGCCGCTGCGCCCGAGGATGTCGATGCGGTCCATGAGGATGCCCTTGTGCATGCGGATCGGCCGCAGCCCGGTCGGCTCGCCGATCACCGCCGCACGGCCCAGCGGCTGGCCGGCCTCGGCCAGGGCGCGGGCACCGGACATGGAGCTTTCTTCGTCGCAGGTGGCAAGGATCAGCAGCGGCTGCTTGAAGTCGTGCTCCAGCAGCGGGATGACCGCTTCGATGACCAGGGCGAAAAAACCCTTCATGTCGCAGCTGCCCAGGCCGACCCAGCGGCCATCCACCTCGGTCAGCTTCAGTGGGTCACTGGCCCACAGTTGTTCGTCATAGGGCACGGTGTCGCTGTGCCCCGCCAGCACCAGGCCACCCGGGCCGGTGCCACGGCTGGCCAGCAGGTTGAACTTGCCGGGGGTGACCTGCTGGATGTCACATTTGAAACCCAGGTCGCCCAGCCACCCCGCCAGCAGGTCGATGACCTGGCGGTTGGGCTGATCCAGCGCAGGTTGGGTGCAACTGACCGAAGGCGCGGCGATCAAGGCGGCAAACTGGTCTTTCAGCGTCGGCAACGGCATGCACATACTCCTCGGAAGCGTTGCCCATCATAGGACTATCCGCTGTCTGGAATAAACCGTTGGCAGCGGACTGCTGTAGACTCTCTGCCAACCACGCCCCCCTTCGAGTCTGTGATGCACAAAGAAACCGAACTGAAGCTCCGCGCCAGCCGCGAGACCCTTGCCGCCCTGCGCGAGCACCCTCTGCTGAAAAAGCGCAACAAGTCCGGCTGGCAGACCCGCGAACTGACCAACCAGTACTTCGACACCCCCGAGCGTGAGCTGTCCGCCGCGCGTGTCGCCCTGCGCCTGCGCCGCGATGGCGATGTGGTCATCCAGACCCTCAAGTGCCGCGGCCAGAGTGTGGCGGGCCTGTCCGAGCGCAACGAGTACGAGTGGAACCTGGACAAAGCCAAGCTCGACCTGAAAAAACTCGACGCCAGCTGCTGGCCCGAGCAGTTGGCCGAGCTGGACAAAAAGACCATCAAGCCACTGTTCACCACCGACTTCACCCGCGAGTTCGCTGAAATCGCCTGGGGCCGTGGCAAAAGCAAGGTCGTGATCGAGGCCGCGCTGGACCAGGGCTTTGTGGTTGCCGGCAAGCGCAAGGAAGAGATCTGCGAGCTGGAACTCGAACTGCGCGAGGGCGAACCGCAAGCCCTGCTGGAACTGGCCGCCGAGCTGGCCGCCAGCCTGCCACTGATGCCCTGCGACATCAGCAAGGCGGAGCGTGGCTACCGCCTGCTGGAGCCGGACAGCTACGAGCTGGGCCTGCCACACACCGAGCTGGACGCCGAAATGGCTGTGGACGACGCCTACGCCGCGCTGGCCTGGCAACTGCTGGGCAGCACCCAGCGCCTGGCTGAGCAATATCGCCATAATGGCCACTGGCGCCTGCTGCAGGACTGGGTCGAGTGCCTGAGCGAGCTGCGCGCAATCACCGCCAGCCTGGGCCAGGCCGCACCGCGTGCCACTACCCGCGACCTGCGCAGTAGCCTGGATGCCTTGCTGGAAGACTGGCGCCCGCTGGTACAAGCCGGTAACGATGACGAAGACATCCGCCGCGCCGCCCCCGAGCAATTCGCCGAAGAGCTGGAAGACGTGCGTTGGGGCCAGTTCTCGCTGGAAACCTCGCGCTGGCTGCTGGCCCGTGCCTGGACCGCAGAGCGCAAAGGCCGTGGCGAACGCCAGGGCAAGGCGCAACTGGCCAGCTGGCTGGGGCATTTGCTGGGCGAAGAAGGCCGTGCACTGAAGCTGCCGCTGTACACCCAGCGCCCGGAAGACCTGGCCGAGCAATTGCCGCGTATCGAACAGCTGCTGGCCTGGCTGCACCATGCCCGTCAGGTACTGGAGGCGCCGCAGATGGACCGCCTGTATGGCGACCTGAAGAAACTGCATGAGCTGGCAGAGCTGCCATTGGGCGAGGAGCCTGATGAACTGCTTGAGGCGCGTATCGAGCAGGCTCGTGCTGTGGATCAAAGCCGCGGCTGGAAACACCTGCTCAAGGCTTGAGACCGCGTCGCCTTCTTCGCGGGCTTGCCCGCTCCCACAGGTACTGCGCAGGCCTCAGGCTTGGCGCAGTACCTGTGGGAGCGGGCAAGCCCGCGAAAGCTTCACCGAGACAGTGGCAGGCTGGTGGTGGACTTGATCTCCGACAGCGCCACAATCGAATTCACTTCCTGGATACCCGGCACGTTCGACAGCTTTTCAAAGAAGAACCGCTCATAAGCCTCGATATCCGACGTAACGATCCGCAGCAGAAAGTCCACCGACCCCATCAGCACATAGCACTCCAGTACCTCAGGGAACCCGCGGATCGCCTCGGTAAACTCGGTAAAGTTGGAGCGCCCGTGAGCATTGAGCTTCACCTCGGCGAAAATCTGCGTGTTGAGGCCAACCTTCTTGCGGTCCAGCAAGGTCACCTGCCCGCGAATCACCCCCTCCTCCTTCAAGCGCTGAATGCGCCGCCAGCACGGCGATTGCGAAAGCCCAACACGCTCGGCGATCTGCGCGCTGGACAGCGAAGCGTCCTCTTGCAGCAGTTCTAGAATACGGCGGTCGTAGGCGTCCAGCTCGCTATGCATTATTCAATCTCCTGAAAGCCAATATCTGAATTAATCAATTCGCCAACATTGCGAAATGATCAAATCATAGCGAAATAATACCGCTACCAACGTGCAAAAATTTCTCCCACATTCGCGGAGACCAGCATGAACGCACAGCCCCGTACCGACGCCTGGGCCGCCAGCAACGCCCACAGCACCGTCCACTATCGCCTGCAAGCCGAAGCCGAACCCGACAGCTTGTGCCGGGTACTCAACCTGTTTGCCCTACAATTCCTGACCCCACACAGCGTGCAGGTCTGCCAGCAGGATGATTGGCTGGATATCGAGGTGGGTATCGGCGGGCTGAGCTGGCACCGGGCCGAGGTGATTGCGCAGAAACTGCGCAACCTGGTGTGCGTGGGTGAGGTGAGCCTGACCAACCAGCAGCGGGTGGAGTTGGCGGTGGTCTGAGGTATCCGTTGTTCCTGCTCTGGCCTCTTCGCGGGCATGCCCGCTCCCACAGGTCCAGCGCAAGCCTCGAATGCCGTGCAGATCCTGTGGGAGCGGGCGTGCCCGCGAAGAGGCCAGCACCGGCAGCGCAAAATCCCGAAACCCTTCACCGCCATCAACCGCCCCACGTCCGTCTAACCTTGATCAGCACTCCCCTCAGGCACGGACGCCACCATGCACACCCCCGACAACCCGGCACTCGATCTCAGGCGCGTGCTCGAAGCCCTGCTCGCCGACCAGCACCTGCACGCCAATGACACCCTGCAAGTCCTGGAACACGCCGCCGCCCACCCGGCCAGCCACCCGCTTGAGCAGATAGCCGCCTGCAGGCTGGAGAACCGCCTGCACCCCGGCCAATGCCTGGACCTGGACCGCCTCTGCCAATGGCTGTCCGGCAAGGTCAACCAGCCGTACCTGCGCATCGACCCGATGCAACTCGACCTGCCCCAGGTCACTGGCCTGATATCCCCGGCCTTCGCCCAGCGCCATGGCATCCTCATCGTCGCCGCCGACCCTTCCGGTATCACCGTCGCCAGCGCCCAGCCTTATCAGGATGACTGGCAGCAAGACCTGGCCCGCAGCCTGGGCCGGCCAATCCGCCGCGTGCTGGCAAGCCCGGTGCAAATCCGCCAGTCTGGGCAGGCTTTCCACCGCCTGGCCCAGTCGGTAAAGGGTGCACAGCACCAGCAATCGACCCGCCTGGGCGAGCTCGAACAGCTGCTGGAGCTGGGCAAGCGCCAGGCCGAGGCCAGCGCCGACGACGCGCACATCGTGCATATCGTCGACTGGCTGCTGCAGTACGCCATTGAACAACGCGCCAGTGATATCCACCTGGAGCCCCGACGCGAACAAGGCCAGTTGCGCTACCGCATAGATGGCCTGTTGCACACCGTCTATAGCTTCCCCGCCGGGGTAACCCTGGCACTGGTCAGCCGCCTCAAGCACCTGAGCCGCATGGACGTTGCCGAGAAGCGCCGGCCGCAGGACGGCCGCCTGCAAAGCCGGCTGCCGAGGGGCCGCGAAGTGGAGTTGCGGCTGTCGACCCTGCCGACGCCATTCGGCGAAAAGCTGGTACTGCGCCTGTTCGACCCGCACCAGTTGCAAGAGGGCTTCGACCGCCTCGGCCTGGAGGGGGCGCAGCTGGCACAGTGGCAAAGCCTGCTTGGCCAACGCCAAGGGATCATCCTGGTTACCGGCCCCACTGGCTCCGGCAAGACCAGCACGCTGTACGCCAGCCTCAAGCTGCTGGCCACGCCACAGGTCAACCTGTGCACCATCGAAGACCCGATCGAGCGACTTGAGCCGGCCTTCAACCAGTTGCAGGTCCAACCGGCCCTGGACCTGGGCTTTGCCGACGGTGTGCGGGCTTTACTGCGCCAGGACCCGGACATCATCATGATCGGTGAAATCCGCGACCGCGAAACCGCCCTGGTGGCGGTGCAGGCAGCCCTGACCGGGCATCTGGTGCTGTCGACCCTGCATACCAACGACGCCTGCTCGGCAATCACCCGCCTGCAAGAACTGGGTGTGGCCGACTACCTGATCAAGGCGACGCTTATCGGCGTCATGGCCCAGCGGCTGGTGCGTACCCTATGCACGGATTGCCAGGCGACGGCATCAGCCAACTGCCGCACATGTCGGGGTACCGGCTTTCATGGGCGCACGGGGTTGTTCGAACTGCTCGAGCCAAGCGACAGCCTGCGTGCACTGATCGGCCCGAACGCCGACCTGACCCGATTGCGGCGCCAGGCACTGGCCGACGGCCTGGTGGACCTGCGCCGTTGTGGCGAGGCGAAAGTGGCCAGCGGGCAGACGCGAGAGGAAGAAGTGCTGCGCGTCTGCAGCTGACGAAAAGCCCCTTGCATTCAGGAACTTGCCTCGCCTGAAAAGATCCAACCGCGCATCTTCAACCCCCTCACCCTTCGAGGTGTTTCAACATGCGTCTCAAAACCGCCATCGCTGCCGCTGCCTTGCTTTCGCTGCCTGTGGGCTCGGCCATGGCCGATACCTTCTGGCGTAACATAATGACTTCCGGTGCCACCACGGCATCGAGCTACCTGACCTCGCACGATCACAAGCTGGTAGTAGCGGCACAGGATGATGCCGGCAGCTTCGTGGCCAGCGAAGGGGCCATTCGAGGGCCGTTTCTGGAGGCGGCGTTGAAGCAGGTGCGGGCGGAGAACCCGGGGATGCAGGCTTCCGATATGGAACTGGCCAATGCCATCCTGGCCAAGAATGCAGTAGCCGAATAACCGCGTCGCCTTCTTCGCGGGCTTGCCCGCTCCCACAGGAGTTGCACAAGATTCAAGCCCTGCACGGTCCCTGTGGGAGCGGGCAAGCCCGCGAAGAAGCCACCACCAATCTCAGCGATAAGCCTCCACCGGTACACACGAACAGAACAGGTTCCTGTCCCCATACACGTTGTCGACCCGGTTCACCGCCGGCCAGTACTTGTGCTGGCGCACGTGTGCACTGGGCGCCACCGCCTGCGCCTGGCTATAGGGCCGATCCCACACCCCCAGCACATCCTCCAGCGTATGCGGCGCATGCTTGAGCGGGTTGTTCTCCGCAGGCCAGTTACCCTCCTGCACCTCGGCAATTTCCGCGCGAATCGCCAGCATCGCCTCGACAAAGCGGTCCAGCTCGGCTTTCGACTCACTTTCGGTCGGTTCCACCATCAGCGTGCCCGGCACCGGGAATGACATGGTCGGGGCATGGAAGCCATAGTCCATCAGGCGCTTGGCCACATCCTCTTCGCTGATGCCGGTCTGCACTTTCAACGGCCGCAGGTCGAAGATGCACTCGTGCGCCACCCGCTGGTTGCGCCCGCGGTACAGCACCGGGAAGGCGCCACCCAGCTGGCTGGCCAGGTAGTTGGCCGAAAGGATCGCCACCTCGCTGGCGTCGGCCAGCTGCGGCCCCATCATGGCGATGTACATCCAGCTGATCGGCAAAATGCTCGCGCTGCCCCACGGCGCGGCACTGACCGCACTGTTGTTCGGGTCCAGGCCAGCCACCGGGACTACCGGGTGGCTGGCGACGAATGGTTCAAGGTGCGCACGAATGCCGATCGGCCCCATGCCCGGGCCGCCACCACCGTGAGGAATGCAGAAAGTCTTGTGCAGGTTCATGTGCGAGACATCGGCCCCCATGTCCGCCGGGCGCGCCAGGCCCACCTGGGCATTGAGGTTGGCACCGTCCATGTACACCTGGCCGCCATGCTGGTGCACCACCTCGCAGATTTCGCGGATCCCTTCTTCGTACACGCCGTGGGTCGACGGGTAAGTGACCATCAGGCACGACAAGCGCTCCCCGGCCGCGTGGGCCTTGCGCTTGAGGTCGGCCAGGTCGACGTTGCCATTGTCATCGCAATCGACGATCACCACGTCCATGCCCGCCATCTGCGCTGAAGCCGGGTTGGTGCCATGGGCTGACGACGGGATCAGGCACAGCGTACGCGCTGGCTGGTGGCGGCTGCGGTGATAACGGGTAATTGCCATCAGGCCAGCATATTCGCCCTGCGCGCCGGAGTTGGGCTGCATGCAAATGGCGTCGAAGCCGGTAATCGCGCACAACCAGCTTTCCAGTTCGTCGATCATCGCCTTGTAGCCGGTGGCCTGCCCGGCCGGGGCAAACGGGTGCAGCTGGGCAAAACCGGGCCAGGTGATGGGGATCATCTCGCTGGTGGCGTTGAGCTTCATGGTGCAGGAGCCCAGCGGGATCATCGACTGATTCAGGGCCAGGTCCTTGTTCTCCAGCTGCTTGAGGTAGCGCAGCATTTCGGTTTCGCTGTGGTGCAGGTTGAACACCGGGTGAGCGAGGATGGGTGAACGCCGCGCCAGGGTGGCCGGGATGCCCTCAGGCAGGGCCAACTGATCCAGCGTGGCGATATCCAACCCGTGATCGACCCCCAGGAAGATGTCGAACAACCGCAGCACCGTATGCTCGCTGCACGTCTCGTCCAGGCTCACAGCCAAATGCCCGCGACCGAGGATGCGCAAGTTGACCTGCGCAGCTTCGGCGCTTTCGATGATGGCCGCCTGGGTCCCCCCAACATCCAGCGTGAGGGTGTCGAAAAAATGCTGGTTGATGCGTTTGATGCCTTTGGCCTCAAGGCCGGCAGCCAGAATGAAGGTCAGCCGATGCACCCGCTGGGCGATGCGTTGCAGGCCCTCCGGGCCGTGGTACACCGCGTAGAAGCCAGCAATGTTGGCCAGCAGAACCTGGGCCGTACAAATGTTGGAGTTGGCCTTCTCGCGGCGGATATGCTGCTCACGGGTCTGCAAGGCCATGCGCAGCGCCGTGTTGCCACGGGCATCACGCGACACACCAATGATGCGCCCAGGCATGGCCCGCTTGTAGTCGTCGCGACAGGCGAAATAGGCCGCGTGGGGGCCGCCGTAGCCCATCGGCACGCCAAAGCGCTGGGTAGAGCCCAGCACCACATCGGCGCCCAGCTCGCCAGGCGGCGTCAGCACTACCAGGCTGAGCAGGTCGGCGGCCACGCAGGCCAGTGCCTGCTGGCCATGCAACTGGTCGATCAGTGGGCGCAGGTCGCGCACCTCGCCATGGGTGTCAGGGTATTGCAGCAAAGCGCCAAATACCGAGTGTTTGCCAAGGTTGTCCACCGTGTCGACGATCAGCTCGAAGCCAAAGCCCTCGGCCCGGGTCTTCAGCACCGACAGGGTCTGCGGGTGGCAGTGCTCGTCGGCAAAGAAGGCGTTGCTCTTGTTGCGCGCCACCCGCTTGGCCAGGGCCATGGCTTCGGCAGCGGCGGTTGCTTCATCGAGCAGCGACGCATTGGCCAACGCCAGCCCGGTGAGGTCGATGACCATCTGCTGGAAGTTCAGCAGCGCCTCCAGCCGGCCTTGGGCGATTTCGGGTTGGTACGGCGTGTAGGCGGTGTACCAGCCGGGGTTTTCCAGCACGTTGCGCAGGATGACCGTAGGCGTGATGGTGCCGTGGTAGCCCATGCCGATCAGGCTGGTCCACACCTGGTTCTGTTCGGCATAACCGGCCAGCTTGGCCAGGGCAGCCTGTTCGTCCAGCGCTGGCGGCAGGTCGAGGGCGCGATTGAGGCGGATGTCGGGGGGAACGGTCTGCTCGATCAGCTCGCTGCGGCTGGCGACACCCAGCACGTTGAGCATGGCCTGCTGCTCGGAAGCATCCGGGCCCAGGTGGCGACGCAGGAAAGGGTTGAGCTCTTGCAGTTGATGCAGGGATGGCGACTGGGACATGTCGACGCTCTCTTCCTAGACCGGGTCTCATGGAGACTTATAAGTCTAGGAAGGATTGCCGATTCTGCGGGGAAACTTGCTTTGCCTGTACCGGCCTCTTCGCGGGCATGCCCGCTCCCACAGGTCAAGCACAGGCCCAAAGCTGGCGCTATCCCTGTGGGAGCGGGCGTGCCCGCGAAGCAGGCGACGCGGTCTTATTCGCCGATCGCAGCCTTGTAGGCAGCAGCATCCAGCAGCTTGTCCAGCTCGGCCTTGTCGCTTGGCTTGAGCTTGAAGATCCACGATTCATAAGGTTCTTCGTTAAGCAGTTCCGGGCTGTCAGCCAGCTCATCGTTCACCGCGATCACTTCGCCACCCACCGGGGCATAGATGTCCGAAGCGGCCTTCACCGACTCGACCACACCGGCTGCGTCGCCAGCGCCAAACACCTTGCCAACTTCGGCCAGTTCAACGAATACCACGTCACCCAGGGCTTGCTGGGCGTGGTCGCTGATGCCTACGGTCACAGTGCCATCGGCTTCCAGGCGAGCCCATTCATGGCTTTCGGCAAAACGCAGATCGGCGGGGATATTGCTCATGTCTTGAATTCCTCGATTGGCTCAGCGGTACGCCCGCCGGTTAAAAATTGTTCAGATCAAAATCTTGCCGTGGCGCACGAAGGTCGGCTTGACCACCCGCACCGGGTACCACTTGCCGCGGATTTCCACCTCGGCCCTGTCACCGGTAGCCATGGGCACGCGCGCCAGCGCAATGGACTTGCTCAGCGTAGGAGAGAAACTACCACTGGTGATCTCCCCTTCGCCAATGCCTGATACACGCACCACCTGATGGGCACGCAATACGCCGCGCTCCTCCAGCACCAGGCCGACCAGTTTTTCCTGCACGCCGTTCTCGATTTCCGCCAGCAGGCCGGCGCGCCCGATGAAGTCGCGCTCAGCCGGCTCCCAGGCGATGCTCCAGCCCAGGTTGGACGTCAACGGCGTGTGGGCTTCATCGATATCCTGACCGTACAGGTTCATGCCGGCTTCCAGCCGCAGGGTATCGCGGGCGCCAAGGCCACTGGGCGCGATGCCGGCGCCAACCAGGTCGTTGAAGAAGGCTACGGCCTGCTCACCCGGGAAGATGATTTCCAGGCCGTCTTCGCCGGTATAGCCCGTGCGGGCGATGAACCAGTCGCCTTCGTTGACGCCTTCGAACGGGCGCAACTCGCGGATCAGCGCAGCGCGGGCGGGGCTGAGCAGGGCCGCAACCTTTTCACGGGCATGCGGCCCCTGGATGGCAAGGATGGCAAGGTCGGGGCGGGGCTGGAAGGCCACGGCGAAACCGGCCCTCTGTTGCTGTAGCCAGTCGAGCACTTTGGCCCGGGTGGCAGCATTGGTAACCAGGCGGTAGCCGCCTTCTGTGCGGTAGACCAGCAAGTCGTCGATTACCCCACCCTGCGCGTGCAGCAGCGGGCTGTACAGTGCCTTGCCGACGTCGTCGAGGCGGGCCACGTCGTTGGCCAGCAAGCGCTGTAGCCAAACGCAGGCATCGGTGCCCTCGACGTCGATCACGGTCATGTGGGAAACATCGAAAACGCCGCAGTCTCTGCGCACCTGGTGGTGCTCCTCGACCTGCGAGCCATAGTGCAGGGGCATGTCCCAGCCACCGAAATCGACCGTCTTGGCGCCTAGCGCCAGGTGCAAGTCGTACAAAAGCGTGCGCTGTCCCATGGGTTTCTCCTTCCGGGCGTGGCGAAGCGGCGGCGGTCGATGACGTTGCTCGTCAGCTCTTCTTGTTTAACACCCGTCGCGCGAATGCCGCGCATTGTAGCCGCAAGGTGGCAAGCTGGCACCCTCAGTCACTGTGACCGGGTCGACGTGCCGAACGGCGGATCAGGCCGATGACCGGCAGCAACCCCACCAGCACCAGCGTCAACGCCGGCAGCGATGCGCGCGCCCATTCGCCCTCGCTGGTCATCTCGAACACCCGGACCGCCAGGGTGTCCCAGCCGAACGGTCGCATCAGCAAGGTGGCCGGCATTTCCTTGAGCACGTCGACGAACACCAGCAACGCAGCGCTCAGGGCGCCGGGCACCAGCAGCGGCAGATACACCTTGAAAAACAATCTCGCGCCACCGACACCCAGGCTGCGGGAAGCCTCGGGCAGTGACGGGCGGATACGCTCCAGGCTGTTCTCCAGCGGCCCATAGGCCACCGCGATGAAGCGCACCAGGTAGGCCAGCAGCAACGCCGAGAGGCTCCCCAGCAGCAGCGGCTTGCCTGCCCCACCCAACCAGCTGGACAGCGGGATGACCAGCTGGTTATCGAGGTGGCTGAAGGCCAGCATGATTGCCACCGCCAGCACCGAGCCTGGCAACGCATAGCCCAGGTTGGCTAGCCCGACACCGGCACGGATCGCGCCGGTCGGCGCCTGGCGCCGGGCAAAAGCCAGCAGCAGCGCCACGCACACGGTGACCAGCGCCGCCATGCCACCCAGGTACAAGGTGTGCAGCACCAGGCCGACATAACGCTCGTCCAGGTCATGCCGACCGCGTTGCCAGCACCACGCCAGCAACTGCAGCAGCGGGATGACGAAGGCGCAGGCGAACACCAGCAGGCACCAACCGCTGGCCAACAGTGCCTTGACCCCGCGCAGGTGGTACAACGCCTGCCCCCGCGGCCGCTCGTTGCCGCTGCGGCTGGCCCCCCGGGCACGGCGCTCGCCGTACAGCACCAGCATCACCGCCAGCAACAGCAGGCTGGCCAGCTGGGCGGCACTGGACAGGCTGAAGAAGCCGTACCAGGTCTTGTAGATGGCGGTGGTGAACGTGTCGAAGTTGAACACCGCCACCGCGCCGAAGTCGGCCAGGGTTTCCATCAGGGCCAGGGCGATACCGGCACCGATCGCAGGCCGCGCCATGGGCAGGGCCACACGCCAGAATGCTTGCAAGGGTGACAGCCCGAGTACCCGCGCTGCCTCCATCAGGCCCTTGCCCTGGGCCAGGAAGGCCGTGCGCGCCAGCAGGTAGACGTAGGGGTAGAACACCAGCACCAGAACGATGATCACCCCACCGGTGGAGCGCACCCGCGGCAGGCGCATGGGCCCGAACACTTCGCGCAGGGCACTTTGCACCGGGCCGGCGAAGTCCAGCAGGCCGACGAAGACAAACGCCAGCACGTAGGCCGGGATGGCGAACGGCAACATCAGCGCCCAGTCCAGCCAGCGTCGGCCGGGGAACTCGCAGAGGCTGGTGAGCCAGGCGAGACTGACCCCCAGCACGGTGACACCGATGCCGACGCCCACCACCAGGGTCAGGGTATTGCTGAGCAGGCGGCTCATCTGGGTGTCGAGCAGGTGCGACCAGATCTGCGTGTCGATCGACTGCCAGGACAACAGCAGCACGCTCAGGGGCAGGAGTACCAGGGCGGCGATCAGGGAGACCGGGAGGTACCAGCGGCGTTGGGGGGTGTGGGGCAAGTTGAGTGTCTCTGTGGCTGAATTGCGACCGCTTTGCGGTCGTTCGCGGGCATGCCCGCTCCCACAGGGCTCGCACAGTAATTGAATCCTGTGCAGTTCCTGTGGGAGCAGGCGAGCCCGCGAAAGGGCCCGTGCAGGCCCCAAAAGCTTAAAGCCTGACGCTTAGTTGTAGCCAGCCCGATCCATCAGGCGGATGGCTTCAGCCTGGCGCTTGCCGGCAATTTCCACTGGAATGGTGTCGGCCTTGAAGCTGCCCCACGCCGCCACTTCCTCCGAGGGCTTGACCTTCGGGTTGGCCGGGAATTCCTGGTTGATGTCGGCGAACAGCTTCTGCGCCTCCTCGCCAGTCATCCACTCCACCAGCTTTTTCGCCGCTTCCGGGTGCGGTGCGTGCTTGGTCAGGCCAATGCCCGACAGGTTCACGTGCACGCCACGGTCACCCTGGTTTGGCCAGAAAATCTTCACCGGCAGCTTCGGGTTCTGCTTGTGCAGGCGGCCGTAGTAGTAGGTATTGACCACGCCCACGTCGCACTGGCCGGCCTCGATGGCCTGGATCACCGCGTTGTCGTCGGAGAACACATCGGTAGACAAGTTGTTGACCCAGCCTTTGACGATTTGCTCGGTCTTGGCCTCGCCATGGGTTTCGATCAGGGTGGCGGTAAGCGACTGGTTGTACACCTTCTTCGCCGTGCGCAGGCACAGGCGGCCTTCCCACTGTTTGTCGGCCAGGGCTTCGTAGGTGCTCAGTTCTTCGGGTTTGACCCGCTCGGTGGAGTAGATGATGGTGCGCGCGCGCAGGCTCAGGCCGGTCCAGTCATGGGACGAGGCACGGTACTGCGACGGGATGTTCTGGTCGATGATGTCGGACTTGATCGGCTGCAGGATGCCCATTTGCTCGGCCTGCCACAGGTTGCCGGCGTCGACGGTCAGCAGCAGGTCGGCCACGCCGTTGTCGCCCTCGGCCTTGATGCGCTGCATCAGCGGGGCTTCCTTGTCGGTGATGAACTTGATCTTGACGCCGGTCTTGGCGGTATAGGCATCGAACACCGGCTTGATCAGCTCGTCGATGCGCGAGGAGTACACCACCACTTCGTCCGCCGCCTGGGCGGTGCCGCCGAACAGGGTCAGGGCCAGGGCGGCCAGTAGGGGCTTGCGTGGCAACATGTGAAGCACTCCTCGGATCGTTTGAGAGGTGCAAATGGTAGTGAATCCCATTTTCTGGCTCATCTACCTAGCCGTTACCGGATGTTGCAGAGGGTTAACAGCCGTAAGGTTCCTGTGGGAGCGGGCATGCCCGCGAAACAGGCGGCGCGGTGTATGGCACCGGCTTTGCCGGTGTTCGCGGGCATGCCCGCTCCCACAGGAACCCAGTTACCTCACGCCTTTGCCAGCTCCGGAAGGTCCCCGGTCAATCCGAGAGCCTGGCGCACGAACACCGCCTTGGCCTCCGGCATCTGCTCTACCAGTTTCAACCCACTGTTACGCAACCAGCGCAACGGCAACGGGTTAGCCTGGAACAACCGCTCAAAACCTTCCATTGCCGCCATCAGCGCCAGGTTGTGCGGCATGCGTCGCCGCTCGTAACGGCTCAACACTTTCACATCTGCCAGCCGTTCACCACGCTCGCAGGCATTGACCAGCACTTCGGCCAGCACTGCGGCATCGAGGAAGCCCAGGTTCACGCCCTGCCCGGCCAACGGGTGAATGGTGTGGGCCGCGTCGCCGATCAAAGCCAGGCCTTCATCCACATAGCGCTTCGCATGGCGCTGGCGCAGCGGCACACACACCCGCGGGTCGGCCTGCAACACATCGCCAAGGCGCCCTTCGAACGCCCGTTCCAGAGCCTTCAGGAAGGCTGCTTCATCCAGCGCCATCAACTGCTCAGCATGTTCCGGGGTAGTCGACCACACAATCGAGCACCAGTCCTGCTGGCCATCGCGGCTCAACGGCAGGAAGGCCAACGGCCCCTCATCGGTAAAGCGCTGCCAGGCCGTGGCCTGGTGCCCGGCACTGCAACGCACACTGGTGACGATGGCGTGGTGAAGGTAATCCCACTCGCGGGTCTCGCAACCGGCCAGGCGTCGCACGGCCGAGTTGGCGCCATCGGCCGCGATCACCAGCGGCGCACGCAACTGGCGGCCATCGGCCAGGGTCAGCAGCCATTCATCGCCGGAACGGCGCAGCTGCTCCAGCCGGGCATTGGGCAACAGGCCTATGTCACTGTCGTGCAGACGCTCCAGCAAGCCGTCCTGCACTACCCGGTTCTCGACGATATGGCCGAGCACCTGGGCATGCACGCTGGCCGCCGAGAAGTGAATCTGCCCGGTGCCGCTGCCATCCCACACATGCATGTCGGAGTACGGCGTGGCACGCCGCCGGGCAATACCATCCCAGGCGCCAAGGCGCTCCAGGATGCGCTGGCTGGCCGCAGACAGCGCGCTGACACGCGGCTCGAACGGGGCCTGGGCATCGAATGGCTTGACCGTGAGCGGCCCGCCATCGAGCAAGAGGATTTGCAGGCCACTGTGGCGCAACGCCAGGGCCAGTGCGCTGCCGACCATACCGGCACCGACAATCAACAGATCTGCGCGCATTTCCATGCCTTACGCCAGCCTCGCTTGCGGCTTGAGCCGCACGTATAGGGTTTTATCGACCCGCGCCACCAGCTCGCCGGCACCGTCGCGGATATCGACCTGCAAACGCGGCAGGCACTTCTTGCCGGTGGCGGTTTGCTGGCGGATGTCAGCCAGCAGCGCGTCATCGACGTGGAATTCGGCATACACCGGGCCTTTGCCAGGCGAGATGAAATCGATGCTGGCGGCTTTGTCCCAGACGATGTAGTCGCGGCCCAGTTGCTCGATCAGCAGCAACATGTAGAACGGGTCAACCATCGAATACAGGCTGCCACCAAACTGCGTACCAACATAGTTGCGGTTCCAGCGGGTCAGCTTCATCGCCACCTTGATGCTGCGCAGGTCCGGGCTGATGGACTGCACGCGGATGCCAGCGCCCAGGTACGGCGGGTAGAGGTTCAGTATCCAGCGCAACATGCGCGCACGGCGTGCCAGTTTACGCGGGTTGCTCATGCCTGGCCCCGCATGTCGGGACGGGTACCCAGGCCCATGGCCTGGCGAGCGAACCAGCTTTTGGCCGGCGGCAGCAGGTCGAGCCCGAGCAAGCCGAGGTTGCGCCCGACCGCCAGCAACGGCTGGTTGCTGCCGAACACCCGCGTGACCTGGTCGGAAAAACCGATGGTCATGGCCTGGTCCAGGCGCTGGCGCTGGTGATAGGCCTGCAACGTGGTCAGGTCACCGGGCTGCTGCGGGCCAGCCAGCAGCGCATCGGCCAGCGACTGCACATCGCGCAGCGACAGGTTGAAGCCCTGGCCGGCAATGGGGTGCAGGCTGTGTGCGGCATTGCCCAGTACGACCAGGTGCGGCCGCACCTGCTCCTGGGCCTCGATCAGTGAAAGCGGGTACAGGTGCCGTGCGCCGACCTGGCGCAAAGCGCCCAGGCGATAGCCAAACACGCCCTGCAGCTCACGCAGGAAGCTGCGTTCGTCGATGTCGGCGAGGCGCCGCGCATCCATGCCCTGGCGGGTCCACACCAGTGCACAGCGGTTATCCGGTAGCGGAAGCAGGGCCATGGGGCCTTCTTCGGTGAAACGCTCGAACGCCTGGCCGCCGTGGGCCTCACCTGGGGTGATGTTGGCGATCAACGCGCTCTGCTGGTAAGGCGTGTGACGCACGTGAATGCCCAGTTGCTCGCGCAGGCCGGAGCGGCCGCCATCGGCCAGTACCGCCAGGTCGCACTCCAGCTGGGTATCGTCGTTCAGGCGCAGGCGGTAACCACCTTCGATCGCCTGCATCGAGGTCACTTCTGCCGGGCAGCGCCAGCTCACTACCTCACTGTCCAGCCCTTGCCACAAGCATTGGCCCAACCAGGCGTTTTCCACCACGTAGCCCAACGCAGGCACACCCTCTTCCAGGGCATCCAGGCGGGTGGCGCCGAAGCGGCCACGGTCGGACACATGAATTTGCCGGATCGGTTCGGCGCGGCGGCCGATGGCCTGCCACAGGCCCAACTGCTGATAGATCTGCTGGGTACCGAACGACAACGCCGAAGAGCGCGCATCGTAGCTGGGCTGGAAGCTGTCGCCAGGGGCGAACGGCTCGATCAGCAGGATCTTCCAGCCGCGCGCCTTGGCCCCGGCCTGCAGGGCCAGCGCCAGGCTGGCACCCACCAGGCCACCGCCGATGATCGCCAGGTTTACCCGGTTCATGCCACATCCTTGCGGGCGGCCTGCATCAGCGCCTCGATCTCGGCGACCGTGCGCGGCACGCCTGAAGTCAGGATTTCACAACCTTGCCGGGTAACCACCACGTCGTCCTCGATCCTTACACCAATGCCGCGCCACTTTTTGGCCACAGCCTGATTGTCGGCACCAATGTAGATGCCCGGTTCGACGGTCAGCGCCATGCCGGGCTCCAGCACCCGCCACTCGCCGCCCACCTTGTACTCGCCCACATCGTGTACATCCATGCCCAGCCAGTGCCCGGCACGGTGCATGTAGAAGGCGCGATAGGCCTCGCTGTCGATCAGCGCCTGCACCTCACCGCTGAGCAGGCCCAGTTCCACAAGGCCTTCGGTAATCACCCTCACGGTCGCCTCATGGGCGTGATTCCAGTGCTTGCCCGGGGCGATTTCGGCAAAGGCCGCCGCCTGGGCCTTGAGTACCAGCTCGTAGATGGCCTTCTGCTCTGGCGAAAAGCGCCCGCTGACCGGGAACGTGCGAGTGATGTCGCTGGCGTAGCAGTCGATTTCGCAGCCGGCGTCGATCAGCACCAGGTCGCCATCCTTGAGCGGGGCGTCGTTCTGCTGATAGTGCAGGATGCAGCCATTGCGCCCGGCCGCGACGATCGAACCATAAGCCGGCATCTTCGCGCCGCCCTTGCGGAACTCGTAGTCCAGCTCGGCTTCCAGGCTGTATTCGTGCAGCCCGGCGCGACAGGCCTGCATGGCCCGCACATGGGCCCGCGCCGAAATGTCTGCAGCCGCGCGCATCACTTTCACTTCTGCTGCCGATTTATACAGGCGCATGTCGTGCAGCAGGTGATCCAGCGCAACGAACTCGTTCGGCGGCTGGGCGCCCAAACGGGCCTTGGAGCGGATCACGTTGATCCAGTCCATCAGCCGACGGTCGAACTCGGCATTGCTGCCCATGGCGCTATAAACCCGCTCGCGGCCTTCGATCAGGCCCGGCAGGATCTCGTCGATATCGGTGATGGGGAAGGCATCGTCGGCGCCGAAGTCGCGCACCGCGCCTTCCTGGCCGGCCCGCAGGCCGTCCCACAGCTCACGTTCGGGGTTGCGCTCCCGGCAGAACAGCACGTACTCACCGTGCTCGCGCCCGGGAATCAAGGCAATCACCGCCTCAGGTTCCGGGAAGCCGCTGAGGTACTGGAAGTCGCTGTCCTGGCGGTACACATGCTCGACGTCGCGGTTGCGGATGGCAACTGCGGCGGCGGGCAGGATGGCGATACTGTTGGGGACCATCTGCGCCATCAGCGCCTTGCGCCGACGGGCATACTCGCCCTTGGGAATGTGGCTCATGGGCAGACTACCCCCGGTTGATCAATGCAGCGATGGCTTGGGCGCGGCTTCGGCCGGTCTGGCCAGCTCGGAGAACAGCAGCAGAGGCGCCACACGCAGGTATTCCATGACTTCCATGTAGTCGCTCTCGCCGTCTTCGGATTCTTCGAGCGCTTCCTGCACCTGGGAAATGGCCACCAGGTCTTGCAGCACGTCCTTGGCCTCGTCGGACAAGTCCTTGCCGCCGGCATTCAGGCCGAAACCGGTGATGAAACCTTGGCACCACTGGCCCAGCGCGGTGGCGCGGTCGCTCAGTGCGGCGTCATCGGTAGGCAGCAGCAGGACGATGGCCATGTCGTCGCTGGTGAGCTCGCCCTTGACCATTTCCTGCAGGCCGACCAGGGCGTTGCGTACGGTGTCACCGGGCTCGGTTTCCAGCAGCTGGGCGGCATCGGCCAGCCAGCCGTCGGCGTCAAAGCCGGCACCGGCGCAGCTGCGGCCGATCAGCAGGCCGTGCAGTTCGGCCGGGGTGACAGGGTGGCCATTGCTCGAAAGCAGCATGGCGAAGGCAATGTAAGGCGATTGGGTATTGGGCATGGGCAGCTAGGCGCCAGACGGCGCAATGACTAGAATGGAGGCCTTGTATCCTAGCACCGGCAGGCGCGCCAAGACCATCGGCACTGGCCGTCGGCAGCCAGGGAGAGGCATCATCGCCAGGTGACTCAACGACGGAGCGAATCGAGTGCAACCTACGCAAGAGAACGACCTGCAGGCACTGATGAGCCGATTCGAGTTGCTGATCGAACGCGTCGAGCAACTAAAACGGCAAAATGCACTCCTAGTAGCTCAGGAAAAATCCTGGCGCGAAGAGCGCGCCCACCTCATCGAAAAGAACGAGATCGCCAAGCGCAAAGTCGAGTCGATGATTTTACGCCTCAAGGCTCTGGAGCAAGACTCATGAGTTCAAGCAATAGCGTCACCGTGCAGATCCTCGACAAGGAATACTCGATCATCTGCCCGCCGGAAGAGCGCAACAACCTGGTCAGCGCCGCGCGCTACCTGGACGGCAAGATGCGCGAGATCCGCAGCAGCGGCAAGGTGATCGGCGCCGACCGCATCGCGGTGATGGCGGCATTGAACATTACCCACGAAATGCTGCACCGCCAGGAAGACCGCGCCGATGCCCCGGTCAGCGGCACCAACCGCGAACAGGTGCGCGACCTGCTGGATCGCGTGGACAAGGCTTTGTCCGACGACACGGATACCAAAATCGGTTGAGATTGGTATACTGGCGCCACTCCCTGGTGGATGCGCCAGTCGGTTATGTCCCTGAGCCGATACGCACAACCACGGGGGTTGCACGCTGGGGCCGGTGTGCATGTCCGCCCGACGGAAAGCCTTAACGCCCCCTGCAATCTCCACCTTGAACTTTCGGGTTCAAGGGCTACACCGACAGCGGTCTGATCGGGGAGCCTGAATTTTCTTGCCCGCCTGTTCCGGCGGGCAATTCGTTTTGGCCAACTGCCTTGAAGTTGGCCAGCACTCCTGGGATCGCCCGTGCCATGACCGACACCGCGCCGCTCACCCGCCCCCAGCTTCGTCGCCTGCTTCGCAATGCCCGCCGCGCCCTCAGCCCTGCCCAGCAACGCCAGGCAGCCCTTGGCCTGTACCGCCAGTTGGCACAGAACCCGCTGTTCCGCCGCGCCCGGCACATTGCCCTGTACTTACCCAACGACGGTGAAATCGACCCTTGCCTGCTGCTGCGCGAAGCCCAACGCCGCGGCAAGCGCACCTACCTGCCCGTGCTGCACGCCTGGCCGCGCACGCGCATGGTGTTCCAGCGCTTCGAGCAAGGTGAAAAGCTCAAGCCCAATCGCTTCCGCATTCCCGAGCCGGTCACCGACCGCAAGCGCCAACGGCCAGTATGGGCGCTGGATCTTATCCTGCTGCCGCTGGTCGGTTTTGATGAAGTGGGCGGGCGCTTGGGTATGGGCGGCGGTTTCTATGATCGCAGCCTGGCCTACCAGGGGCGTCGCAAAACCTGGAAGAAGCCTTTACTGATGGGGCTGGCCCATGAATGCCAGAAGGTCGAACGGCTGGCACAGGCCAGTTGGGATGTACCGCTGCAGGGGACGGTCTCGGACCGTGGCTGGTACCTGGCGCCGCGTTGAGCAGCACCAGAGGGGGCATCAACGTTGCGGCTGGCTGGCGTCGGCCGGCATCTGATAGGCGTTGTCCAGCTTGCGCTCCCAGAACCCCTGCGCATAACCGGTAGTGACCACACCCAGGCCAAAAATGAACACCAGGATCCACAGCAGATCCGGTTTTTTACGTTGATACATGGAAGATTGCCCCCCAAGGCAAACTGTTCAGTGCACGGCGACTTTCTGGGTGCCGCCGGCGCATTGCGCTTTAAACGGGGCGCATTTTCCGACAACCTGCGTCCGCACGCAAACCTTGACGCCAACCGGCTGTCGGTTTCGTGCAACAGGTTATTTCAAACCTTTTCAGGAGCAGCATCCATGGCCTACTGGCTGATGAAATCCGAGCCCGACGAGCTCTCCATCGAAGCCCTCGGCCGCCTGGGCGAAGCGCGCTGGGACGGCGTGCGCAACTATCAGGCGCGTAATTTCCTGCGGGCCATGAGCGTTGGCGACGAATTTTTCTTCTACCACTCCAGTTGCCCGCAACCGGGCATCGCCGGCATTGCCCGAATCATTCGCGCAGCCTACCCCGACCCGACCGCGCTGGACCCGCAAAGCCACTATTACGATGCCAAGGCCACGGCCGAGAAGAACCCGTGGAGCGCAGTGGATGTGGCCCATGTGCAAACCCTGCCACGGGTGCTTGAACTGGGCTGGCTGAAGCAGCAGTCCGGCCTGGCCGAGTTGCCATTGGTGCAGAAAGGCAGCCGCCTGTCGGTGATGCCGGTGACGCCGGAGCAATGGGCGGTGATTGTGGCGTTGCGCTGAAATAACAGAATAACGCGGCCTTGTGGGAGCGGCCTTGTGTCGCGAAAGGGCTGCAGAGCAGCCCCGGCAATTTATGCGGTGTGGCCGAAATCCCTGGGGCCGCTGCGCGGCCCTTTCGCGACACAAGGCCGCTCCCACAAGGACCGCGTTAACCTAGGTTGACGGGTTACTGCACAATCAGGTTATTGAACAGCAGGTCTTCAACAATCGGCTTGCCCTCTTCCGCTTCCAGCACCTGCTGCACCTGCTTCAGCGCTTCCTGGCGAAGGTGCTCCTTGGCCTCGACGTTGCTCATGCTGTCTACCGTCTGCTGGGTGAACAATGCCACCAGCTGGTTGCGAATCAGCGGTTCGTGGTGCTGCACTGCCTTGGCCGCTTCGTCCCCCGTCACCCTCAGGGCCACGTCGGCCTTGTACACGCGCAGCCGTGGGCCGCCGTCGAGGGCATAGTTGCCGACAAAGGGCGGGCTCAGGCTGATGTAGGCGACCTTGGGCGCCCCTTCCTTGGCTTCCTCGGCCATGGCCGCAGCCGGCAGCAGCAGCGCCAGTACCATCAAGATCCACGCTTTCACGAATTCGCTCCTCATTACAGTTGGCGCCAGCTTAACCAGCATGCTGCACAAACCCAAGCCCGGACTTGTGCCGCCACTTATGCCCCCACATCAGGGCGGGCCATGCTCGTTGACCCGGCAGGTGGCCCTCCTACACTTATCGGCCACTACCCGCAAAGGAATAGCCCGATGAAAGCTGTGTTGTGCAAAACCCTGGGCCCGGCGCGCAACCTGGTGCTGGAAGACGTGCCCAGCCCGCTGCCGAAGAAGAACGAGATCCTGCTGGATGTGCAGGCCGCCGGGGTCAACTTCCCCGACACCCTGATCATCGAAGGCAAGTACCAGTTCCAGCCGCCGCTGCCGTTTTCCCCTGGCGGCGAAGCCGCGGGCGTGGTGGCCGCAGTCGGGGAAAAGGCCGGCGCGTTCAAGGTGGGTGACCGAGTCATGGCGCTGACCGGCTGGGGCGCGTTCGCCGAGCAGGTGGCGGTGCCGTTCTACAACGTGCTGCCGATCCCGGCGAGCATGGACTTTACCACCGCGGCGGCGTTCGGCATGACCTACGGCACATCCATGCATGCCTTGCGGCAACGCGGCCAGCTGCAAGCGGGCGAGACATTACTGGTGCTGGGCGCTTCCGGTGGCGTCGGCCTGGCTGCGGTGGAAATCGGCAAAGCCATGGGCGCACGGGTGATCGCAGCGGCCAGCAGTGCCGAGAAACTGGCCGTGGCCAAAGCGGCCGGGGCGGATGAGCTGATCGACTATAGCCAGGCCAGCCTGCGCGAAGAGATCAAGCGGCTGACCGGTGGCCAGGGTGTGGACGTCATCTACGACCCGGTCGGTGGCGAGTTGTTCGAGCAGGCAGTGCGCGGGCTGGCCTGGAATGGCCGGCTGCTGGTAGTGGGCTTTGCCAGTGGGGCCATCCCGCAGTTGGCGGCCAACCTGGTGTTACTCAAGGGCGCAGCGGTGCTGGGAGTGTTCTGGGGGGCGTTTGCACAACGTCAGCCGGAAGATAACGCGGCCAACTTCAGGCAGCTGTTTGCCTGGCATGCCGAAGGCAAGTTGAGGCCGCTGGTGTCGCAGACTTATCCACTGGCTGAGGCCGGGGCTGCCATTGAAAAACTGGGGCAGCGGGAGGCTGTGGGCAAGTTGGTGGTGCTGGCGAAGTAAGACAGTTCTGGCCCTTTCGCGGGCAAGCCCGCTCCCACAGGGATCGCACCAACCTTGAGAAATGTGCAGTACCTGTGGGAGCGGGCTTGCCCGCGAAGAGGCCGGTACAGGTTACTCACACTTCGCGCAGGTTATGGCAACGGCGGAACCGCGCCTCCAGGTTGCGATCGGGCATCTGGTGGCTGCGCAGGGCATTCAAGGTCTGTTCAACATAATCGCGCGTGGTGCCATAGCGCCCCTTGGCACTGGCCAGGATCTGGCTGAGCAAGGTATCCGGCAGGTTCCCTGCATAGCAAGGCAAATGCCGCTCCAGCACAAAGCCCAGGGCCTGTACCTTGCTGCCATCGCCAAGGCGGCAGCTGAGCCAGTGCGGCCGGTAGGCCGGGTACGGCATCTCCCTCTGCCACAGGGCCATCAGTGAGTCATCCAGGTTGCTTTCATCCAACCGATAGGCAAAACCGCTGCAAGAGCCACCCCGGTCCAGGCCAAACACCAGCCCAGGCGTTTCCGGAGTGCCACGATGTTCGTGCGACCACAGGTACAAACCGCGGTGATAACCATGTACCCGCGCGCGCTGGCGTTCCACCGAGTTGCACTCGGGCCGCCAGATCAACGAACCATAGGCGAACAGCCACACTGGCCCACCCTGATGGCGTGACATCGTCGTTTTCACGGAGTTGTACAACTGGTCACGCGTGTGTTGCTGACCAAAGTCGAGTGCCGGAGGGTATGAAACTTCCCAAGACATACTTTCGAGTGCCGACATAAGCTGCCGCCATTATCCCTGTGAACTACGGATGTAGCGCGATTCGATTACCGTGCGGCTCAAGACCGCGGCGCCTCGGGCGCTTGCAGTAACCATAGGACAAATACGCAGAAATACTCAAGCCCTCGCGGCAGTGTTTCATGCGAGGTTCCGACGATTGGGAAGTACTGTTTCAGCAACAGTGAAAGTTATTAGCCAAGGCGGTAATAATTACCGCCTTATACCCACACCTTCAAACTTCGGTTATTAACCGCGTGGTGCGTAGGCAAACACATCCGCACGCATACGGTGCGCATCCATCCCGGCTTCAACCAAGGCATCGAGCGTGGCGTAGATCATGTTTGGCGAACCGCTGGCGTAAACATGCACGGTATTGAGGTCGGCGATGTCTTCACAAACCGCCTCATGCAGCATGCCGCAACGGCCTTCCCAACCGCACAGGTCGCTGACCACCTGATGCAGGAACAGGTTGGGCAGGCGCTGCCATTCGTCCCAGTGCTCGATCTGGTAGAAATCTTCGGGCCGGCGCACACCCCAGTACAGGTGCACCGGGTGCTTGAAGCCACTGGCCCGGCAATGTTCGACCAGGCTGTGCATCTGGCCCATGCCGGTGCCCGCCGCGATCAGCACCAGCGGGCCGTCGGGCAGCTCGGCCAGGTGGGTGTCGCCAAAGGGCATTTCGATGCGCGCCAAACCGTCACGCCTGAGTTGGTCGATCAGTTGCAGCGCACTGGGCTCACGCGCCAGCACATGCAGCTCCAGCTCACGCCCGGCATGGGGTGCGGAGGCCAACGAGAAGGCCGCCTGCTTGCCGCCCTCGCGCTCGATCATCAGGTACTGACCGGCGTGGTAGCGCGGTAGCTTGCCGGCAGGCGCACGCAGGCGCACCCGCCAGACGTCGCCACCGACGTCGACGCACTCACTGACGCTGCACGCCAGCTTGCGCACCGGCAGCTCGCCCAGGGCGAGCACACCATCCCAGAGCAACACACAGTCCTCCAGCGGTTCGGCAATGCAGGTGAACAACTCGCCATGGTCGCGGACTTGGCCGTCCTGGCGTACCCGGCCTTCAACCAACAACGCGGCGCAGACATGGCAATTGCCATTGCGGCAGCTGTTCGGGCAGTCATAGCCCAGCCGCCGCGCTCCATCCAGGATCCGTTCCCCGGGTTCGAGCGCCAGCACCGCCCCGGACGGCTGCAACGTTACCTGCATCAATCTATTCCCAACTGATCCCACAGCTCATCGATACGGCGGGTGACGGCTTCGTCCTTGACGATGACCCGCCCCCATTCGCGTGTAGTCTCGCCCGGCCACTTGTGCGTGGCATCCAGGCCCATCTTCGACCCCAACCCCGAAACCGGCGACGCGAAGTCGAGGTAATCGATCGGGGTGTTGTCGATCATCACCGTATCACGCTTGGGGTCCATGCGCGTGGTGATGGCCCAGATCACATCGTTCCAATCGCGGGCGTTGATATCGTCATCGGTGACAATAACGAACTTGGTGTACATGAACTGTCGCAGGAACGACCACACACCCAACATCACGCGCTTGGCGTGGCCCGGGTACTGCTTTTTCATGGTAACCACGGCCATGCGGTACGAACAGCCTTCCGGCGGCAGGTAGAAGTCGGTGATTTCCGGGAACTGCTTCTGCAGGATCGGCACGAACACTTCGTTCAGCGCCACACCCAGGATTGCCGGCTCATCTGGCGGCCGGCCGGTGTAGGTGCTGTGGTAGATCGGCTTTTGCCGGTGGGTGATGCGCTCGACGGTGAACACCGGGAAGCTGTCCACTTCGTTGTAGTAGCCGGTGTGGTCGCCATATGGCCCTTCCGGGGCCATTTCACCCGGGTGGATCACGCCTTCCAGAATGATTTCGGCGGTGGCTGGCACCTGCAGGTTGCTGCCACGACACTTGACCAGCTCGGTGCGGTTGCCACGCAGCAGGCCGGCGAAGGCATACTCGGAGAGGGTGTCCGGCACCGGGGTCACGGCACCGAGGATGGTCGCCGGGTCAGCGCCCAGGGCCACGGCCACCGGGAACGGCTGGCCAGGGTTTTTCTCGCACCACTCGCGGTAGTCCAAGGCACCGCCACGGTGGCTGAGCCAGCGCATGATGACCTTGTTGCGGCCGATGACCTGCTGACGGTAGATGCCCAGGTTCTGGCGATCCTTGTTCGGGCCGCGGGTCACGGTAAGGCCCCAGGTAATCAGGGGCGCCACGTCGCCTGGCCAGCAGTGCTGGATCGGCAGCGCGCCGAGGTCGACGTCGTCACCCTCGACCACCACTTCCTGGCACACCGCGTCCTTGACCACTTTCGGCGCCATCGACACGACCTTCTTGAAGATCGGCAGCTTCGACCACGCATCCTTCAGGCCCTTCGGCGGCTCCGGCTCCTTGAGAAAGGCCAGCAGCTTGCCGATTTCGCGCAGTTCATCGACCGATTCGGCGCCCATGCCCATGGCTACGCGTTCCGGGGTGCCGAACAGGTTGCCAAGCACCGGGATGTCGAAGCCGGTGGGCTTTTCGAACAGTAACGCCGGGCCCTTGGCACGCAGGGTGCGGTCGCAGACCTCGGTCATTTCCAGGACGGGGGAGATCGGAACCTGGATGCGCTTGAGCTCGCCGCGCTGTTCCAGGCCACGGATGAAGTCGCGCAAGTCGCGATACTGCATGCAGGAGCCTCGTGTTGGCCGTATCGGTCGGGGGTGCAGAGTGTAGCGCCGTTCGGGCTTTGTTTGGGGGCAAAAATGCATTGGGGCCGCTTCGCAGCCCTTCGCGGGCATGCCCGCTCCCACAAGGATCGCACTGAACCTGTGGGAGCGGGCATGCCCGCGAAGGGGCGCGAAGCGGCCCCAATCAATTCCGGCCTGAAACGCTTACTTGCGCTTCACCGATTATGCGAAACCACCTTCGACAGCCCGATGCCAAGCGCTTGCAGCACCTTCAACACGGTCGACAACTTAGGGTCGCCGTCCGCTGCCAATGCCCGATAAAGGTTGGGACGAGCAAGCCCTGTAGCCTGAGAAAGGTTGCCCATGCCGCCGCGCGCTTCAGCCACACGCCGAACCGCCGTCAGAAATCCTGCAGCGCCACCCGGCTCATCGATTTCCTCAAGCGCCACGGCGAGATAGTCGATAGCGAAAGACTCGTCGGTGCGGAGCATTTCGAGAACACTTTCTTCATGTGGGCGTGTGCCGGTCATAGCATTACCTTTTGACTGCGCCATAGTGATCTGGCTTGATCAATATCGGCCTGCTGGCGGTCTTTCGAACCACCACCTAGCAGGAAAATTATCCTCCGCCCAATGGTGGCGTAATAGACGCGGTAGCCTGGCCCGAAATTCAGTTTCATCTCGAACACGCCATCACCCACCGGCTCGGTCACGCCAAAATGGCCCTGCGCAGCCCGGTCGACCCTTGTCGTGATTCGGGCTTTCACCCTTGTGTCGCGAATAGTGTCCAACCAAGCCTGATAGAGATCCACACCATTGGTGGACAGAACGTGATGAACTGCGTACATCCATAATGTACCTTAAAAGAGACAAATCCGTGTCATTTTTATCCATCCGGGTATTGGAGCTGGTCTTAGGCGCAAGGCAGGGAGCAAAGGGGGATGGCTGCCCGCAGGCAGCATGGTGGCCTGCCTTCAGGGTGCTGGCGAACGGTGTTTTGTGACAAACAGCAAAAAGCCGGGTTTCCCCGGCTTTTTGCATGCCCCTGCGAAGCTTACTTACGCTTCATCGACAGGAAGAACTCGTCGTTGGTCTTGGTCTGCTTGAGCTTGTCGACCAGGAACTCGATGGCGGCAATTTCGTCCATCGGGTGCAGCAGCTTGCGCAGGATCCACATGCGCTGCAGTTCGTCATCGGCGGTCAGCAGCTCTTCGCGGCGGGTACCGGAGCGGTTGATGTTGATGGCCGGGAACACGCGCTTCTCGGCGATACGACGGTCCAGTGGCAGCTCCATGTTGCCGGTGCCCTTGAACTCTTCGTAGATCACTTCGTCCATCTTCGAGCCGGTTTCGACCAGCGCGGTGGCGATGATGGTCAGCGAGCCGCCTTCCTCGATGTTACGCGCAGCACCGAAGAAACGCTTTGGCTTCTCCAGGGCGTGGGCGTCGACACCACCGGTCAGCACCTTGCCGGAGCTCGGGATCACGGTGTTGTAGGCACGCGCCAGACGGGTGATGGAGTCCAGCAGGATCACCACGTCCTTCTTGTGCTCGACCAGGCGCTTGGCCTTCTCGATCACCATTTCGGCAACCTGCACGTGGCGGGTTGGCGGCTCGTCGAAGGTGGAGGCGACCACTTCGCCGCGCACGGTGCGCTGCATTTCGGTCACTTCTTCCGGGCGCTCGTCGATCAGCAGGACGATCAGGTGGCACTCGGGGTTGTTACGGGTGATGTTGGCCGCGATGTTCTGCAGCATGATCGTCTTACCGGCTTTCGGCGGAGCAACGATCAGGCCACGCTGGCCTTTGCCGATCGGGGCGCACAGGTCGATGACGCGGCCGGTCAGGTCTTCGGTGGAGCCGTTACCGGCTTCCATCTTCAGGCGCTTGTTCGGGAACAGCGGCGTCAGGTTTTCGAACAGGATCTTGTTCTTGGCGTTCTCCGGGCGGTCGAAGTTGATGGTATCAACCTTCAACAGGGCGAAGTAACGCTCCCCTTCCTTCGGCGGGCGGATCTTGCCAACGATGGTGTCGCCGGTACGCAGGTTGAAACGACGGATCTGGCTAGGCGAGACGTAGATATCGTCCGGGCCGGCCAGGTAGGAGGCATCAGCCGAGCGCAGGAAACCGAAACCATCCTGGAGAATCTCCAGCACGCCGTCACCCGAGATCTCTTCGCCGCTCTTCGCGTGCTTCTTCAGCAGGGCGAAAATCACGTCCTGTTTGCGCGAACGGGCCATGTTTTCGATGCCCATCTGTTCGGCCATTTCCAACAGATCGGTAATCGGCTTTTGCTTGAGTTCAGTCAGGTTCATAAGGGGAGTGACGTAATCATGTAAGAAGGGAGAATTAAGCTTCTGGCTTAATGAGGCCGCGCCGCTAGATGGCGACAGGATCGCGTACTGATTCGAATTAGGGATGCTTCGGCGACGGCGTGTAGAGGGCACTGGAAAAGCAGTGCGAGGCCGAATGTAACACTTGCTTTTTTCTGCGTCTAGTGCTCTGAAAAAGAAAAGCCCCGCATTTGCGGGGCTTTTTCACATCACAGGTGGGCGTCGAGGAACGCGGCCAGCTGCGATTTGGACAGTGCGCCAACCTTGGTGGCTTCGACGTTGCCGTTCTTGAACAGCATCAGCGTCGGGATACCACGCACGCCGTGCTTGGCCGGGGTTTCCTGGTTCTCGTCGATGTTCAGCTTGGCGACGGTCAGTTTGCCCTTGTAGGTTTCGGCGATGTCGTCCAGTACCGGAGCGATCATCTTGCATGGACCGCACCATTCAGCCCAGTAGTCAACCAGTACAGCACCTTCGGCCTTCAGTACATCGGCTTCGAAGGAGGCGTCGTTGACGTGTTTGATCAGATCGCTGCTCATGGATATCTCCAGGGTCGTAAGCAAAAAACGTGGCCCATCATAGCCGCACGCGCCGTCTACAGGAAGCCGCGGACGATTGAGTGTAACTATAGTTGTGCAAGACGCCGCGAATCGAAACTGTCACACAGCCGTCATAGAATCGAATGGCACATTGCCTTGCATCAAGGCCAGCACAACGGCTGTGTGTCACGCGTTGGCGACAGCCTGCTATCGTGGCACGATTGCCAGGTTAACGACCGAGAACAACCAGATCATGCCGCATACCATCGCGAAGAACCTGTCCCTGATCGCCGCCATCGACCTTGGCTCCAACAGCTTTCACATGGTCGTGGCCAAGGCCCACCATACCGAAATCCGCATCCTCGAGCGGCTCGGCGAGAAGGTTCAGCTGGCCGCCGGCATCGGCGAGGACCGCCTGCTTAGCGAAGAAGCCATGGAACGGGGGCTTGAATGCCTCAAGCGCTTCGCCCAGCTGATCAACGGCATGCCGGCAGGTGCCGTGCGCATCGTGGGCACCAACGCCCTGCGCGAAGCGCGCAACCGCAACGTATTCATCCAGCGCGCCGAAGCCATCCTCGGCCACCCGGTGGAGGTGATCTCCGGCCGTGAAGAAGCGCGCCTGATCTACCTGGGCGTGTCGCACACACTGGCGGATACCCCCGGCAAGCGCCTGGTGGCCGACATTGGCGGCGGCAGTACCGAATTCATCATCGGCCAGCGCTTCGAGCCGCTGCTGCGCGAAAGCCTGCAAATGGGCTGCGTCAGCTTCACCCAGCGCTATTTCCGCGACGGCAAGATCACCCCTGCCCGCTATGCCCAGGCCTACACCGCCGCCCGCCTGGAGCTGATGAGCATCGAGCATGCCCTGCACCGCCTGACCTGGGACGAGGCCATCGGCTCGTCAGGCACCATCCGCGCCATCGGCGCCGCCATCAAGGCCGGTGGTCTGGGCAATGGCGAGGTCAACGCCGAGGGCCTGGCCTGGGTCAAGCGCAAGCTGTTCAAGCTGGGTGAGGTCGACAAGATCGACTTTGACGGCATCAAGCCGGACCGCCGCACCATCTTCCCGGCGGGCCTGGCGATTCTCGAAGCCATCTTCGATGCCCTGGAACTGCAGCGCATGGACCACTGCGACGGCGCCCTGCGTGAAGGCGTGCTGTTCGACCTGCTGGGCCGCCACCACCACGAAGATGTGCGCGAGCGAACGCTCAATTCGCTGATGGAGCGCTACCACGTGGACCAGGGCCAGGCCGCACGCGTCGAGCGCAAGGCCCTGCACGCCTTTGACCAGGTGGCTGACACGTGGCAGCTGAAAGATGGCAACTGGCGCGATCTGCTGGGCTGGGCGGCGAAAGTGCACGAAGTGGGCCTGGATATCGCCCACTACCACTACCACAAGCACGGCGCCTACCTGATCGAGCACTCCGACCTGGCGGGCTTCTCCCGCGAGGACCAGCAGATGATGGCCTTGCTGGTGCGCGGCCACCGCCGCAATATCCCCAAGGACAGGTTCGCCGAGTTCGGCGATGAAGGCGTACAGCTGATCCGCCTGTGCGTGCTGCTGCGCTTCGCCATCCTGTTCCACCACATCCGCGGCAACCAGCAAATGCCAAAGGTGGAGCTAAAGGCCGGAGACGACAGCCTGGATGTGGCCTTCCCGGAAGGCTGGCTGGAGCAGAACCAGCTGACCCAGGCCGACTTCGCCAACGAGGCGGAGTGGCTGGCCCGGGTCGGCTTCGTCCTCAGCGTACGTTGAGCAGCGGGTTGCTCAGGCGCTCCAGCAGGGTCGCCTGGGCACTGCGCGGGTTCTGGTTGCCCGTCGGGGTGCTGCGCACGTAGCGCCCGTCTGGCTGCAAGGTCCAGGCGTGGGTGTTGTCGGTCAGGTAGCCTTCCAGCTCCTTCTTCACCCGCAGCAACAGCTTCTTGCCTTCCACCGGGAAGCAGGTCTCCACACGCTTGTCGAGGTTGCGCTCCATCCAGTCGGCGCTGGACAGGTAGATCTGCTCTTCGCCGCCATTGAGGAAGTAGAACACCCGGGTGTGCTCCAGGAAGCGGCCGATGATCGAGCGCACCTGGATGTTGTGGGAAACCCCCGGAATGCCTGGGCGCAGGCAGCACATGCCACGCACGACCAGGTCGATCTTCACGCCCGACTGGCTGGCCTTGTACAGCGCCTTGATGACCTTGGCGTCGGTCAGTGAGTTGAACTTGGCAATGATGTGCGCTGGCTTGCCATCGAGGGCGAACTGGGTTTCCCGCGCGATCATGTCGAGCATGCCCTTCTTCAGGGTGAACGGCGCGTGCAGCAGCTTTTTCATGCGCAGGGTCTTGCCCATGCCGATCAACTGGCTGAACAGCTTGCCGACGTCTTCGGTCAGGGCGTCGTCAGAGGTCAGCAGGCTGTAGTCGGTATACAGGCGGGCGTTGCCGGCGTGGTAGTTACCCGTGCCCAAGTGCGCGTAACGCACGATCTCACCCTGCTCGCGGCGCAGGATCAGCATCATCTTGGCGTGGGTCTTGAAGCCGACCACGCCGTAGATCACCACCGCACCGGCTGCCTGCAGGCGACTGGCCATCTGCAGGTTGGACTCTTCGTCGAAGCGTGCGCGCAATTCGATCACCGCGGTGACCTCCTTGCCGTTACGCGCTGCGTCCACCAGGGCATCGACGATTTCCGAGTTGGCCCCGGAGCGGTACAGCGTCTGGCGCACGGCCAGTACGTGCGGGTCCTTGGCAGCCTGGCGCAGCAGGTCGATCACCGGGGTGAAGGACTCGAACGGGTGCATCAGCAGGATGTCCTGCTTGCCGATCACGCTGAAGATGTTGTCGGCGTTCACCAGCAGCTTGGGAATCGCCGGGGTGAACGGCGTGTATTGCAGCTCCGGGTGGCTGTCCAGGCCGGTGATGCTGAACAGGCGGGTGAGGTTGACCGGGCCATTGACCTGGTACAACTCGCTTTCGCTGAGGCTGAACTGCTTGAGCAGGTAGTCCGACAGGTGTTTCGGGCAGGTGTCGGCCACTTCCAGGCGCACGGCGTCGCCGTAGCGGCGCGAGAACAGCTCGCCGCGCAGGGCGCGGGCCAGGTCGTCGACCTCTTCGGAGTCCAGCGCCAGGTCGGCGTTACGGGTGAGGCGGAACTGATAGCAGCCCTTCACCTTCATGCCCTGGAACAGGTCGTCGGCGTGCGCGTGGATCATCGACGACAAGAACACGTAGTTGGCGCCTGGGCCACCTACCTCTTCCGGCACGCGGATAACCCGCGGCAGCAGGCGCGGGGCCGGGATGATCGCCAGGCCCGAGTCGCGGCCGAAGGCGTCCACACCTTCAAGCTCGACGATGAAGTTGAGGCTCTTGTTCACCAGCAGCGGGAACGGGTGGGTCGGGTCGAGGCCGATCGGGGTGATGATCGGGGCGATTTCGTCGCGGAAATAGCGGCGCACCCAGGTCTTGAGCTTGGGCGTCCAGTAGCGGCGGCGGATGAAGCGGATCTGGTGTTTTTCCAGCTCCGGCAGCAGCACGTCGTTGAGGATCGCGTACTGGCGCTCTACCTCGATGTGCACAAGCTCGCTGATGCGGGCCAGCGCCTGGTGCGGCTGCAGGCCATCGGCACCGGCCTGTTCACGGGCGAAATTGATCTGCTTCTTCAGGCCGGCGACGCGGATCTCGAAGAATTCGTCGAGGTTGCTGGAGAAAATCAACAGGAACTTGAGGCGTTCGAGCAGCGGGTAGTTCTCGTCCAGTGCCTGTTCCAGCACGCGGATGTTGAACTGCAGCTGCGAGAGCTCGCGATGAATGTACAGGCTGCTGTCGTCCAGGCCAGGGACGGCGATTGCCGGAGCCGGCGCGGGTGCAGGGGCTGCGGGCTCGTTCGCCAGCTCCGCTACAGGCTCGGGCTCGGGTGCCGACGGCAGGTCTGGCGGGGTTTGCACAATCTCTTCGGGGAGCTCTTGAGCATCCTTGATCACGACAGGGGTGAGCACTTCATTATTCATCTGGCGTTCCTGAGGACGTTAACGCCCTATCATCTATTGAGCGGCAAGATAAGCGCCCATTATGACGCCTGTGTTACACACCAGGGCAAGCCATGGTGCGTGGCTTCTGGCATTGTCTGTGTAGGAATTGTTCACGTCGAGACACATTTGGACACTTTCACGAACGCGCGCGAAGGGGTAGGCTGCGCGTTCATTTCGCCAGCACCTCAGAAAATGCTTCAACAATTCCTGCAGGATTTCGGCTACTTCGCCCTTTTTCTAGGCACCTTCTTCGAAGGCGAGACCATCCTGGTGCTTGCGGGATTCCTTGCGTTCCGTGGTTACATGGACATCAAGCTGGTGTGCCTGGTGGCGTTCTTCGGCAGCTATGCCGGTGACCAGTTGTGGTACTTCATGGGCCGCCGCCACGGCCGCAGGATTCTGGCGCGCAAGCCGCGCTGGCAGGCGATGGGCGACCGGGCGCTGGACCATATCCGCCGCCACCCCGACATCTGGGTGCTGAGTTTCCGGTTCGTCTATGGCCTGCGCACGGTGATGCCGGTGGCCATTGGCCTGTCTGGCTACCCGCCGCGGCGTTACCTGCTGCTCAACGGGATGGGTGCGGCCATCTGGGCAATAGCCTTGGGCGCCGCCGCCTATCACTTCGGCGCCATTCTTGAAGGCCTGCTGGGCAACGTCAAGCGTTACGAGCTATGGGTGCTCGGTGGCCTGGTGGGGGTGGGCGCCCTGTTGTGGCTGCGCCGGCGCTTTCGCACCCTGCGCGCGGAGCGCAAGGCGGCGAACCAGGCCCAGGCCCCAGAGGCTGAGCAGGCTGTAGACCACGAGCAGGACCCAGCCCAGCGGCGCGACCACCGCTAGGCCCGATGCGCCGGCCAGGTACAGCGCCGGCGCACCCAGCACCAGCCGCGCCATTTCAAGGCGCGCACCCCAGGGCCGGTTTTCCAGCAACGCGCCCAGCACGAACAAGCCAAACGCCATGAGCGACCAGCCGAGCACCAAGGCGGCGGCCGGCACACGTTCGGCCACATCCATCAGGTAGCTGCCCAACGCCACGTAAAGCACGAACTGCACCGCCACGTAGGCTTGCTGGGCACGGCCCAGGGCAACCCCGAACTTGCGAAACAGCGCCAGGTCCTGCTTGGCCTGCGGGTAGCGTGCAGCCACATCGGCCGGGCGCCAGCCGGTGGGCATGAACCAGATGCGCAGCTTGTCCCACAGGCTGCTGGTGCGCCAGGCGTCATGCCAGAGCTGGGCATAGAACTGCAGGTTGGCCCACAGCGGGTTCCAGCTGGCCAGCGGTGTGGTCACCCCGAACACCACGGGTTCGGCAGGGTCTTCCTCCTTGAAGGTACCGAACAGGCGGTCCCAGAGAATGAACACGCCGCCGTAATTACGATCCAAGTAAGCAGGATTCTGCGCATGGTGGACACGATGGTTGGAGGGCGTGATCAACACCCACTCAAGCCAGCCAAGCTTGGGAATGTGCCGGGTGTGTACCCAGAACTGATACAGCAGGTTGAGCGAGGCCACAGTGATGAACACCAGTGGTGGCACGCCCAGCAGCGCCAACGGCAGGTAGAAGACCCACGAGAAGATGAACCCGCTGCTGGTCTGGCGCAACGCCGTAGTGAGGTTGTACTCCTCACTCTGATGGTGCACCGAATGCGCAGCCCACAGCACATTGCGTTCATGGCCCAGGCGGTGCAGCCAGTAATAGCAGAAGTCGTACAGCACGAAGGCCAGCAGCCACACCCACCAGGCCTCGGGCGGCAGGCGCAACAGCGCCAGGTGTTCGAATGCCAGGGCGTAGGTCACCAGCCCCACGCCTTTGGTCAGCAACCCGGTGCTGGTCGACAGCGCGCCGGTGCTAAGGCTGTTGATCGAGTCGGCCAGGGTGAAGTTGCGCTGACCGCGCACACGGTCGGCCACCAGCTCCACGGCGATCAGCACGAAGAAGAACGGCACGGCCAGCAGTATCAGGTCCATGGGTACGGCCTCAGGCGTTATCCACCAAGATTAGGCTGCGCCCGCAGCAACCCCTATGGCGACATCTGCCAAACTAGAGGACATTTAGCGCCTCGACACTGGAGTAGTGAACATGACAAAAAAAGTAGCGGTGATTCTTTCCGGCTGTGGCGTGTATGACGGCGCCGAAATCCACGAAAGCGTGATCACCCTGCTGCGCCTCGACCAGCGCGGTGCGCAGGTGCAGTGCTTCGCGCCGAACATTGCGCAGATGCATGTCATCAATCACCTGACCGGCGAAGAAATGCCGGAGTCGCGCAATGTGCTGGTGGAATCGGCGCGCATTGCCCGCGGGGAGGTCAAGGACATCCGCGAAGCCAAGGCAGAAGACTTCGATGCGTTGATCGTGCCGGGTGGTTTCGGGGCGGCGAAAAACCTGTCCAACTTTGCCGTGGAGGGCGCCAATTGCAGCGTCAACCCGGACGTACTGGCCTTGGCTGAAGCCTTTGCCGACGCCTGCAAGCCGGTGGGCCTGATCTGCATTTCACCTGCCCTGGCGGCGAAGATCTATGGGCCGGGGGTGGTTTGCACCATCGGTAGCGACGCAGGCACCGCAGCGGCCGTGGTGAAAATGGGTGGCACCCATGAAGAGTGCGATGTACACGACATTGTCGAAGACACCCAGCGCAAGCTGGTGACCACCCCGGCCTACATGGAGGCCAAGTCGATCAGCGAGGCGGCTGGCGGCATCTACAAGCTGGTCGACCGGGTGCTGGAACTGACCCACGCCGAGGACAAGTAGCACTTTGGGCCTGCTACGCAGGCCATCGCCGGCAAGCCAGCTCCCACCTGGACCGCGTTGAATTCAAGCCATGCGCTATCCCTGTGGGAGCTGGCTTGCCGGCGATGGGCTGCAAAGCAGCCCCGCTTCAGGCCTTGGACAGCCGGGCAATGATCCGGTCCAGCGCATTGGCAAACGCCTGCTTGTCGCGCTCGCCATAGGCCGCCTGCCCTCCCCCCACCTGGCCTTGCTCACGCAACTCGGTGAACAGGTTGCGCGCCGCCAGGCGGTCGCCCATGTTGCGCTCGTCGAATTCGCGGCCGCGTGGGTCCAGTGCCGCCACGCCCTTTTTCACCAGGCGGTCAGCCAGCGGCACATCACTACAGATCACCAGTTCGCCTGGCACTGCGTGTTCCACCAGGTAATCGTCAGCCGCATCCATGCCACTGGGCACAACAATCAGCCGCACAATCGCGAACGCCGGCTTGGCCACGGCCTGGCCCGCCACCATCACCACTTCGAACTTGCGCTTGAGGGCGAACTTGACGATCAGATCCTTGGCCGCCTTGGGACAGGCGTCGGCATCGATCCATACACGCATCGGGTTATCTCTTGGTGAACTCAAGGCCCCATCATGCCTCAAGCCAGGTGAAAGCTGGAGCCACCAGGCAGCGCTGGTAAAATGGCGCCAATAATTCAATTACCGCTTATCCGACCCCGCCACTCAGGCTAAACTCGCCACAGCTTTACTGGCCTGCCCGAGCGCGTAATGAACCACCCCCACGAAATCCGCCCAGACCTGGACGAAGGTATCGACCGCAAGGTGCTGTCGACACTGCGCGCGCGCTTCCTGCAACTGAACCAAGGGCGACTGCAGCGGGCAATGGAAGGCCTGTCGACGCGCCAGCAACAGGTTCTGACGCTGCTGCCGCTGCTGTTCCACGTGAACCACCCGCTGTTGCCGGGTTACGTCTCGGGCAGCACCCCAGCCGGTGTATCGGGCTACGAGCCAGGCACCGAGCTGGTTATCGAGGCCCAGCGCCTGGCCCGTTCGTTCACCTACAAGGCCCGCCTCGGCAACCCACCCCGCCCGATCCACGGCCTGTTCCTGATGGGCAGCCTGGGCTCGCTGGCCCAGGCCGAGCACAGTGACATGGACCTGTGGGTGTGCCACGCGCCCGGCTTGCCTGAGCCATTGCTGGATGAGCTGCGTCGCAAATGCCAATTGCTGGAGGACTGGGCGGCCAGCCTGGGCGCCGAGGCGCACTTCTTCCTGATCGACACGCAAGGCTTTGCCCAGGGTCGGCGCGATGGCCAGCTGGGCTCCGACGACTGCGGCACCACCCAGCACTACCTGCTGCTGGACGAGTTCTACCGCACCACCCTCTGGCTGGCCGGACGCACGCCGCTCTGGTGGCTGGTCCCCGCCTACCAGGAACACAACTACCACGCCTACACCCAGACCCTGCTGACCAAACGCTTCATCCGCAGCCAGGACGCGCTCGACCTCGGCAACCTCGCGCATATACCGCCGGGCGAGTTCGTCGGTGCCGGCCTGTGGCAACTGTTCAAGGGTATCGATTCACCCTACAAGTCGCTGCTCAAGCTGCTGCTGACCGAAGCCTATGCCAGCGAACACCCCGCCGTGCAATGCCTGAGCCTGGACTACAAGCAGGCAGTGTTTGCCAACCAGCTCGACCTCGACGAGCTGGACCCGTATGTGATGGTGTACCGGCGCATCGAGCGCTACTTGCTGCAACGTGGGGAGCACGCGCGCCTGGAGCTGGTTCGGCGCAGCCTGTACCTGAAGGTGAACAAGAAACTCAGCGACCAGGGCCGTAATCAGGGCTGGCAGCGCCGCCTGTTGCAGCGCCTGGCTGACGAGTGGGGCTGGGACGAACGTCAGTTAGCGCTGCTGGACAGCCGCAGCCAATGGAAAGTGCAGCAGGTGGCAGCCGAACGCCGCGAACTGGTGGCGGAGCTGAACCATAGCTATCGCTTCCTCAGCGAGTTTGCGCGCACCCAGAACGCCAGCAGCCGCGCCGACCAGCGCGACCTCAATGTGCTGGGCCGGCGTTTGTATGCGGCCTTCGAGCGCCGTGCAGGCAAGGTGGAAGTGATCAACCCCGGTATTGCCCCGGACCTTGCCGAAGGCACCCTCACCCTGGTCCAGGCGCCCAACCGCAAGGAACCCGGCGGTTACCACTGGGAGCTCTACACCGGCAACCTGAATACCCACGAGGTAGACCACTTCAGCCCGATCAAACGCTGCCGCGAGCTGCTTGAACTGCTGGCCTGGGCGCATCGCAATGGCGTGATCGACAGCAGCACGCGCCTGGCGCTGCACCCGGGCATCAGCGACCTCACCGAGTACGAGCTGTTCAACCTGCTGGGCTGCCTGCAACAAAGCATCCCCCTGCCCTTGCCGATTGTCAGCGAAGTGCGCCTGCTGCAACCCAGTGTTGCCGACGAGGTGCTGTTGCTGGTCAATGTCGCCGTCGACCCACTGCGCCACCACCGCGACCTGAACATCCTGATGACCACCGAGCGTACCGACGCGCTGAGCTATGCCGGCGTGCGCGAGAACCTGGTGCTGACCCTGGACCAGGTCACGCTGAACAGCTGGAACGAGGTGCTGGTGCAGCGCTACGACGGCGAGCACGCGCTGCTGCGTTGCCTGCGCGACTTCCTCAACGGCCCGGTACTGCGCGGCCACCGCCCCCGGGTGCGGGTGGGTTGTTTCTGCCAGAGCCGCGCCCAGGCCATCGGCCAGCGTGTCGAGGAAATTTTCGACACCGTGCAGCTGCTGCTGGACCAGGGCCTGAACCACCGCTACCTGTTGCAGGTGGCCCAGCACACGCATGTGCTGGAGCTATTGGCCGGGCATGTCAGCCTGACCACCCTGGCCGACCATGACGCGCTGCTGGAGCACCTGGGCGAAGAGCGCACGGCCTACAGCCCGCTTTACCTGGATGCCAACGCCCTGCTGGACCACGACCTGCGCCTGGTCCTGGAGCAAGGCCGCCCGGCGTGCATCCAGGTGTTCTATCGCCTGCAAGGTGGCTGGGCCGAACTGTATGTGCTGGATGAATACAATGCCTTGTGGCAGCAGCGCCTGCCCCTGCATGACGAAGCGCACCTGCTGCTGCCGCTGCAGCGTTTTCTGCGTTCGGTGGTGATGCGCCGTGATGCGCGGTTGCCGCTGGACAACCAGCGCGCAGCCTCACTGGACATCCATTACGCACAGCTGGTGCCATCCGGCCCTGGCAAGGCCCGCAGCATCGAGCCGTGCCTGGCCCCGGCCGAGGGTAGCAACCAGCCTTATTACGAGGTGCAGGCCATCATTCAGGCCGGTGTGGCGGGTGCGGCACATGTGACGCTGTACTGCGACCAGCAGGAGTATTCCGAACTGGAGCATGGTGAGCAGTTGTACGCGGTGGTGGCCCGGCAGATCATCGGCCAGCGCCGTGGTGCCGGGCGGTACCGGTGCTACATCACCGACCTGGACTTGTCCGAACTGCTGGATGACCGGCTGGGGGCGACGCAGGTGTACCTGAGCTACAAGCGGGTGCTGGAGCAGGCGTTGAATGAGGGGTTGGAGCAGGTTCTGGCAGAAGGGTCCTGAATTGCCGGAGGTGCTTTGCACCTCATCGCCGGCAAGCCAGCTCCCACATGGATTGCACAAGGCCCAAGGGCAACGCTGTACCTGTGGGAGCTGGCTTGCCGGCGATGGGCCGCAAAGCGGCCCCAAAATCTCACAGGTCGAAATCGCCAGCGGCTTCCGGCTGGTATTCGACCTCCAGCAGCTTCAGCTTGAGGGTCTTGCCCCCCGGCGCCGGCCAGTCGATCTGCTCGCCCACCGACAGCCCCAACAGTGCACAACCAATCGGCGCCAAAATCGAAACCTTGCCTTCCGGCCCGGCATCCTTCGGGTACACCAACGTCAGGTGGTAATCCTTGCCGCTGGCTTCCTCGCGGCAATGCACGCGCGAATTCATGGTCACCACGCCCGCTGGCACTTCCTCATGACCCACTACCTGCCCGGCGCGGTCCAGCTCCTCCTGCAAGGCGAGCACACCCGGCGTACTCTCGTCGAGGCTGTCGATCAGACGCTCCAGACGCTGTACGTCCAATCGGGTGAGGATGAGGGAAGGCTTGGTGCTCATGATCCAGTCAGACTCCTTTGAACAGGCGGTTTTCGTCGGGCAGATAAAGCAAAACCCCGCCCAAGGGCGGGGTTTGTGAAGGCTTTGGCGTCACCGACGCAGAACCCGACACTACCACAGCCGGGCAAATACTCAAGCCCCTGCGCTTAGTGTGCCTTAGCCTGATCGCGCAGGGCCTGGGCCTCGCGGCAGATCTGCCGGCGCCGCTCGTCATCGGCCGACCGCCATTCGCGGATATGCTCCACGTGCCGGTGGCAGCCAGTGCATACCCGCTGCTCGTCCAGCCGGCAAACGCTGATGCACGGCGATGGCACCGCAGGGCTGACATTGCTGTAGAGCGGCTTGGGCGGCCGGGGTTGCACACTGCTCATGTCAGATCTCGTCGAAGTCCAGCTTCTCGCCGGCCCGCTCCCAGACGATGCGCTCAAGCATTTCGCCCAGCAGTTCTTCGCTCTTCTCGCACACCCACTTCTTGCTTTCTTCGTCGTAGTCGAAGTGGAAACCACCGGAACGGTCGGCCAGCCACAGTTGGCGTAGCGGCTCCTGACGGCTGAAGATCAGCTGGGCGCCGCCTTCGAACTTGACGGTGAGGACACCGGCGGAGTTCTCCATGTCCAGGTCCATGCCGCTCTCGTCGAACAGGTCTTCCAGGGCCTGTTGGGTCGCGTCGACCAAGTCATGGAAACGCGCTTCACTCAAACTCATTGCAGGAACCTCGAAATTGGCTGCGTTACAGGCAAGCCGGGCAAGATACGGGCGCTGGGCGCCGAATGCAAAGGTTTAGCCGTTGCCTTCACCGACATGAACCCGAAGCCAGCGCAGTACCGGTGGGAGCGGGCACCGCGGTGGTTGGCACGGGCTACGCCCGTGTTCGCGGGCGCGCCCGCTCCCACAGGGGGCCTTCGCAGGCGGTAAGCATAGCCCGCCCGGCGGACCGGCCCTTGCATAGGCAAGCCGCCGGTCGCTCGGTATACTCGGGCGCAATACTGCATTTTTCTAAGGATTTCACCCATGAAGCGCCTGATTTCCTCCTTCGCGGCGCTGGTCGCTGTTGCCTGCCTCGTTTCTGCCTGCGGCCAGAAAGGCCCGCTGTATCTGCCTGAAGACGGCGATAACGGTAAAGCGCACAAGGCTCACCAGCACCAGCCAAAAGCCAAGCCGGCCCCGGTACAAGAGCAGCAGCCCGAGCTGCAGACCGAGCCCGAGCAGTCGCCTGCGCAGTAAGGAAACCAGATGAACGCTTTCAACTACCGCGACGGTGAGCTGTTCGCGGAGGGCGTGGCCCTGTCGGCTATCGCCGAACAGTTCGGCACCCCGACCTACGTGTACTCGCGCGCCCACATCGAGGCCCAGTACCGCAGCTATACCGACGCCCTGCAAGGCACCGAGCACCTGGTGTGCTTCGCGGTCAAGGCCAACTCCAACCTGGGTGTGCTGAACGTACTGGCACGCCTTGGCGCAGGTTTCGACATTGTCTCCGGCGGTGAGTTGGAGCGCGTGCTGGCCGCCGGCGGGCGCGCCGACCGCGTGGTGTTCTCCGGCGTCGGCAAAACCCGCGAAGACATGCGCCGCGCCCTGGAAGTGGGTGTGCACTGCTTCAACGTCGAATCCAGCGACGAACTGGAGCGCCTGCAAGTCGTGGCCGCCGAGATGGGCAAGGTGGCCCCGGTGTCACTGCGGGTCAACCCGGACGTTGACGCAGGTACCCACCCGTACATCTCCACCGGCCTTAAGGAAAACAAGTTCGGCATCGCCATCGCCGACGCCGAGGCCATCTACGTGCGCGCCGCGCAGTTGCCGAACCTGGAAGTGGTCGGCGTCGACTGCCACATCGGCTCGCAGCTGACCACCGTCGAGCCTTTCCTCGATGCCCTCGACCGCCTGCTGGACCTGGTCGACCGCCTCGCCGACTGCGGCATCCACCTGCGCCACCTGGACCTGGGCGGCGGCGTTGGCGTGCGCTACCGCGATGAAGAACCACCGCTGGTGGCCGATTACATCAAGGCCATCCGCGAGCGTGTAGGCAAGCGCGACCTGGCCCTGGTGTTCGAGCCAGGCCGCTACATCGTGGCCAACGCCGGCGTGCTGCTGACCCGCGTGGAATACCTCAAGCACACCGAACACAAAGACTTCGCCATCATCGATGCGGCCATGAACGACCTGATCCGCCCGGCCCTGTACCAGGCCTGGATGGGTGTAAGCGCGGTAACGCCCCGCGAGGGCGAAGGCCGTGCCTACGACCTGGTCGGCCCCATCTGCGAGACCGGCGACTTCCTGGGCAAGGACCGCGTGCTGAACCTGGCCGAAGGTGATCTGCTGGCCGTAGCGTCTGCGGGCGCCTATGGGTTTGTCATGAGCTCCAACTACAACACCCGTGGCCGTTGCGCTGAAATCCTGGTCGACGGCGACCAGGCGTTCGAAGTACGCCGCCGCGAGACCATCGCCGAACTGTACGCTGGCGAAAGCCTGCTGCCGGAGTAAGCCCATGCTGCTGCGTTTTACCAAGATGCATGGGCTGGGCAACGACTTCATGGTCCTCGACCTGGTCAGCCAGCACGCGCACATCCAGCCCAAGCACGCCAAGCAATGGGGTGACCGCCACACCGGCATCGGCTTCGACCAGTTGCTGATCGTCGAGGCGCCCAACAACCCGGAAGTGGACTTCCGCTACCGTATCTTCAACGCCGACGGCTCCGAAGTGGAGCAGTGCGGCAACGGTGCGCGCTGCTTCGCCCGCTTCGTGCTGGACAAACGCCTGACCGCGAAAAAGCGCATCCGCGTGGAAACCAAAAGCGGCATCATCGTGCTGGACGTGCAGAACGACGGCCAGGTGAGTGTCGACATGGGCCCACCGCGCTTCATCCCTGCCGATATCCCCTTCATCGCTGACGAGCAGGCGCTGAACTACCCACTGGAAGTCGACGGCCAGCTGCATTCGGTTGCCGCCGTGTCCATGGGTAACCCGCATGCCGTGCTGCGCGTCGACGACGTGCATACTGCACCCGTGCATGAGCTGGGCCCGAAGATCGAAAACCACCCACGTTTCCCGCAGCGGGTGAATGCCGGCTTCCTCCAGGTCATCGACCGCCACCGCGCCAACCTGCGCGTGTGGGAACGCGGCGCGGGCGAAACCCAGGCCTGCGGCACCGGCGCCTGCGCCGCGGCCGTGGCAGCGATCAGCCAGGGCTGGATGGATTCCCCGGTATCCCTCGATCTGCCCGGTGGCCGCCTGCACATCGAATGGGCCGGCCCCGGCAAGCCCGTGGTGATGACCGGCCCGGCCGTACGCGTCTACGAAGGACAGGTTCGTCTCTAAACGAGTAACCGCCATGACCGATCAGCCCCAGGTTGTACCCCAGCAGTCCGCCGAGCTCGATGCCGAAGCGGTGGTCGCCTACCTGCGCGCCCACCCCACCTTCTTCGCCGAGCACGACGAGCTGCTGCTTGAACAGCGCATCCCGCACCAGCGTGGCGACAGCGTGTCGCTGGTGGAGCGCCAGCTCAAGCTGCTGCGCGACCGCAACATCGAGATGCGCCATCGCCTGTCACAACTGATGGACGTGGCCCGCGACAACGACCGGCTGTTCGACAAGACCCGGCGGCTGATCCTCGACCTGCTCGATGCCGGCAGCCTGGAAGAGGTGGTGATGGCAGTCGAAGACAGCCTGCGCCAGGAGTTCCAGGTGCCCTTCGTCAGCCTGATCCTGTTCGGCGACAACGTCGCACCGGTCGGGCGCTGGGTCAGCAACAGCGAGGCGCAACAAGCCATCGGTGCCCTGCTGGGTGGCGGCAAAACGGTCAGCGGCAACTTGCGCGAACACGAACTGGCCTTCCTGTTCGGTGAAGAACAACGCCGGGAAGTGGGCTCCAGCGCCGTGGCCACCCTTGAGTACCAAGGGCTGCATGGGGTATTGGCGATCGGCAGCCGCGACCCGCAACATTACAAGAGCAGCGTCGGCACCCTGTTCCTCGGCTACATCGCCGAAGTGCTCGGCCGCGTTGTGCCACGCGTTACCCAGACCCTGCGCTCGGTGCGCTGATGGAAAGCCAGCTGGAGGCTTATTGCGCACACCTGCGCAACGAGCGCCAGGTGTCGGAGCACACCTTGCTGGGTTACCGTCGAGACCTGGACAAGGTCGTCGCCTACTGCAAGGAACACACTATCCCCAGTTGGCAGGCGCTGCAGATCCAGCAGCTGCGCCAGCTGATCGCCCGCCTGCACCACCATGGGCAGTCCTCCCGTAGCCTGGCACGGCTGCTGTCGGCGGTGCGTGGCCTGTACCGTTACCTCGTCCGTGAGGGCCTGTGCCAACACGACCCGGCCAACGGCCTGAGTGCGCCCAAGGGTGAACGACGGCTGCCCAAGGTGCTGGATACCGACCGCGCCTTGCAGCTGCTCGATGGCGGCGTGGACGACGACTTCATCGCCCGCCGCGACCAGGCGATTCTGGAGCTGTTCTACTCGTCAGGCCTGCGCCTGTCCGAGCTGACCAACCTCGACCTCGATCACCTCGACATCGCCGCCGGCCTGGTGCAGGTGCTGGGCAAAGGCGGCAAGGCACGCGTGCTGCCGGTTGGCCGCAAGGCCCGCGAAGCGCTGCAGGCCTGGTACCGCTTGCGCGGCATCGGCAACCCGCGTGACCGTGCAGTGTTCATTACCCGCCAGGGCAACCGCATCAGCCCTCGGACCGTCCAGCAACGGGTAAAGGCTGCCGGTGAGCGCGAGCTGGGCCAGCACCTGCACCCGCACATGCTTCGCCATTCCTTCGCCAGCCATGTGCTGGAATCGTCCCAGGACCTGCGCGCCGTGCAAGAGCTGCTCGGCCATGCCGACATCAGCACCACGCAGATCTACACCCACCTGGACTTCCAGCACCTGGCCGCGGTGTACGACAGCGCCCACCCCCGGGCCAAACGCAGCAAAGGCACAGACTCATGAGCATCAAGCTGATCACCTTCGACCTCGACGACACCCTGTGGGACACCGCGCCGGTCATTGCCAGCGCAGAAGTCGTGCTGCGCGACTGGCTCGAAGCCAACGCCCCGGTCCTGGGCGGCGTGCCGGTGGAGCACCTGTTCGCCATCCGCGAACGCCTGGTACAGGCCGAGCCCGGCCTCAAGCACCGCATCAGCGCCCTGCGCCGGCGCGTGCTGTTCCATGCCCTGGAAGAAGTCGGCTACAGCGAGAAACATGCGCAGGCGCTAGCCAACGAAGGCTTTGAAGTGTTCCTGCATGCCCGCCACCAGGTGGAGATCTTCCCCGAGGTACAGCCGGTGCTGGAGATCTTGCGCCATCACTACATCCTGGGTGTGGTCACCAATGGCAATGCCGACGTGAGCCGGCTGGGGCTGGCGGACTACTTCCGCTTTGCACTGTGCGCCGAAGACCTCGGCATCGGCAAGCCGGACCCGGCGCCCTTCCTGGAAGCCCTGCGCCGCGGCGAGGTGGGGGCCAGTGCGGCGGTTCACATCGGTGACCACCCCGGCGACGACATTGCCGGTGCCCAGCGCGCCGGATTGCGGGCGGTGTGGTTCAACCCGCAGGGCAAGCCCTGGGCGGGCGAACAGGCGCCGGATGCCGAGATCCAGCGCCTGTCGCAGCTGCCCGACGTACTCTCGCGCTGGCGCTGACAGGGGCCGCTTTGCGGCCCATTCGCGGGCACGCCCGCTCCCACAGTGACCGTGCAGGGCTCAGGCCTGCGGTGATCCTGTGGGAGCGGGCATGCCCGCGAAGAGGCCGGCAAGGGCAACACAAAACCCACAGGCACAAAAAAGCCCGCAGCGACGGCGGGCTTTTTTGCGTTCAGCCACTCAGATAGGGCGGCTGCCGTATTTGTTGTCCGGCTTCTTGGGCGGGTCGGCGACCACGTTGGCCTCGACTTCCTGCACCTTGCCACCGCGCGAAAGGAATTCTTCCATCGCCTTGGCCAGCGCATCACGCTCTTTCTGCTTGGCTTCCATGCTCGGCATCTCGTCTACCGAGACAGCCGCCTTGGATTTGCCCTTGGCAGCGGGTGCCGGGCTGCTGTCGTCGTCGCCAGCGTCTTCAGCGCCGTCGTCAGCTGCCGCTTCGAGGCCTTCATCACCCTCGTCTTCGTCGCCTACTTCGAGGTCGTCGTTTTCCAGATCGTCGTCGCTCATGTTCTACCTCATGACTTGCGAAAAGCAGGTTAGTTATAGACCAGTGCAGCCGTAGACCGGCAGCCACCAGTGAAAATTCAACTGGCCGTGGGTTAGGCCACTGCCCTTGGGTCGGCGCTCCTGATGGGAGGCGGCACCCAGCAGGCCCTGCTCCTGGCAGGACCTGACAAATCCATTAGCCCCTGCTGGCCACACGCTATTGGCAAGCCTAGCAAAGGCTGGAGAAGTGTGTGGACTACTCTTGAAACACCCCTCGGCGCGCATTCTAGCGCGCCCGTGGAAAAAGCAAAGCTCCATAAATGCCCCACGACTTGTAAGTTTTCTACCTACGTCGCGAACGTGCCGGATAAACCGTTTGCCGTGCGGGAAATGCTAAAAATCTGGCAAAAAAATGCCCGGCAAGCCGGGCAAATTTTTACAGCGTCGCAGTTACAGGTTGTAGCCGCGTTCGTTGTGTTGAGCCAGGTCGAGGCCGACCGACTCTTCTTCTTCGTTGACCCGCAGCCCCATTACCACATCCAGCACCTTGAGGATCACGTAGGTGACGATGGCGGTGTAGACCACGGTGAAAATCACGCCTTTGGCCTGGATCCAGACCTGCATGCCGATGTCGGTGACGGCACCGAAGCCGCCCAGCGCCGGGGCTGCGAACACACCGGTGAGGATGGCACCGATGATGCCGCCAACACCGTGCACGCCGAAGGCGTCCAGCGAGTCGTCATAGCCCAGCTTGCGCTTGAGGGTAGTGGCGCAGAAGTAGCAGATCACACCCGAGGCCAGGCCGATCACCAGGGCGCCCATCGGGCCCACGGTGCCTGCTGCCGGGGTAATGGCGACCAGGCCGGCAACCACACCCGAGGCAATGCCCAGGGCACTTGGCTTACCGTGGCCGATCCACTCGGCGAACATCCAGCCCAGGGCTGCTGCTGCGGTGGCGATCTGGGTGACCAGCATGGCCATACCGGCAGTGCCGTTGGCGGCAGCCGCGGAACCTGCGTTGAAGCCGAACCAGCCGATCCACAGCATGGCGGCGCCCATCAGGGTGTAGCCCAGGTTGTGCGGGGCCATCGGGGTGGTCGGGTAGCCCTTGCGCTTGCCCAGCACCAGGCAGCAGACCAGGCCTGCGATACCGGCGTTGATGTGCACCACGGTGCCGCCCGCGAAGTCCAGCACGCCCCAGTCCCACATCAGTGCACCGTCACCGCTCCACACCATGTGCGCGATCGGCGCATACACCAGGGTGAACCAGATGCCCATGAACACCAGCATCGCGGAGAACTTCATGCGCTCGGCGAAGGCACCCACGATCAGCGCCGGGGTGATGATGGCGAAGGTCATCTGGAAGGTGATGAATACCGCTTCAGGGAACAGCGCGGTAGCCGACGTCAGGTTTTCGGGCGTAACGCCGCTGAGGAAGGCCTTGGAGAAGCCGCCGACGAAGGAGTTGAAGTTGAGCACGCCCTTTTCCATACCGGTGGTATCGAAGGCCATGCTGTAGCCGTAGACGACCCAGAGAATGCTCATCAGGCCGGTGATTGCAAAGCATTGCATCATCACCGACAGCACGTTCTTGGAACGCACCATGCCGCCATAGAACAGGGCCAGGCCCGGAATAGTCATGAACAGCACCAGCGCCGTTGCGGTCAGCATCCAGGCGGTGTCGCCGGAGTTCAGCGCTGGGGCAGCTTCCTCTGCCAGGGCAAGCCCGGGCATTACGAGGGACAATAGGGCTCCTAGCCCTGCGATCTTACGCAGAGTCATGTTGTTTTCTCCTGGGGCGTTGGGTTTGGTGAGGCTTTTTTTGCTGCTTAGATCGCGTCGGTATCGGTTTCGCCGGTACGGATACGGATTGCCTGCTCCAGATTCACCACGAAAATCTTGCCGTCACCGATCTTGCCGGTGTTGGCTGCCTTGGTGATGGCTTCGATTACCCGATCAAGGTCCTTGTCATCGATGGCGACATCGATCTTCACCTTGGGCAGGAAGTCGACCACATATTCAGCACCGCGATACAGCTCGGTGTGGCCCTTCTGCCGACCGAAGCCTTTCACTTCAGTGACGGTGATGCCCTGCACGCCGATTTCCGACAGCGACTCGCGCACGTCGTCCAGCTTGAACGGCTTGATGATGGCTGTGACTAGCTTCATGAAACTCTCTCCCGATTTGGTGGACTTGCCCCAGGAAAACAAACCCGTCTCAAGTCTAAGCGCAGCGCTTGGCTTTGTAACGCGTCGTCGGCATCCGGCTCCGCGTGCGCACTGCCTGGTCACAAGGAACCGCATCAGTGCATGGCTCGTAGAGGTCTTTGCAGAAACCTTGCCAGTTACGGCAAAACGCCAAAAAACAGTGAGTTATGCGAAATGCTCGGGATTGGCCAGTCGCCAGCATGGAAAACATGCACAGTTTCGGTGCGCAGCGACAGGGCGCATTGCGCGAAAAATGTGCAATCGCGTGCGGCCTTCGTGTACTCAGGAGTCAGGTTCGTGCGTGCTACACTGCCGGCCATTCTCAGTTTCATTGGACAGCCCCATGCTCGCGCCCAAAGCCCTTCTCGATGCCCTGAGCGACCAGGCCTCACGCCTGTTCAGCAACGATACCGCCCAGCCCCGCGCAGAACTCGAAAGCCAGTTCAAGGTGCTGATGCAAGGTGCCTTCAGCAAGCTGGACCTGGTCAGCCGTGACGAATTCGACAGCCAGATGGTCGTGCTGGCGCGCACCCGTGCACGCCTCGAAGCCCTGGAAAAACAAGTAGCCGAGCTGGAAGCACGACTGGCTCCCACGCAGGAATAACAATCGGCACACGGAGCGTTTCCCCATGAAAGTCAGCGCACGCAATGTTTTCGAAGGCAAAGTCACCAACGTTCAACCCGGTGCGGTCAATGCCGAAGTCGAACTGACCCTGGGTGGCGGCGAAAAACTGGTGGCAGTGGTCACCATGGCCAGCCTGCATAACCTCAACATCAATGTCGGCAAAGAGGCCGTGGCACTGGTGAAGGCGCCTTGGGTGGTGCTGCTGACCGACGCGGCCGGCTACAAGCTGTCGGCCCGCAACGCACTGGAAGGTGAAGTGGTACGGGTGGGTGATGGCGCAGTGAACGCCGAAGTGGTGCTCAAGCTGGCCGGGGGCACCGAAGTGTATGCCATCGTGACCCGCGAAGCCGTGCAGGAACTGGGCCTGGCTCCGGGCGTAAAAGCAACCGCGCTGATCAAGGCCTCGCACATCATCCTCGGCGCCAAGCCCTGAGCCTGAAGATTAACCTGTGGGAGCGGGCATGCCCGCGAACACCGGCGCAGCCGGTGCCATCCACCGCGTTGCCTGCTTCGCGGGCTTGCCCGCTGCCACAGGGGCTCGCGCAAGCCTGCTAGCTCGCGCAGAGCTGTTTCGGCGGCAACTCGCTGGCATGCAAGGTGCCGCGAAACAGGGCCGCACCACACTGGGTAACCAGGGTTTTTACCCGATTGTGCGAGTTGAGAATTTCGGCCTGGATATCTTCGATGGCCGAATCCCCCGGCTGCAAGGTAACCGCACGATTGGCCCATTCGATGGCCGCAAACCGGCTCTGCTTGCGGGTGCCGCGCCCCTGCATCCAGGCCAGCCCCAGTTCGGCGCTGGCTCGGCCGGCGATCCACGGGTCGGGGTGCTCGACCAGGCTCGACAGGTAGGCGACCGCCTCTGCCCGTTCCTGCGCTTCGCCAAACTGGCGCAACAGTATCCCCAGGTGCAAGCGCGCACGCGCATTGGTCTGCGCATTACCCAACGCATCGACCAACAGGTGCCTGACGGCCAGCATGGCACTGCGCTCGCTCAAGTCCTCATCGCCACCCATGCGCAGGCAGGCCAGGTTGTACTTGGCCTGTCGGCTGCCCGCTTCCACCGCGCGCTGCAGCCAGTGCTCTGCCGCCTCCTCATCCAGATAGTGCCCCGGCGTGTTGTCCAGGCCGCCGCTGTGCAGCTCGTACAGGCCAAGGGCAGCACCCGACAGGTTCAGTTCGGCACAACGCTCATACAGGTAGCAGGCCACTTCATGGCGGTTGGCAACCCACAACAGCCGCGCCACAGCAAGCACCTCGAAGCCCGGTGCCTGGCCAGCGCGCTGGCGCGTGACCGCCGCCTGAGCCCATATCCTTGCCTGCTCGGCCGAGCGTGGCAGCCCCCACAGGCCGAAGCGATGGCCGACAGCGCGCATTGCACAGGCGCCAGCATGCGAGCGGCCATCACAGAGGCCCTCGATGGCGGTACGCAGTAGCTGCTGCCCATCTGCCATGCCATCGCGCAATACCACTTCAGCCAGACAACGAAATGGCACGCCCATGGCCCGGATGGCGCCGTGATCGGCGTTGCACGCCAAGCTCGCAGCGAAGTCGCGCAGAGCGCCGGCATGGTCTTGCAAGGCACTGCTGCGCAGCGCACCACGCCAAGCCAGCACGATGGCGCTTTCCCTTGGCCTAAGCGGCCGTTTCAACCAGCCATCGAACAGCTGCTGCCAGTCGGCGACGGCCTGCAACTGGTCAGCGTGGGGCAGCTTCAGCCGGTCCTCGACGACCATCCAGCGCAACGCATTGCGCAGCGTTTCGTCCCAGGCCTCGCACAACGGCCCATTGGCCAACAGTTCCAGCGCATCGAAGCTGGCGCCCCAACGGGGTAGCAGGTAAACGGCGAGGGCCTGAATCGCTTCAAAGCAGCCAGGGCGGGCAACCAGCGCATGGCGCAACCAGTAATAGCGGGGTGCTTCGTTTTCATGACCGGCCCGCCTGCTCAGGCTCGCAGGCAACGCGTGTGGCAACTCGGCGAGGGGCTGCAGCCCATGCTTTACCAACAAAGGCGCCGCAGCCTCCTGCACTTCCACATCGGCATGGGCACTTGGCCTGTAGCGTGCGGGCTGCCCCTGGAACAGTTCGGCCAACCAGCCGGGCTCGCGAAACTGCGCGCTGATACGCAGCATGCCGATGGCCGCGGCCACGGGCTGGGCAGAGCGCTCCATGGCGCGCAGCAGGTGGGCAGTGGCACGTTCGCAAATCTGCTCGACGGCCAGCGAGCGTGCAGCACTGCGTTGGCCGCCGCCCTGTACCTGACACGCCCGGTGGAAGCAGTGCAGGCCCATCACCACCTGCGGATGGTAGGCCTTGGGGCAGGCATCGATCCAGGCTTTGAGTACCTGGCTCAGGGCCCTGTCGCCCTGGCAATCCGGGTCGACCAGCAGGTGCCCTTCAATGGCCATCATGTAGGCGGGAAACTCGCCAGGCGGGGCCTGGTGCCATTGCGCCTGGAGGCTATCGAAAAAACGGGTGAGTTCAACGAATGAATTGGCCTGCACCAGTTCGCGGATGACCTGGCGCGTGCGGGCGAGCGTTTGCACGGAGCAATACCTCAAGTCCATTTGAAAGAAGACGCTGTGCCATTCCATGGCAACGGCAGTGGCCCGATAACACTAAGCCATGGCGGGCACCTGCGCAAAGTCAATTGGATCCATTTTTGTCGATTTGCGTGAAAACGCAGGGAAATACCCTGCCCTGAAAAACCCCGACGCATACTTGTTGCGCTTACGTTGCCCGCGCTGGCTATCCTTGGCCTGCCGCAGGAAGCGGCCCTTTTCAGCGACAACGGAGCGTCCATGTCCCTAGCCCTCGTCCATAGCCGCGCCCAGGTAGGCGTACAGGCACCGGCAGTAAGCGTTGAAACCCACCTGGCCAATGGCTTGCCCCACCTCACCCTGGTCGGCCTGCCGGAAACCACGGTCAAGGAAAGCAAGGACCGGGTGCGCAGTGCCATCGTCAACTCCGGGCTGAACTACCCGCAGCGGCGCATTACCCAGAACCTCGCCCCCGCCGACCTGCCCAAGGATGGCGGCCGTTATGACCTGGCCATTGCCTTGGGCATCCTTGCCGCCGACGGCCAAGTGCCCATGGCCACCCTCACCGAGGTCGAATGCCTGGGCGAACTGGCGCTGTCTGGCAAGCTGCGCCCGGTACAGGGGGTGTTGCCGGCGGCACTGGCGGCGCGCGAGGCAGGCCGGGCGCTGGTGGTACCACGGGAAAATGCCGAGGAAGCCAGCCTGGCAGGCGGGCTGGTGGTTTATGCGGTGGGGCACCTGCTGGAGCTGGTCGCCCACCTGAATGGCCAGGTACCGCTGCCGCCGTACGCTGCCAATGGCTTGATCCTGCATCAACGCCCGTACCCGGACCTGAGCGAGGTGCAAGGCCAACTGGCAGCCAAGCGGGCCTTGTTGCTGGCAGCGGCCGGAGCACACAACCTGTTGTTCACTGGCCCCCCGGGCACCGGGAAGACCTTGCTCGCCAGCCGCCTGCCCGGGCTGCTGCCACCGCTGGACGAACATGAAGCACTGGAGGTGGCGGCCATCCAGTCAGTCAGCGGGCATGCACCCTTGAACAGCTGGCCGCAGCGGCCTTTTCGCCACCCTCACCATTCCGCCTCCGGCCCGGCGCTGGTCGGGGGCAGCAGCCGGCCGCAACCGGGCGAAATCACCCTGGCCCACCATGGCGTACTGTTTCTGGATGAGCTGCCAGAGTTCGAACGGCGCGTGCTGGAAGTACTGCGCGAGCCGCTGGAGTCGGGCGAGATCGTGATTGCGCGGGCTCGCGACAAGGTACGTTTCCCGGCACGTTTTCAGCTGGTGGCGGCCATGAACCCCTGCCCCTGTGGCTACCTGGGCGACCCCACGGGCCGTTGCCGGTGCAGCACCGAGCAGATCGCACGCTACCGCAACAAGCTGTCCGGGCCCTTGCTGGACCGGATCGACCTGCACCTGACCGTGGCCCGTGAGAGCACCACGCTGAACAACCAGCCCTGCGGCGAGACCAGCGCCGATGTGGCAGCGAGGGTGGCTGAGGCACGGGAACTGCAACACCGGCGGCAAGGGTGCGCGAATGCGTTTCTCAACCTGGAGGGGTTGCGCCGCCATTGCCCATTGGCCCCGGCGGACCAGGCCTGGCTGGAGGGTGCCTGCGAGCGGCTGACCTTGTCATTGAGGGCGGCGCACCGGTTGTTGAAGGTGGCGCGGACGCTGGCGGACCTGGAGGGGTGCGAGGCGATTGGCCGTGCGCATCTGGCCGAGGCCCTGCAGTACCGGCCGGGGAGCAGTTAGATTGCCGGGGCTGCCTTGATCTGCCGGATAAGCGCAGACAATGAATATGATCCCGGCCCGGTCAACGCCAATCCGCCATAAAGCGCCACCAGCAACCAGGCGAACTGCCCCTGCTCCAGCGTCCAGTCCGGGTGCACCACCACCAGCGCTACCAACAACACTGCCAGCACCGGCAGGCAAGCCAGGCGCGCGGCAACACCCAACAGCAGCAACAGCGGGCAAACTACCTCGGCAAAAACCGCCACCCCCAAGGTCAGCGGCGCGCCTAGCCCGAATGGGTCCTCGATAAGCTGCAATTCCCCGTTCCAGTTCAGCAGCTTGGGTAGCCCATGGATAAACAGCAATAGCAAGGCGGCCGTTACCCGCATGAACAGCAGGCCGGTGGCGGTCAGTATTGGGGATTGAGGGTCGAGGAAGGTTTTCAGGCGGGGCATGGCAAGGGGCTCACTAATCGGTAAACCCGGCGAGCATTGCCCAGCAGCAAACAGATTGATTGCGCAGGTGTGCTGAATTTGCTGTCAATGCTACTGGCCTCTTCGCGGCGGTTCGACGCCTCGATAAACCCGCTGCTATTTTTAAGACTTGCGCAGGACCTGTGGGAGCGGGCATGCCCGCGAAGAATCCAGCGCGGTGCATGGCACCGGCTGCGCCGGTGTTCGCGGGCTTGCCCGCTCCCACAGGGTCCCTGCTGAATCAGTAAGTGATGTGCGTTCCATGAGAGCGGGTTTACAAGCGAAAGGGCCAGCACAGGTGACACATCAATGCCTGCCAGCCAAAGCCTCTTCAACCCCCCTCAACAGCACCTCTTCAGAAAAGGGCTTGCCCAGGCAGGCCAATGCCCCGAGGCTCATCGCAGCATGCACTGCGTCATCATCCCAATGCGCCGACATGCAGATCACCGGTATCAGCCACTGCTGCCGCGCCAGTTCACGTAGCACCGCCAACCCACTCACGCCCGGCATCTTCAGGTCGAGCAGCACACAGCCTGCCTGCCGCGCCAGCTCCGACGCCAGGAACACATCCCCGGCTGCGAACGACAACGTCTCGAACCCGGCCGAACGCAGCAGGTTGGCCAGGCTTTTGCGCACCGAAGCATCGTCGTCGACGATGCACACCCATCTGCTCATGCGCCGCCCAGGCCCTCTGACCGCGCCCCGATAACAGTGTGCATGGCCACCAACTCCACCAGCGAGCGGGACTGCATCTTGTTCATGATGTTCTTCTTGTGCACCTTCGTGGTCACCTCGCTGGTGCCGATCTGCCTGGCGATCTGCTTGTGCGACAAGCCGTCAACCACCAGCGAAAACACCTGCCGCTCACGCTGGGTCAGGCGCTGGTACTTTTCCTCAACCTGCCGCGCATGGCGCCATTTGCGGCCATCCGCCACGGCCCGCATACGCACGGCCTGCAGCAGCGTCAGCAACTGGTCTTCATCAAAAGGCTTGGTCAGGAACTCCACAGCACCGGCACGCATGGCCTGTACCGTCATAGGGATGGTGCCAAAGCCGGTCATGAACACGATGGGCCAGGGCAGCGCCAGGCGGCGCAAGGCGGCCTGTACCTCCAGGCCGGTGGTATCGGGCAGGTGCATGTCCAGCAGCAGGCAGGCGTAGGGGGTTTCCAGGCGCGCTGCAAACAATGCTTCGGCACTGGCAAACAACTGATGCGGGATATCCTGCGAGCGCAGCAGGCGGCCCAGCGCCGTGCGCACCGAGGGGTCGTCGTCCACCACCAGCACCGGCACGTTCGTGCTGTCGTCAAAGGGCTCAAGGCTTTCGGCCATGGCGCACAGCGGCGAGGGGCCCAGGCAAGGGACATCAAGGCTGATCTCGGCAGCCAGGCGGTAACCCCGGCGTGGCACGGTCTGTATCAGCCCCCGGTCACCAAAGGCCTTGCGCAGCAACGACACCTGCACCTGCAGGTTGTTGTCCTCGACCACCGTACCGGCCCATACCTGGCTGAACAGCTCGTCCTTGCCGACCACCCGGCCCTTGGCCTTGATCAGCGTGGCCAGCACCTCGAATGCGCGGCCGCCCAGCGGGATCGGCTTGCCGTCGAGAAACACTTCCCGCCGCTCCAGCGACACCTGGGCATTGCCTATTCGGATCATGGCTTCCTCGTACGGGCACGGGCGTTTACGCAGCCCCGGGCAGCCTAGGCCAGCGCACGCGTTGAAACAATTATCCCGAGGGATAGGTTGCCCTGGGACTATACAAAAGCCCGCCAGCCACCAGGGTGCGATAACGGACAACGGTGTGCCCGTTCCTGCCAACCAGCCTGTAACCCGCATCCTCACAGGGCCCGCTGCGTATACTCGCGCCTCTGGATGTCGCTAGCAGGGGGTGCTTTATGCTCGATGAACGCCTTGCCCACAGGCCCATCGATTTCGACCAGTCGGCCGACGAGGGCTGGCTGAACCGGTGTGACATCAGCGCGCTGGGCCAGGAAGGCGAACTCAGCTACTTCCACCTGCGCGACCCTGCCACCGACCAGGCCTGGATCGCCGTGCGCGCGCCGCTCGAAGCCCCCGCTGCCTGCCAGCGCCTGGAACGCGACTACCGCCTGCGACTGGACCCGCAGTGGGCGGTGATCCCCTCGGCGTTGGTACGTTCGGCCGAAGGCCCGCTGCTGGTGTACCCGGCCGGCCACTCCATCGCCGACCTGATCGCCGAAGGCCCCGCATGCCTGGTGCCCTTTCTCGACATTGCGGTCAACGCGGCCAATGCCCTGGCTCAGGCCCACGAACACAATGTGCTGCATGGCGCGCTGCAGCCCGAGCATGTGTGCCTGTACGCCAACCAGCGGGTGCGGATAGGCTGCTTTCGCGCCGACCCCGCCGAACAGATCAGCGAACAGGGCACCCCACTCGGTAACTGGTCGTACCTGGCGCCTGAGCAGGTCTGCCCGCATGGCAGCAACACTGACCGGCGCAGCGACGTCTATGCCCTGGGTGCGATCCTGTACCAGTTGCTGCTGGGCGAACTGCCTCTGGCCGGGCGCGACACTCAGCACTGGCGCCAACTGCATGCCGGCGTGCAACCACGGGCGGCCTGCGAAGTGGACAACACAGTGCCGCAGCCGCTCAGCCGGGTGCTGGCCAAAGCCCTGGCCAAGGAGCCCGACGCCCGCTACCAGAGCGCCCATGCCCTGGCAGTAGACCTTGCCCACTGCCAACGGCAATGGGCGGGCAGCAAGGCCATGCAAGCCTTCGAGCCAGGCTGCGCCGACCCCGCCGCCCCCAGCCGCGTTCGCCTGTACGGGCGCAGTGCCGAGCAAAAGGCCATTACCCTGCTGCTCAAGGGGTTGCGCCGCGACAGCAAGCCCCAGGCACTGCTCATCAACGGCGCCGCTGGCATGGGCAAATCGAGCCTCGTACAGGCTGCACTCAAGGCCAGTGCCGAAGGCTACTGGGCCGTCGGCAAGTGCAACAGCCTGGCCCAGGCCGTGCCTTATGCACCCTGGGTGGAAATCCTCGGCGCGCTTACCACCCAACTGCTGGCCAAGAACAGCCAGGACCTCGACACGCTGCGGCGGGAAATTCTGCGCCGCATCAAAGGTCACGGCCGTCTGCTGGGCAAGCTTGCGCCACAACTGCAACTGATCCTCGGCCCCCTGCCCGACCTGCCGGCAAAGCCCACACGGCTGGTATTGCAGAAAGAGCTACGGGCTGTGGTCGAATTTCTTCAGGTGTTCAGCCGCCCGGGGCGCCCGTTGGTGCTGTTCCTTGATGACATGCAATGGGCTGACGACACCACGCAGAGCCTGTTGGAGCAACTGCTCGCCCAATCGCCCGACAATTTGCTGCTGATCATTGCCCGGCGCAACGATGCGCAAACCGGCGGCCCTGCGCTGGCCATACCCGCCAGTGTCCGCACCACCACGCTGAACCTGCGCCCGCTGGCCGTTGCTGCCGTGACCGAGCTGATCAGCGAGCGCTACCACGTCAGCCCCGACCAGGCATTGCCGGTGGCCGAGCTGGTGCATGACAAGACCGCGGGCAACCCGTTCTTCATCAACCAGATCCTCAGGGCGATGGTCGAGGACCAGTTGTTCACCTTCGACACCCAGGCCATGCGTTGGTCGTGGTGCCTGAAAGCCGTGGCCCGGCACCGCTATTCCGACAACGTCGCCGACCTGATGATCCACCGCCTGGCACGCCTGCCAGCCCCCCAGCGCGATGTGATGCGGGTCGCCAGCGCGGCGGGCAACCGCTGTGACGAGCACGTACTGCGCCAGGTGCTAGGCGCACCATCGGAAGATGCGCTGAGGGCCTTGGTTGCCGCGGGCTTCCTGCTGCAAACCCGCAAAGGCCTGGCCTTTGCCCACGGCCGAGTGATGGAGGCCGCCTACGAACTCACGCCCGTGCGCAACCGCACCCAACTGCACGCGCAGATTGCCTTGGCCCTTTACCAGGCCTGGCAAGAGGACTTGCACGAGGTGACATTTGACGTTGCCAATCAGCTGCAAAGCGCCGCCCCATGCGGGTTTGCAACGAATGACTGCGCACTGTTCCTGCCACTGTTACATGAAGCCGCAGTGCGCGCGCGCGACAGCGGCGCCGTAGAGCAGGCCGCAGACTACCTGAATACTGCCGAACACCTGCTGAGCCGGTGTGAAACGCTTGAAAGCCACGCCACACAAGGGTTTGCCATGAGTTGCATGGCGGCAGAATGTGCCATGCAACTGTCGCGCATGGCCGAAGCCGAAGCCTGGGTGATTGCCAGCCGCCAGCGCGCATGCACGGCACTGGACCAGGCACAGGTGTGCAGGTTGCAGGCGCGCCTGCACACCTTGCACTGCGATTACCAGGCAGCCATCACTACCGCCCTGGCCGGCCTCGACCTGCTGGGCATCCGCCTGCCCACCGGCGTTGACAACCAGAAAGTCGAAGCCTGCTACGCCAATGTTCAGACGCTGGTCGAGCAAAAAGGCCGCCACTGCCTGGAGTCTTTGCCACGCACCGACTCGGAAGAAGTGGCCATTGCGGTAGGGCTGCTGGCAACGCTGTCGTCATCGTTTTATGTGCGGGACGACATTTGCTTCCTGCACCTGGCCAAGCTCGTGGAGCTGTCGCTGCTGCAGGGTGTCGCGCCGGGCAGTACCTATGGCCTGGCCTGGTTCGGGGTGATGATCGCCGAGCGTTTCGGCGCTTACCACGATGGCCATGCCTTTTGCCTGGCCGCGCTGAAGCTGATCGAGCGGCACGGTTTCGAGGCCGACCTTACCAGCGCGCTGCTGGCCCTGGACCAGGTCAGCGCCTGGACCTCGCCGATGGAGGCCGCCCGCCGCACCGCGCTGGAGGCCGTCGACTCGGCACGCCTGAGCGGCGACCTGGCGATGAGCTGCCATGCCTGTAACCACCTGGTTTCCGACTCGCTGTTCATGGGCCGCTACCTCCCGGATGTGGCCGGCGAAGTGGCACAGGGCCTTGCCACCGTGCGTAGCCATGGCTACAGCGATGTCGAACAGATCCTGCTGGCCCAGCGGGCATTCATCGCCAACCTGAGCGGCGTACCCGGCCCGGCGGCCGTTACAACCCCGGTGAACTCGCCCATCACACTGTTCTTCTGGCATCTGTTCAGCGGCATGAGCGCGTTCTACCTGGGCGATATCCCGCAGGCCGTGCGCAACCTGACCCAGGCCGGTGACAACGCCTGGGCAGTACCCGCGCACATCAACCTGGCCGATTACCATCTGTTCCGCGGCCTGACCCTGGGCAGCCCGGAGGCCACCGGCAGCCTGGCCGGCAAGCTGACCGAACTGCAAGTGCTGCGCGAGCGTTTCGGCCACTGGGCCAGCTTCAACCCCGCCACCTTCCGCAACAAGTTGCTGCTGATCGAAGGCGTCATCGCCAAGCTTGAGGGCGACGGCCTGGCCGCTATCCGCTGCTTCGACCAGGCGCAGATCGCCGCTGCGGCTGCCGGCTTCATCCACGAACAGGCCCTGGCCCACGAACAGCTGGCCGAGGTGTGCATCCCCAGCGGTCTTATCTCCGGGGCCAACCTGCACCTGCGCATTGCCCGCGACTGTTTCCATCTGTGGGGCGCGACCGGCAAAGTGCATCAGCTGGAGGCTTTGCACCCCTTCTTGCGCACCCAGCCCATCCAGGAAACCTGCCACGCCAACCAGCAGGCCAAGCTGGACCTGGAGGCCGGTATAGAAGCGGCGCGCGCATTGTCTGAAGAAGTCCTGCTCGAAGGGCTGATCGAAACCCTGATGGGCCATTTGACCCAGCATTCCGGGGCCGACCATGGCGCCCTGTTGATCGTCAGTGGTGCTGAATTCCAGATGGCCGCCCTCGCCTACATCGACGATGCAGGGCTGCACGTGAGCATGGACAACTGCCAGAAGTTCATGACCCAGGCGCCGCTTTCAGTCATCAACGCCACCATGCGAACCCGCAAGCCGCTGGTGCTCAACGACGCCCAAAGCGATTGCCCCGAAGCCTTCCGCCACGAGCTGCAGGCGCGCAACGCCCGTTCGGTGCTGTGCCTGCCGCTGGTTATCCAGGGCGTGCTGATCGGCCTGGTGTACCTGGAAAACCGCCTGGTGCCCAACCTGTTTGGCAGCCAGCGCCTGGCCATGCTGGAAATCCTCGCCTCGCAGGCAGCGGTATCGCTGCAAACTGCCAAGTTCTATACGCGCTTGGCCGAAGACAACCAGAGCCGCGCACAGATGGAGGCCGAACTACGCCGCTCCCGTGCGGAGCTGGCGCGCAGTGCACACCTGCAAGTGATGAACGAGCTGTCGGCGTCCATCGCCCACGAGATCAGCCAGCCGCTGCTGGGCATCACCTCCAACGCTGCTGCCAGCCTGCGCTGGTTGAAGCGCGCCAAGCCCGACCTGGACGAGGCGATTGCCGGCCTGGAAGACATCCGCAACGACAGCGAACGTGCGGCCAATATCGTGCGCGCACTGCGTTCGCTGGCCAAGCAATCGCCGATGCAGCTGAAGGCCGTGAAGCTGGACGAACTGATCCGCGAGGTCGTGCGCCTGACCTCGGCCGATGCCGCCAAGGGCACGGTGGACGTGCAGACACGGTTGCAAGCCGGGGTGAGCGTGATGGCCGACCCGGTGCAGTTGCAGCAACTGGTGTTCAACCTGATTACCAATGGGCTGGAGGCGCTGGCGGGGTATCGCAACGACGGCGTACTGCGGATTGCTTCGGCAGTGATCGGGGATGCGGTGGAAATCTGCGTGGACGACAACGGGCCGGGGATTGCGCCTGAGGAGCGGGAGCACGTGTTTGGGGCGTTCTACACCACCAAGCGTAGTGGCATGGGGATGGGCCTGGCGATCTGCAGTTCGGTGGTGCAAGCCCATGGCGGGCAGTTGCAGGCGCTGGTTTCAGAGCTGGGTGGGTGCCGGATTCGTTTCACCCTGCCTCTGGATATTTCATAGCCTGTTCTGGCCCCTTCGCGGGCTTGCCCGCTCCCACAGGGATTGCACGAGCCTGACAGGCACCGCTGTCACTGTGGGAGCGGGCAAGCCCGCGAAGAGGCCAGAACAGGTTTACATCAACGCGAGGTCAACGCCGCATAGCTGTTCATCAGGTTGCGGTAGTTGGGAATACGCTGCGACAGCAGGTTACCCAAACCTTCAATATCGTTGCGCCAGTCACGGTGCAGCTCACAGGCCACCGAGAACCAGTTCATCATCTGCGCGCCAGCCTGGGTCATGCGCACCCACGCCGCCTGCTGCACGGTTTCGTTGAAGGTACCCGAGGCGTCCGTCACCACGAACACTTCAAAGCCTTCAGCCAGCGCCGACAAGGTCGGGAACGCCACGCACACATCGGTTACCACGCCAGCAATGATCAGCTGCTTGCGGCCGGTGGCCTTGATTGCCTTGACGAAATCTTCGTTGTCCCAGGCGTTGATCTGGCCTGGGCGGGCGATGTAGGGCGCATCCGGGAACATTTCTTTCAGCTCGGGCACCAGCGGGCCGTTCGGGCCTTGCTCGAAGCTGGTGGTGAGAATGGTCGGCAGGCCGAAGAACTTGGCCAGGTCACCCAGGGCCAGCACATTGTTCTTGAACTCGTTGGGCGAAAAGTCCTGCACCAGCGAGATCAGGCCAGTCTGGTGATCCACCAGAAGAACCACGGCGTCGTCTTTGTTCAGGCGCTTGTAATCGGGTTGGCTCATGGGGTGACTCCTTGGGTTGGGAAAACGGGCCGGCACTGTCCGTAAGGGGCTATACCGGTGGGTAGATTCTGCTTAAGGAATGGCCTGCGCCTGGCGCCAGGCCTTGGGCGGCTGGCCAACCAGGCGGCTGAAGGCGCGGGTGAAATGGGCCTGGTCGCAAAAGCCGCACTCCAGGCTCACGTGGGTGATCGGTGCTTCGGTGGCAAGCAGGCGCTTGGCCTTTTCCATGCGCGCCAGCAGGCGCCAGGCCTGGGGTGAAAGGCCGGTGTTGACCTTGAAGGCACGGGAGAAATGGCTGCGGGTGAGGTTGCACACGCTGGCGATCTCGATGATCGACAGCGAGCTGCGCAGCATCAGTTCCTTGGCCTGGCGCAGCCGCGCGGGCGTCAACGCGCCGGGGGTTTGCAGCGGCTCTTGGGGGGTGCCGGAATGCATGGCGACTCTCCTGTTGAATGCAGAAAGTCTCGCCCCCGGCACATGACAAAGTCCTGAGCCAAACCTGAATTGTTCTTAATTGTGTGCAGCGGTATACCGTAAGATGCACGCTGTACTCAGCTACCGAGCGAAGAAGCATGCAGGTAAACGCTCACCGCACCGTGGCCATGGTGCTGTTCAACGATGTGCTGTTGCTGGACGTCACTGGCCCCATGGATGCATTCGCCATCGCCAACCGGTTTTTACCTGCCGAGCGGCAATACCGCCTGCTGACCCTGGCCGAAGGGCAAGCTGCTGTGCGCGGCTCATGCGGGCTGAAAGTGGTGGCTGACCTGCGCCTGGAGGATTTGCCGGAGGCCGTGGACCTGTTGCTGGTACCCGGCGGCCCTGGCGCGTATGACATTGCCGTGCCAGCGCTGGAGCGCTGGTTGCCACAGGCGGTGCGCAGTGCCAGGCGCTTTGGTGCCATCTGCACCGGGGTGTTCCTGCTGGGCCGGGCCGGGCTGCTGGACGGCTACCGCTGCACCACCCACTGGAACTACGTGGAGCGCCTGGCGCGAGCGTTTCCCGAGGCCAAGGTCGAGACCGAACAGATTTACGTGATCGACCGCTGCCTGATTACCTCGGGCGGGATTACGGCGGGTATCGACCTGGCACTGGCGGTGGTGGCCGAAGACCACGGCAAGGCGCTGGCCCTGGAAGTGGCCAAGGTGCTGCTGGTCGCCCGCCATCGCCAAGGTGGGCAGACGCCTTACGGGCCGTTGCTGGCGGCGGTGCCGCGTGATGATTCGCCGATTGCCCGGGTGCAGGCGTACATCGTGGACCATATCGAGCAGGCGTTCACCGTGCAGAAAATGGCCGACCTGGTGGCCATGAGCGGGCGTAATTTCGCCCGCACGTTTCAGCGTGAGGTGGGGATTACACCGCTGCAGTACTTGCAGAACGCGCGCATCGACCGGGCACGCAAGCTGCTCGAATGCGGCGACCTGCCGTTGAAGGTGGTGGCAGCGCAGTGCGGGTTTGGCAGTGACCGGCATATGCGCAAGGTGTTCTGTGAGCGGATCGGCATGACCCCGGCGCAGTATCGGGCGCAGTTTGGCGGGGCCTGAACGCGGTCCTTGTGGGAGCGGCCTTGCGTCGCGAAAGGGCTGCGCAGCGGCCCCGGGATCTTGAGGTAAAGCTACAATTTCCGGGGCTGCTTTGCAGCCCTTTCGCGACACAAGGCCGCTCCCACAACTGAACGCAGCCCGCAGCTACTGTCTCTTTTTTCAGGACAATCTTACTTTCCAACAGCAGATTGTCTAACGCCACCCCAGCCCCCAGAATCGTCGGCCAAACTGTTCAAACGCTGCCCCGGCAGCTCATGGAGTACGAGCCAATGCCACACGAAGGCAGCCTTCTGCAAACCGCGGTGATCTTCCTGCTCGCCGCCGTCCTCGCCGTCCCGCTGGCCAAACGCCTGCAACTGGGTGCCGTGCTCGGTTACCTGCTGGCCGGCGTGGTCATCGGCCCGCAAGCGCTGGGCCTGATCCGCGACACCGAGAGCGTGGCGCACATTTCCGAGCTGGGCGTGGTGCTGCTGCTGTTCATCATCGGTCTGGAACTGTCACCCAAGCGCCTGTGGCTGATGCGCAAATCAGTGTTCGGCGTCGGCACCGCCCAGGTGCTGCTGACCGGTGCACTGATCGGCGCCATCGCCCTGTTCGGCTTCAGCCAGTCGCTACCGGCAGCCATCGTGCTCGGCCTGGGCCTGGCGTTGTCGTCCACCGCCCTTGGCCTGCAGAGCCTGGCCGAGAGCAAGCAGCTGAACGCCCCGCACGGTCGCCTGGCCTTTGCCATCCTGCTGTTCCAGGACATCGCCGCCATCCCGCTGATTGCCCTGGTGCCGTTGTTGGCTGCCAGTGGCCCGGACACCAGCCACGGTGACAGCCTGCAACACGGCCTGAAGGTATTTGCCAGCATCGCCGTGGTCATCATCGGCGGCCGCTACCTGTTGCGCCCGGTGTTCCGCACCGTGGCCCGCACCGGCCTGCCAGAAGTGTCCACCGCCACCGCATTGCTGGTGGTGATCGGCACCGCGTGGCTGATGGAAGAAGCCGGTGTGTCCATGGCCCTGGGCGCCTTCCTTGCCGGCCTGCTGCTGGCCGACTCGGAGTATCGGCATGAGTTGGAGTCGCAGATCGAACCGTTCAAGGGCCTGCTGCTGGGGCTGTTCTTCATCAGCGTCGGCATGGGCGCCAACCTGCGCCTGCTGCTGGAAATGCCGCTGGTGCTGCTGGGCCTGACCTTGCTGCTGGTGGCTGTGAAGCTGGTGCTTTTGATTGGCGTCGGCCGCCTGGCCGGTGGCCTGAACAGCGCCAGCGCCCTTCGTTTGGGCATGGTGCTGGCCGCCGGGGGTGAGTTCGCCTTCGTGGTGTTCAAGCTGGGCAAAGACCAAGGGCTGTTCGACACCCAGACTTACGACCTGTTGCTGATGACCATCACCCTGTCGATGGCCATCACCCCGCTGCTGATGATTGGCTGCGCCCGCGCCCTGAAACGCCCACAGCCTGTGCGGGAAGTGCCTGAGCAGTACAAGCAGATCCAGACTGATACACCGCGGGTGGTGATCGTCGGCATGGGCCGTATGGGCCAGATCGTGGCGCGCATTCTGCGGGCGCAGAAAATCCCGTTCATTGCCCTGGAAACCTCGGTGGACACCATCGAGATGACGCGGATGTTCGAACAGGTGCCGGTGTTCTACGGCGACCCGCTACGCCCGGAAGTGCTGCATGCGGCAAAGGTGGGTGAGGCGGAGTACTTCATCATCACCATTGATGACCCTGAAGCGGCCATTCATACCGCTGAACGGGTGAAGCGCCTGTACCCGCACCTGAAAGTGCTGGCCCGGGCACGTAACCGCCAGCATGTGCACAAGTTGGCGGATGTGGGTGCAGAGCCAATTCGCGAGACGTTCTACTCCAGCCTGGAGATGACCCGCCGCGCGCTGGTGGGGTTGGGTTTGAGTGATGAACAGGCGGCGGACCGGATTGCGCGGTTTACCCAGCATGATGAAGAGGTGCTGGTGGCCCAGGGGCAGGTGCGTGATGACCGGGCCAAGGTGATGCAGACGGCCAAGGAGGCGCGGGTGGAGTTGGAGCGGTTGTTTGATTCGGATGCGGATTGAAGATTGGCGCATCGCTTCAGGAAGAGGGCTGAGGCGCAATGCCAGTCAGTTAAGCCATTCGGGCAGCCATTGGGGCTGCTTCGCAGCCCATCGCCGGCAAGCCAGCTCCCACAGAAACCGCGAAGAACTTGAGGTTTATGCCGTACCTGTGGGAGCCCGGCTTGCCGGCGATGGGCCGCGTAGCGGACCCAACACACCAAATTCTCAGCAGCGTCCTACGTTTTTCCGGGCCGTTTCTTACATGTGCACATAGCCTGAAGAATTATCCTACACACCGTGTCGACGCCCGTCTGATTGTCCGGGGAAGGCCTGCTCTCTAGGCTGACCGGGTCGCTGTCGGTTCAGCGATCGGGTGTGGAAACCCGGATGTGATGAAGGACTGCCGTAATGGCAGTTGTGCGCGTGTGGCCTTTTGGCCTACCGGCTTGCCTTCTCCCCGGTTTTCCACCTCGCGTACAACTGCCGCCTTCTGCGTGGAAACGGGTGGTTGCAGTTCATTTCTGGAGAAGGAGTTGCCATGAAGAGAATCGTCCCCGATCCACCCCTCCCCGACACAACTCAACGCCCTTTCAGCCGCTGCGATGCCGGCCATCCCCCATTGTTCACAGTAAACCCGGGCGTCTCCGCCCACGATGCCCTGGTACATGTCGCCCAGTACCTGCGCGGTGCCTACGACTGCGGCTACAAAGCCTTGGAGCATCTGGATGACACAGGCAAAAGCCTGTTCTGGAGCAACCTGAATGCACTCGAAATGGCAGAAGGGTTGGTTGAGGCATTGCTGGATGGGATGGAGTCACAGCCCATAAGTTAAAGCGCTTTGCATCAGACCTGAGCAGGCTGCTGTGACTGGCCTGCTCAGCCTCAATATAGGAAACACCCTACAAAGCGCGTCCCTCCCCGTCTGATTGTTCAAGAAAACTCTGCTCTCTAGGCTCACTTGGCCGCCACCGCATCAGCGACATCCATCGCAGCCAGGTATCTCATTGAGCCCCAACCACTCCATCGCGAAAGTCACCGAGAGCAAAAGCCAGAACAATTGGGTGGACGAGAAACTGCCAGACCTCAAAACGCTTGCGCGTGAACTGCGCGCCCAGGCTATCGAAGAACTCGCTTCTGCCGACTCACATGACGCCGCAATTGAACTGGCTGCACAGCACCTGGGCTTGAGCAGAGAAGATGCCAGCCGGGTAATCGTCAAAAGCCCAATGGGCGACATCCTGATTCGGCGTAGCTGTATCCATCACATTGTCGAAAAGCGACAGGACGCCCGGGAACGCTATGTCAAAGTCGCCCTGGATACGCTGATCGGACCATTTGAAGTGTGGCAGGTGGCATACACCAATAACACCAACAGGCTTGCCTTTATAGGCGTCTACGAGACCAAGCGGCAGATGCTGGTGGTCGTAACACTCGACAAAGGCAAAATGCTGTGGAATTTCATGCAGTGCGATGCAAAAGCTCTGAACAAGCATCGCCACGGGAAGCTGCTCTACAAGCGGTACACATTTCTACCGAGCAAAGAAAAGGGCCACTGTTACCAGTGGCCCTGTAAGCATGCTTGATATTCATATACACACCCTCAAGCCGGGGTGTGGAGGTCTCACCCGACGCTGATGATTCAGCCATCGACGGGGTTCCTACGCCAACTGTTGCCGCTGAATGGCAGCTGGTTTCGCGCTCAACTGAGACGCTAACAACACTCTCGCATCAAGTCAATGATCGCTCTCAGTGGAATTCAACCATCAGGTTACCTGGTGTTACCTACCCGAAGTCAGCGCGTTATAGCTGGTCATCAGGTTGCGATAATCCGGAATGTGGTTCGAGCACAGCGCCGCCAGCCCTTCCACATCGTTGCGCCAGTCGCGATGCAGCTCACAGGCCACGCCGAACCAGGTCATCATCTGCGCCCCCGCCTGGCTCATGCGGTCATGGGCAGCATCACGGGTCATTTCATTGAAGGTGCCGGACGCATCGGTCACCACGAACACATCGAACTCTTCTTCCAGCGCCGCCAGGGCCGGGAAGGCAACACACACTTCAGTCACCACACCAGCAATGATCAGCTGCTTCTTGCCAGTGGCCTTCACCGCCTTGACGAAGTCTTCGTTGTCCCAGGCATTGATCTGGCCAGGGCGAGCGATGTACGGCGCATCCGGGAACAGCGCTTTCAGCTCGGGCACCAGCGGGCCGTTGGGGCCTTGTTCGAAGCTGGTGGTGAGGATGGTCGGCAGGTTGAAGAACTTGGCCAGGTCAGCCAGGGCCAGCACGTTGTTCTTGAACTTGTCCGGCTCGATGTCACGCACCAGCGACAGCAGGCCAGCCTGGTGGTCGACCAGCAGTACGGCAGCGTCGTCTTTGTTCAGGCGGTTGTATTTGAAGTTGGCCATGGTCTGTGCTCCTAAGGGTTATGAAGTTTTCAGCAATTCGGGGTGTTTCGCGTTGATGGGCACAGATTAAAATCATCACCTTTGCGGCGGTAGTTAGCAGAATCTGGCTTTAGCGTTCCGTTTTATGAACGATGGTTTGGCGTTGGATTTGCTGGCCTCTTCGCGGGCACGCCCGCTCCCACAGGCGATGTGCGATCCCAGTGGGAGCGGGCATGCCCGCGAAAGGGCCAGTACAGGCAACCCGTTACCCGGAGAACGATCATTGGAAGACCTCAACTCCCTCTACTACTTCACCCAGGTAGTCGAGCACGGCGGCTTCGCCCCGGCCGGGCGGGCGCTGGACATGCCCAAGTCAAAGCTCAGCCGGCGCATCGCCGACCTTGAGGACCGCCTGGGCGTGCGCCTGCTGCACCGCACCAGCCGGCACTGCTCGCTGACCGAGATCGGCCAGGCCTACTACAACCGCTGCCTGGCTATGCGCGTGGAGGCCGAGGGCGCGGCGGAGATCATTGAGCGCAACCGCAGTGAGCCGCGCGGGCTGGTGCGCATCAGTTGCCCTACCACCCTGCTCAACTCCTGGGTCGGGCCGATGCTGACCCGCTACATGCTCAAGTACCCGCAGGTTGAGCTGTTCATCGAAAGTACCAACCGCCGCGTCGACCTGCTGCACGAGGGCTTCGACATTGCGCTGCGAGTACGCTTTCCGCCGCTGGAAAACACCGACATGGTGATGAAGGTGCTGAGCAACAGCACCCAGTGCCTGGTCGGCCAGCCGCAGTACCTGGACCAACTGCCCAAGGGCTTCGATCCGCAACTGCTCGGCACGTTGCCGAGCCTGCATTGGGGCAGCGCCCAGCGCGAGTACCAGTGGGAGCTATTCCAGGGTGAGGACAGCAGCCGCAGCATCGTCATCCCGCATACACCGCGCATGGTGACCGACGATTTATTCGCCCTCCGCCATTTTGTGGTGGCCGGGGTGGGGATTGCGCATTTGCCGCGGGTGGCGGTGCGCGAAGACCTGGCATCGGGGCGGTTGGTGGAACTGATTCCGGACTGGCACCCGCGGTGCGGCATCGTGCATGCGATCTTCCCCTCGCGGCGCGGGTTGCTGCCGTCGGTGCGGGCGTTGATCGATCATCTGGCCGAGGAATTTGCGATCAGCGACATGGCCTAAATGGGTAGCTGCCTGCTCCGGCCCTTTCGCGGGTGAACCCGCTCCCACAGGGTCGGCGCTGGTCCCGAGACGTGTGCAGTACCTGTGGGAGCGGGTTCACCCGCGAAAGGGCCGGGACAGGCAAAGCCCGTTAAAGCACACACATACAAGACCCCTGACCTACCCTTCATCCACAGTCCCGGATCATCCACCCCGGAGCCCCCATGATCCGCGCCACTCACGGACCAGGCCGCGCCCTGCTCGCCACCCTCGCCCTCTGCCCCGCACTCAGCCAGGCCGAGGAACCCGGCTGGTCGCTGCTCAGCCGCAACTACTTCCTGCACAGCGACTTCCGCACACCTTCCGGCAGTGGCCAGAACTACCGCCAGGAATGGGCCCAGGGCTTCATCGGCGAGGTGCGCTCAGGCTTTACCGAAGGCACCGTGGGCGTAGGCATCGACGCCCATGGCTTTCTAGGCCTGAAGCTGGACGGCGGCCGCGGCCATGCCGGCACTGGCCTGCTGCCGCGCGACAGCGATGGCCGCGCCGAATCCGACTATTCAAGCGCTGGCGCCGCACTAAAACTGCGCCTGGGCAACACCCGACTGCGCTACGGCGAGATGATGGTGGAGACCCCGGTATTCGACACCGGCGACAAACGCCTGCACCCGGAATACGCCACCGGCTGGTTCGTGGAGAATACCGACCTGCCCGACTGGCGCCTGCAAGCCGGGCGTTTCACCGCCTTCAACAACCAGGACAACAGCTCCACCCACGACGACTTCAGCGGCTACGGCGCCACCACCCACAACCGCGCCATCAGCCTGGCCGGCGCCACGTTCGCGCCCGCTGGCCCGTTCGGCGGCGCGCTGTACGCCGGGCAACTGCAAGACACCTGGCGCCAGGCCTACCTGAACCTGAACCTGGCCGAAGGCAACTGGCGCGTGGACGGCAACCTGTACAGCACCCACGACACCGGCAACGCCAGCGCCGGGGCAATCGACACCCTCGCCTACAGCCTGCTGGCCAAGTACAGCTTCGGCGCCCAGGCGCTGAGCCTGGCCTACCAGAAAGTCGAGGGCGACACCCCGTTCGACTTCGTCGGCGGCGATTCCATCTACCTGGCCAACTCGATCAAGTACGCCGACTTCAACGGTCCCGGTGAGCGCTCGTGGCAACTGCGCTACGACCTCAACTTCGCCACACTCGGCGTCCCCGGCCTGAGCCTGATGGGCCGCTACGTGAGCGGCCGCGGCATCGATGGCAGCCATGCCCCGGCAAACGGCGCCTATGTGAACCAGTACGGCAAAGGCGGCAAACACTGGGAGCGCGACATCGACCTGAAATACGTGGTGCAGTCCGGTGCCGCCAAGGACCTGAGCCTGTCGTTCTCCCATGTAAGCCACCGCGCCAACCAGGCCCAGGCCGGCGATGACATCGACCGCATCTACCTGATCATCGAATACCCACTCAAAGGCAGCTTCTGACATGAGCACTTCCCCTTCAGGCGCCTGGAGCCCGTTGCGCAACACCACCTTCCGCATGCTGTGGATCGCCACAATCGCCTCCAACATCGGCACCTGGATGCACGAAGTTGGCGCCGGCTGGCTGATGACCACGCTGTCGGCCAGCCCGCTGCACGTGGCGCTGATACAGGTGGCCGGATCATTGCCGATGTTCTTTCTCGCCCTGCCGGCGGGTGCGGCGGCAGATATCGTCGACAAGCGCCGCTACCTGTTGCTGGTGCAGCTGTGGATGTCATCGGTCGCCGTGATATTGGCGGCCCTCACCCTGCTGGGGCTGATGAACGTCACCCTGCTGCTGGTGCTGACCCTGGCACTGGGCATCGGCACGGCGTTGATGATGCCGGCCTGGAGTGCGCTGACGCCGGAACTGGTGGGCAAGGAAGACCTGGCCAACGCGGTGGCCATTTCCAGCGTCGGCATCAATGTGTCCCGCGCCATTGGCCCGGCCCTGGCTGGCGTGGTGGTAAGCCTGGTTGGCCCGTGGCTGACCTTTGCCCTGAACGCGGTTTCGTTCGCCGGGGTGATCCTGGTGCTGTTCCTGTGGAAACGCGAAGTGAAAGAACCGCTGTTGCCAGCGGAACGATTTGTCGGTGCCATGCGTACCGGGCTGCGTTTCGCACGCAGTGCCAAACCCTTGCAGGCCGTGCTGTTGCGAGCGTTGGCGTTTTTCTTCTGCGCCAGCGCTGGCACCTCGCTGCTGCCCTTGATCGTGCGCGGTGAAATGCACGGTACCGCTGCCGACTTCGGCCTGCTGCTGGCGGCCATCGGCATTGGCGCAGTGGCCGGCGCGACCTTGCTGCCACGCCTGCGCGAACGCATCAGCCGCGACCGCCTGGTGCTGTTTGCCAGCCTGCTGTATGCCCTGTTCCTGCTGGCCCTGGCACTGGTGCGCAACTTCTACGTGCTGATGCCAGCGATGCTGCTCAGTGGTGCGGCGTGGATTGCCGTGCTGTCGAATTTGCAGGTGGCAGCGCAAACCTCTGTACCGGCCTGGGTAAGGGCGCGGGCGTTGTCGGTGTACATCCTGATCTTCTTCGGCGCCATGGCCTGTGGCGGCTTGCTGTGGGGTACGGTTGCCAGCCATGTATCGATCACTCTCAGCCTGCTGTTTGCCGCAGGTGGCCTGGCATTGGGCACCTTGCTGACCTGCAAGGTGACGCTGCCGGAAACCGAGGCTGAAGAGCTGACGCCGTCGCTGCACTGGCCGGTGCCAGTGCTGAGCGATGACATGGACAAGGAAAGCGGGCCGGTGATGGTGACCGTGGAGTACCACATCGACCCGGCCAAGGCCGAGGCGTTTCAGCAGGCGGCGCGGGAGCTGGAGGCGATGCGCAAGCGCAATGGCGCGTTGTCGTGGGGGTTGATGCGCGACAGTGCCGACCCGGCGGTTTGGCTGGAGTTCTTCTTTGAAGAGTCGTGGCTGGAGCATTTGCGGCATCACCACCGAGTAACGCGCGGCGAGCTGAAGATCGAGGCGCGGGTGCGGATGCTGCAAACCGATGGGGTTGCGGTGAAGATCCGGCATCTGTTGGCTGGCGGGGAGCATAAGGCGCACCATTGATGCTGCCTGCTCTGCCCTCTTCGCGGGCTCGCCCGCTCCCACAGGGACCGCGCAGAGCCTGAGAGCTAAGCCGTACCTGTGGGAGCGGGCGAGCCCGCGAAGAGGCCAGCACTGAAAGAACAAAAAAAGGGGCCAAAAAATGGCCCCTTCTTTGTATCAGCTCAGCTTAGAACGCGAAGCACGAGCAACCCAGCGACCCCCAGAAGCCCTGGAAGTCACTCACCGGCACACTCGATTTGCGCGCCTTGTCATGGCTGTGCGCATGCACCCCGCACGGGCCCGAGCACTGGTGCACGGCAGCAGCCAGCGACGGTGTACCCACACGCCAGTGCCCCGGCACCTTGGCCACCGGCGACCACTCCGGCAGCACCGGCACCTGTGGTGGGCCGAGGCGATCGAACTCCCCCGCCGCATACACCACCTTGCCATCGACAATGGTCAGCACCGACTCGATGCCCTTGATCGCCTCTTCATCAACGCTGAAGAAGTCCAGCGACAGCGCCGCCAGGTCAGCCAGCTGGCCCACCTTGATCTGGCCTTTCTTGCCCTGCTCGCTGGAGAACCACGCGCTGCCCTGGGTGAACAGTTGCAGTGCGGTATCGCGGCTCAGCCCTTCGGGGTACAGCTCCATGCCGCCCACGGTCTTGCCGCTGACCAGCCAGTACAGGGAGGTCCATGGGTTGTAGCTGGACACACGGGTAGCATCGGTACCGGCACCAACCGGCACGCCCATGTCGAGCATGCGCTTGATCGGTGGGGTCTGCTCGGCGGCCTTGGCGCCGTAGCGATCAACAAAATACTCGCCCTGGAAGGCCATACGGTCCTGTACGGCGATACCACCGCCCAGGGCGCGCACGCGCTCGATGTTCTGCGGGGTGATGGTTTCGGCATGGTCGAAGAACCACGGCAGGCCGTTGAACGGGATGTCGCGGTTGACCTTCTCGAACACGTCGAGCATGCGCGTGATCGATTCGTTGTAGGTAGCGTGCAGGCGGAACGGCCAGCGCTGCTCGACCAGGTGGCGCACCACCGGCTCCAGCTCTTCTTCCATGGTCTGCGGCAGGTCCGGGCGCGGTTCGAGGAAGTCCTCGAAGTCGGCGGCGGAGAACACCAGCATTTCGCCGGCGCCGTTGTGGCGCAGGAAGTCGGTGCCGCTGTGCAGCTTGACGCTGGAGGTCCACTTCTTGAAGTCGTCCAGCTCTTCCTTGGGCTTCTGGGTGAACAGGTTGTAGGCAATGCGCACGGTCAGCTGGTTGTTGTCGGCCAGCTCCTGGATCACCGAGTAGTCGTCGGGGAAGTTCTGGTAGCCGCCGCCAGCGTCGATGGCACTGGTCAGGCCCAGGCGGTTGAGCTCACGCATGAACTGGCGGGTGGAGTTGACCTGGTATTCCAGCGGCAGCTTCGGCCCTTTGGCCAGGGTGGCGTAGAGGATCATCGCGTTCGGGCGGGCAATCAGCATGCCCGTCGGGTTGCCGAACTTGTCACGCTGGATCTCGCCACCCGGCGGGTTCGGGGTGCTCTTGTCGTAGCCGACAGCCTTGAGCGCGGCGCGGTTGAGCAATGCGCGGTCGTAGAGGTGCAGCAGGAACACCGGAGTATCGGGTGCAGCCTGGTTGATTTCTTCCAGGGTCGGCATGCGTTTTTCGGCGAACTGGAACTCGTTCCAGCCACCCACCACACGTACCCACTGCGGGGTGGGCGTGCGCGCAGCCTGGTCCTTGAGCATGCGCAGGGCATCGGCCACCGACGGTACGCCTTCCCAGCGCAACTCCAGGTTGTAGTTCAGGCCACCGCGGATCAGGTGCAGGTGCGAGTCGTTCAGGCCGGGGATGACCGTGCGCTGCTTGAGGTCGACGAGTTGCGTGGTGGCGCCCTTGTGGGCCATGGCCTCGGCGTCGTTGCCCACGGCGATGAAGCGGCCGTCCTTGATGGCGACGGCGGTAGCGGTGGGCTTTTCGCGGTCAACGGTGTGCAGTTTGCCGTTGAACAGAATCAGGTCGGCGGTCATGGAACCTCCTTGGGTGGATGCGTGAGCGGAACCGGCTTGGCCGGTGAAAGGCAATGCAGACCAGAGCGCACCGGCAGCACCGAGCACGGTGCTGGTGGCGAGGAACTGGCGACGGGTCTTGTCGTTGCGGTCCTGGGACATGGGGTTCTCCGTCTCTCGGTGCGGCGGCGGCAGGCGCAACTGCGAAGCATGCCGGTTGGTGCAGTGCCAGGGCTTGGATGGATGTGCGGTGGGTTGTAGAAGGTTAGCCCTGATCAGGTTTTGTGTTGCCCGGGCCGGCCTCTTCGCGGGCTTGCCCGCTCCCACAGGGAAATCACAGGTTTCGAGTGCTGTGCAGTACCTGTGGGAGCGGGCGAGCCCGCGAATGCCTCCCACAGTTACTGCTGGAGGAACGCCAGCAAATCCTCATTAAGCTGCTGCGCATGGGTCACCGCAAACCCGTGCGGCGCCCCGGCATACACCTTCAACTCAGCCCCACGAATCAGTTCCGCCGCCTGCTTGCCAGTGGTCTCGAACGGCACGATCTGGTCGTCATCACCATGAATCACCAGCGTCGGCACATCGACCTTGGCCATGTCCGGGCGGAAGTCGGTTTCGGAGAACGCCGTCACGCAATCCAGGGTGCCTTTGATCGACGCCATCAGCGCAATGTTCAGGGTCTGGGCCTGCACCCCTTGGGACACTTGCTGCCCATGGTTGATGCCATAGAACGGCGCGGCGAAATCGGCGATGAACTGCGCGCGATCGGCACGCAGGCCAGCGCGGATACCTTCGAACACCGACAGGTCGACGCCCTCGGGGTTATCGTCACGCTTGCCGAACACCGGCGTCACTGCGCCCAGCAGCACCAGCCCGGCGACCCGCTCACTGCCGTGGCGGGCGATGTAGCGGCTGACGTCACCGCCACCCATGGAGAAGCCCACCAGGGTCACGTCGCGCAGGTCGAGGTGCTCGATCAGCTGGGCAATGTCATCGGCAAAGGTGTCGTAGTCGTAACCGTTCCACGGCTGGCTCGACCGCCCGAAGCCCCGGCGGTCGAAGGCGATGGCGCGGTAGCCGCGGCTGGCCAGGAACTCCATCTGCGAATCCCACATGTCGGCATCCAGCGGCCAGCCGTGGCTGAACAGCACGGGCTTGCCACTGCCCCAGTCCTTGAAATAAATCGACGTGCCATCACGGGTAACGAAGGTGCTCATAACGGTATCTCCTTGAAAGTGTCGAGGTGAAGGCGTGGCTCAGCCGCGCAGCCAGTTGGCGCAGCGGCGGGTTACCCAAGGCATGATGTAGAACACCACGGGCAGGATGACGAACAGGTTGACGATGAGGTTGCCGGTGATCGGCCCCCCCAGCTGCGGGAAGCGGGCGAACAACGGCGCCAGCAGTTGCGGAATGACCATGGTCATCGGGCAGATCACCAGGTAGGTCAGCAGCGCCTGCTTCCAGCGCGGCGGTTGCGCGGCCGGGGTGCCCGGGGTGGTATCAAGAACCTGGTGTTGCAGGCATACGGTCACTACTTCGCGGTTGTCTTGGAGTGCGGTGTTCATCGGCGTTCCTTGGGATGAGCTTGCCCGCATCCACTGTGCAACGGTGAACGGGCGGAGGATTGGATGGGTGTGCTGCCCTTGGCGGGCACCGACTGGCGGTGCCCGCGGCGGTTGGGCTTACTTGTTGGCGTTGAAGGCGTTGTAGCTGGTCATCAGGTTGCGGTAGTCCGGGATGTGGTTGGAGCACAGTGCGGCCAGGCCTTCGATGTCGTTGCGCCAGTCGCGGTGCAGCTCACAGGCCACGCCGAACCAGGTCATCAGTTGGGCGCCGGCGCGGCTCATACGGTCGTGGGCGGCGTCGCGGGTCATGGCGTTGAAGGTGCCGGAGGCATCGGTGACCACGAACACGTCGAACTCTTCTTCCAGTGCAGCCAGTGCCGGGAAGGCTACGCACACTTCGGTGACCACGCCGGCGATGATCAGCTGCTTCTTGCCGGTGGCTTTCACCGCCTTGACGAAGTCTTCGTTGTCCCAGGCGTTGATCTGGCCTGGGCGGGCGATGTAGGGGGCGTCCGGGAACAGTGCTTTGAGTTCCGGTACCAGCGGGCCGTTGGGGCCTTGCTCGAAGCTGGTGGTGAGGATGGTTGGCAGGTTGAAGAACTTGGCCAGGTCGGCCAGAGCCAGCACGTTGTTCTTGAACGCGTCTGGTTCGATGTCGCGGACCAGCGACAGCAGGCCAGCCTGGTGGTCGACCAGCAGTACGGCGGCGTCGTCTTTGTTCAGGCGGTTGTATTTGAAGTTGGTCATGGGGGTAGCTCCTAAGGGTTTTGATTTTCAGTAAGTTGGGTGTTTCGCGTTGATGGGAGAAGATTAAAACCATCACCTTTGGAGCGGTAGATAGTGGTTTTTGGCTTTAGCGTTCTGTTTTAGGAACGATGGATTGGCGCTGGATTTGCTGGCCTCTTCGCGGGCTTGCCCGCTCCCACAGGGACCGCGCTGGATTTGAATGCTGTGTAATCCCTGTGGGAGCGGGCGAGCCCGCGAAGAGGCCAGCACAGGCCCCATTGCCTGCAACAGCAACCTGCTCTATTACTACCCACAGCCCTCCCCTCACCCCCGAGACCACCATGCTGGCGTTCATCCAGTCGTCCCCGTTGTTGCTCGGTACCGCCCTGATCCTGCTCGACCTCGTGCTCTGGCAAGTCATCCCTCTCCAGCGCCGCGCCTGGCACATCGGCACGCGGCTGGTCATCTTCCTGCTGTTCAGCTCGGTGCTGGTGGCTGCTGGCATGAGCCCGCTGCAACCGCCGCCCTGGCCCGACGATGTCTCGCGCAACCTGATGGCCACCGTGCTGAGCATCGGCTGGTGGCTGTTTGGCGCACGCACGGTCACGGTGGTGTTCGGCCTGCTGCTGGTGGCCCGTGGCAGCCATGGCGGGCGGTTGTTGCAGGATGTGCTGGGGGCGTTGATCTTCCTGGCCGCCGTGGTGGCTGCCGCAGGCTATGTGTTGCAGTTGCCGGTGAAAGGCCTGCTGGCGACATCGGGGGTAATGGCCATCGTCATCGGCCTGGCGTTGCAGAGCACCCTGGCCGATGTGTTCAGCGGCATCATCCTGAACACCACGCGGCCGTACCAGATTGGCGACTCGATCTCTATCGACGGCACCGAAGGCAAGGTGCTGGAAATCGACTGGCGCGCCACGCGCCTGTTGACCGGCACCGGCAGCTTGGCGGTAATCCCCAACTCGGTGGCGGCCAAGGCCCGGCTGCTCAACCACAGCCGACCGGCCGATGTGCATGGGGTGTCCATCAGCGTGGTGGTGCCGGCCAAGGTGCGGCCCAAGCGGGTATTCGATGCACTGGAAAAAGCCTTGCAGGGCGTCAGCGCCATTCTTGCCACGCCCAAACCGAAGGTGACGGTAAAGGCTTCAATGCTGGAGTCCGTGGAGTACGAGGCCAGTGGCTTCGTAGCGGACGCGGGCGTAAAGGGCGATGCGCGCAACCAGTTGTTCGACCTTGCCCACCGGCACCTGGAGGCCAGCGGGGTAATGTGGAACGTCGACCTGGCCATACCCCCGCGCAGCCGCCAGCGCGAAGTGCTGGACGAAGTGCGGGTGTTCCGCTCGTTGAGCGCCGAGGAGCGCGATGCGCTCAGCCAGCGCATGACCGCCGTGGAGTACCTGGCGGATCAGGTGATTCTGGAGGTGGGCGAGCATTCCGAGCATTTGCTGGTGATTGGCAGCGGCGTGGTCTCGGCGTCGGTGCGCGATGGCGACAAGCTGCTGGAAGCCGGGCGCATGGGGCCGGGCGAGGTGCTGGGGATTGAGGGGATCATCGATGAGGATGACTCGTTTGCCGAATTCCGGACATTGACCAGTTGCGTGCTGTACCGGATCGACAAGGAGCAGGTGAAGAGTTGCCTGGTGCAGCGTGGCGATGTGCAGACGGCGCTGAGCAAGTTGCAGCGGTTCCGGCGCCAGAGCCGGGAATCGTTGTTGCTGCAGAAGCCGGCCTTGATCAAGAAGGGTGGCTTCCTAAGCTGGTTGCACAAGTAAGCCTGTACTGGCCTCTTCGCGGGCTCGCCCGCTCCCACAGGGATCGCGTAATGTCGACATCCTGCGCGGTACCTGTGGGAGCGGGCATGCCCGCGAAGAGGCCGGCGCTTACAACACAACTCTCAAGCATTGCCCCGCGTGGTACAGCGAGAAGCCGGACTCGTAGAACGCGGTGCGCAGCGAAGGCGCGCTCACACCATTCATCGGCGAGAACGGTATCGGCAGGCTATCAGCCTCGCCCTTCAGGAGGAACTCGGCAAACGCCCGGCCAATCACGGTGCCGGTGGTATTCCCCCGCCCGTTGTACCCGGTCACCGCCACCAGCCCCGGCGCCGGCTCGAACAGGCGCATCAGGTGGTCGGGGGTGAAGTCGATGCAGCCGGTCCAGTGCATCTCCCACTCGACCTTGCCCAGCTCCGGGTAGTAGTGGCTCTGGATCCGGTCGGCCCAGCTGCGCACGAACCACGCCGGCTTGTTGTCGACCCGGCCCAGGCTGCCGAGCAGCAGGCGGCCCTGGTCGTCGCGGCGGATGCTGCTGAGCACGGTACGGGTGTCCCACGAGCCTTGGCCGTGTGGCAGCACCTTGTCGGCCGCAGCGCCCTGTAGCGGCTTGGACGCCACCTGGTAGTAATACCCACGGAAGAACTGCTTCTGCAGGTTGCTCCAGTCGCCTTCGGTGTAGGCGCCGGTGGAAATCACCACCTTGTCGGCGCGCACCGAACCGCGTGCGGTCTTCACCCGCCAGGCATCGCCATCACGCTCCAGGCCTTCGACCGAAGACTGCTGGAACAGCTTGCCGCCCAGGCGTGCCACGGCAGCAGCCAGGCCCTGGGTGTAGCCCATGGGGTTGATGGTGCCGGCGCGGCGGTCGAGCAGCGCGGCGGAAATCTTGTTGGTACCGCAGTATTCCTGGCACTGGGCGCCGGTCAGCAGCTCGACGTCGGCACCACGGCGGCGCCATTGTTCGTGCCGGGCTTCGAGGTCGGCGATGCCGGTGGCGTTGTGCGCCATGTGCAGCGTGCCTTTGTGCTGGGCCTGGCAGTCGATGCCCAGGCGCTCGATCATGGCGAACACTTCCGCCGGGGCTTCGCCGAGCACCTTGTTCAGGCGGCTGCCCTGCTTCTGGCCGAGGGTGGCCTCGACGTCGTCGGGGCGGATCCAGGTGCCGGCGTTGACCAGGCCGACGTTGCGCCCGGAGCCGCCGTGGCCGATCTTCCAGGCCTCCAGCAGGATCACCGACTTGCCCTGTTCGAGCAGGTGGATGGCCGCCGACAGGCCGGTAATACCGCCACCGATCACGCAGACATCGGCCTTGTGCTCACCGGCCAGGGCCTGGGCGGCAACGGTCGGTTTGCTGACGAATTCCCACAAGCATTCTTGACGCAGTTCGGACATGGCCCGGCTCCAGCAATTTGTTCTTGTTGGGGCTGCCTTGCAGCCCATTCGCGGGCACGCCCGCTCCCACAGGGACCACACAGACCTCAAAGGCAGTGGAGATCCTGTGGGAGCGGGCGTGCCCGCGAACCGGGGGCGAGGCCCCCGGCCATGCAGCATCAATCGATCAGTCGAACACGATACCCTGCGCCAGCGGCAGCTCGCGCGAGTAGTTCACGGTGTTGGTCTGGCGACGCATGTAGCCTTTCCACGCATCCGAACCCGACTCACGGCCACCGCCAGTCTCTTTCTCGCCACCGAACGCACCGCCGATCTCGGCGCCGCTGGTGCCGATGTTGACGTTGGCGATGCCGCAGTCGCTGCCCGAGGCACTCTGGAAGCGCTCGGCCTCGCGAATGTCGGTAGTGAAGATGCACGACGACAGGCCTTGTGGCACTTCGTTGTTCAGGCGCAGGGCCTCTTCGAAGTCGTCGTAGGCCAGCACGTACAAGATCGGGGCGAAGGTTTCGTGGCGCACCACGTCGCTCTGCGCAGGCATTTCGGCAATGGCTGGCGACACGTAGTAAGCGTTCGGGTATTGGTCGGCCAGCTGACGCTCGCCACCAAACACCTGGCCACCTTCGTCGCGGGCCTTGGCCAGCGCGCCCTGCATGGCGTCGAACGACAGCTTGTCGATCAGCGGGCCGACCAGGTTGTCCTTGCGTGGGTCACCGATGCGCACTTTGCCGTAGGCCGCTTTGACGCGGGCAACCACTTCGTCCTTGATCGAGCGGTGCACGATAAGGCGACGCAGGGTGGTGCAACGCTGGCCAGCAGTACCGACAGCCGAGAACAGGATGCCGCGCACGGCCAGGTCCAGGTCGGCACTCGGGGCCAGGATCATGGCGTTGTTGCCGCCCAGTTCGAGGATGCTGCGGCCGAAACGGGCAGCCACACGTGGGCCCACTTCGCGGCCCATGCGGGTGCTGCCGGTGGCGCTGACCAGCGGCACGCGCGGGTCATCGACCATGGCTTCGCCGGCTTCACGGCCGCCGATGACCAGTTGTGCCAGGCCAGCCGGGGCGTCGCCGAAGGCTTTCAGGGCTTTTTCGAACAGCGCCTGGCAAGCCAGGGCGGTAAGCGGGGTTTTCTCGGACGGCTTCCACACCACCGAGTTACCGGCCACCAGGGCCAGGGCGGTGTTCCAGGCCCAGACCGCGACCGGGAAGTTGAAGGCGCTGATCACGCCGACCACGCCCAGCGGGTGCCAGGTTTCACGCATGTGGTGGCCCGGGCGCTCGGAGGCGATGGTCAGGCCGTACAGCTGGCGCGACAGGCCAACGGCAAAGTCGCAGATGTCGATCATTTCCTGCACTTCGCCCAGGCCTTCCTGGGTGATCTTGCCGGCTTCGATCGATACCAGCTCGCCCAGGTCGGCCTTGTGCTCACGCAGCACTTCGCCAAACAGGCGCACCAGCTCGCCACGGCGCGGGGCCGGTACAGTGCGCCAGGCCTCGAAGGCGCTTTGGGCCTGGTCGATACGGGCGATGGTCTCGGCTTTGCCGAGCAGTTTCACCGAGGCGATCTGGCTGCCGTCGATCGGCGTGTGAACAGGGTAGTCGCCCTGGGTGTAAGCCTCGGCGGCAACGCCAAGGCGCTCGAGCAATCCAGCAACCATTAGTGCATCTCCTACATCGGGTGATGGGGTGGAAAAATGATGTGGATCAGTATTAATCCGATCACATAGGTACAACAAACGACCTTTATTCCGCATATCATTCCGTCAGGTAATGATTTGAGCCGCAGAGACCGCTATGTCCAAACGCCTGGTGCCTTCCATGACCGCGCTGCAATGCTTTGAGGCTGCAGCCCGCCACTTGAGCTTCACCCGTGCCGCCGAAGAGCTGCACCTGACCCAGAGTGCGGTCAGCAAGCAGGTGGCGCAGCTTGAAGACATGCTGCGCCACCACCTGTTCCTGCGCATCCGCCGGCGCCTGCAACTGACGCCGGCCGGTAGCCTGTACCTGGCCGAGGTCAACAAGATCCTCACCCAGGTGGACATGTCCAGCCGCTACGTACTCACCTACGGCGAGCAGACCGAGATATTGAAGGTAGCCACTCAACCGAGTTTTGGCGTGCGCTGGTTGATCCCGCACCTGAAGGGTTTTGGCAAACGTCACACCAATATCCACCTGGACATTCGCAACGAGATGGAGCCGTTTGCCCTGTTGCAGGGCTCGGCGGACGTGGTGTTCTTCTATGGCCAGGGGACCTGGCCTGGGGCTACCTGCGTGGAGCTGTTCCGCGAAGAGGTGGTGCCGGTGTGCGCGCCGGAGCTGCTGGCCGGGCGTGAGCTGGCTGGTGCCGAGGAGCTGGCCGATCTGGTGCTGCTACAAAGCACGTCGCGGCCGGAGGCCTGGCATGAGTGGTTCCTGGAGCAGGACCTGCAGAGCGTCAGTGCCTACCACGGGCCGCGCTTCGATACGTTCTATATGGCATTGAGTGCGGCGCAGGCCGGGTGTGGGGTGGCGTTGGTGCCGCGTTATCTGGCGGCGAAAGAGTTGGCCGAGGGGAGTTTGGTGGTGCCTTGGAACCATGCGATGCGCAGCGCCGGGGCGCATTACCTGGCGTATGCCGAGCATGCGGCGGAGGTGCCCAAGGTACGGGCGTTGGTGGAATGGATTCACGAGCAGTTGCAGGCTTGAGGGCCTCTTCGCGGGCACGCCCACTCCCACAGAGGCGTTGCGCGGTCCCTGTGGGAGCGGGCGTGCCCGCGAAAGGCCCCTTGAGGTCGATCAAAAAAGGAATGACACACTCACTTTTTTTCGCTTGTGAGCCAAGTGCATTCCCAGCTTTCATGTAAGCGTCCGAACCCAACCAGGAAGCTAGCGATGCCCGCCCACGATTTCGTCAGCCCAGACAGCATTCGCGCGCAGTTCTCTGCCGCCATGTCGCTCATGTACAAACAGGAAGTGCCGCTCTACGGCACGCTGCTGGAGCTGGTGAGCGAAATCAACCAGCAGGTCATGGCCCAGCAACCCAAGGTTGCCGAGGCCCTGCGCTGGACCGGCGAAATCGAACGCCTCGACCACGAACGCCATGGCGCCATCCGCGTCGGCACTGCCGAAGAACTGGCCACCATCGCCCGCCTGTTCGCGGTCATGGGCATGCAGCCAGTCGGCTACTACGACCTAAGCTCCGCCGGGGTGCCGGTGCATTCCACCGCCTTCCGCGCCGTGCACGAGCAATCGCTGCACATCAGCCCGTTCCGGGTGTTCACCTCGCTGCTGCGCCTGGAACTGATCGACAACCTGCAACTGCGCGAGCTGGCCCAGAGCATCCTCGCCAAGCGCCAGATCTTCACCAGCCGTGCCCTCGAACTGATCGCCCAATGCGAGCGCGATGGCGGCCTGAACGCGGCAGATGCCGAAGCGTTCGTGCAGGAAGCGTTGCACACTTTCCGCTGGCACCATGACGCTACCGTCACCGCCGAGCAGTACCAGCAGCTGCACGACCAGCACCGCCTGATCGCCGACGTGGTGGCCTTCAAGGGCCCGCATATCAACCACCTGACCCCGCGCACCCTGGACATCGATGCGATCCAGCTCGGCATGCCGGCCAAGGGCATCCCGCCGAAGGCCGTGGTCGAAGGCCCGCCCACCCGCCGCCACCCGATCCTGCTGCGCCAGACCAGCTTCAAGGCCTTGCAGGAAAAAGTCGCGTTCAGCGACCAGCAAGGCAGCGAAGGCAGCCATACCGCGCGCTTTGGCGAGATCGAACAACGTGGCGCGGCCCTGACGCCGAAAGGTCGCCAGCTGTACGACAAGCTGCTCGACGCCACCCGCGCTGCCTTGGGTGGCGCACCGGCCGAGGCGAATGCCGAGCGTTACATGGCGCTGCTGAAAGACACCTTTGCCGAATTCCCCGACGACCTGGCGCAGATGCGTGAGCAGGGCCTGGCGTACTTCCGTTACTTCGCCACCGAAAAAGGCCTGGCTGCTCGTGACCAGGAAGGCCGCCCGACTACCCTGCAAGGGCTGATCGAGGCTGGCCATGTGCACTTCGAGGCGTTGGTATACGAGGATTTCCTGCCAGTGAGCGCGGCGGGGATCTTCCAGTCCAACCTGGGCGACGATGCGCAGGCCGAGTACGGCAGCAATGCCAACCGCGATGCGTTTGAAGTGGCGCTGGGGCTGCAGGTGCAGGATGAGCTGGCGCTGTATGCGCAGAGCGAGCGGCGTTCGTTGCAGGCATGTGCGCAGGCGTTGAACCTGGGTTCGATGTAAGGCTGGATATCGCCGGGGGCGCTTTGCGCCCCATTCGCGGGCATGCCCGCTCCCACAGGTACAGCGCAAGCCTCGGCGTTGAGGTGATCCTGTGGGAGCGGGCGTGCCCGCGAATGGGCCGCAGGGCGGCCCCCTGCGGTATCAGCGAAAACGATCGACTTCCTGCCGTAACTGCGCCGCCAGCCCTTCCAGCTCTCGCGCAGTAAAGGCCAGTTCATTGGCCACCTCGCGCTGCTCGCCGTTGGCCTGGGCAATGCTCTGCAAATTACGGCTGAGTACAGTCGCAGTGCTGCTCTGCTCCTGAGTCGCCGTACTGATCACCGCAAACTGCTCACCCGCCGCACGGCTTTGCTCGTCGATACGCGCCAGCGCCTCTGCCACCTTGTCGTTACGCTCCAGGCCTTCCTGCATCAGCTGGTTACCCTGCTCCAGCGTAGTGATGGCGTGCCCGGTCTGCTGCTGGATGCTGGTGATCATGCCGGAGATCTCATCCGTAGCCTGGCGGGTTCGCGCCGCCAGCCCACGCACCTCATCAGCCACCACCGCAAAGCCTCGCCCCTGTTCACCGGCACGGGCAGCCTCGATGGCAGCATTCAACGCCAGCAGGTTGGTCTGTTCGGCGATCGCGGTAATGACGCTGATGATGCCGCCGATTTCTTGCGAACGTGCGCCCAGGTTGTCCATCACCGTGGCCGTGCCGCCGAGGGCATCGGCAATCTGCTTCAGCGAGCGCGAAGCCTCATCCATGGCGTTGCGGCCGATACGGGTCTGCTGGGCGTTGTCCCGGGCCATGCGCTCGGTACCCGCCATGTTGTCGGCGATGTTCATCGAGGTGGCGCTGAACTCCTCCACCGCACCGGCCATGCTGGTGATTTCGCCGGACTGCTGGTCCATGCCCTCGCAGGCGCCAGCAGACAGGCCGGACAGCGAACGGGCGCGGGTGCTTACCTGTTCGGAGGCGCTGCGAATGTGTTCGACCATCGTCGACAATGCCTCGCCCATCTTGTTGAAGCTGCGGGCCAACTGCCCGATTTCGTCATGGCTGGTCACACTCAGCCGTGCGTTCAGATCACCGGCCCCAAGCGCCTCGGCCTGACGTACCAAGTCGTCCAGCGGGCGCAACTTGCGCCGCAGCAACCAAAGCGTGGCAGCCACGGCCAGGACCATGGCCAGCAAGCTGCCGATGACCAGGCGCAGACCAACGCTCCAGGTTACCTCGCGGATTTCCGCCATTGGCATGCTCGCAACCACCGTCCAGGGGCCTTCGGCAAAGGGTGCAGTGGCACTGTACAACTGCTGCTCGGCATTGGCCGGCGGTACCAGCCATTGGCCTTTTTCGTCCTGAAGGGCCAACGAACCCGTCTGGCCGATGCGGAAGCGCTTGAGGTTGGCGAACTGCGCGTTCTGCGCGTCGGTGTAGTCGAAGCCCACGAACAGCACGGCGATCACCCGGCCATTGCTGTCGCTCACCGGCACATAACGGGTCATGTAGTTGCGCTCGAACAGCACCGCGCGGCCAACGTACATCTGCCCGGCCAGCAGCTTGAGGTAGGCCGGGTGCTGGCGATCGAGCTGGGTGCCGATGGCGCGGCTGCCGTCCTGCTTCTTCAGGTTGGTACTGATGCGCACGAAGTCGTCACCGCTACGCACGAACAACGTGGCAATCCCGGCGGTCATCTGCTGGAATTCGTCAACCTGCTGGAAGTCGTTGTTCAGCAAGTGGTCGCCCAGGTACAAGGCCGGTGTCGCCTGGCCGGCGACCTGCACGGTCTCGCCGGCATGCAGCGACAGGCCTGAAGCGAAGCGGCGCTCGAACAGGCCACTGAGGCGCTGGGTATTGTCCTTGAGCGAGCCGTGGAACGTGTCGAGCTGGTCGGCCAGCAAGCGCGCTTCACTGGCCAGGTGGGCCTGGCGCGTGGCGAGGTTGGCATCGTCCAGCGAACGCAGGGCGAACAGGGTACTGCCGGAAATGACCAGCGCCAGCACGATGGCGAGGGCGACACCGAGCTGCGAGGCGATGCGGGCACGCGGTTGAGACATGGGGAAGCTCCTGGCAAGAGGCCGGGATCGTCCTGATCACGCTGACCGCCCGCTTTAGATCGACGGGAAGCGCGCCCTCTTCCGGGACGCTGGTGCCAGTATCGGCGTCGCGGGCGAATACTTGAGTGTTGGGCCGGGGTATACGCAAACGTTTTCTATTGCCTGTTCCGGCCCTTTCGCGGGCACGCCCGCTCCCACAGTTACTGCACCACTCCAGAGCCTGCGGTAATCCTGTGGGAGCGGGCGAGCCCGCGAAGAGGCCGGGACAGGCCATCAAAGAGGCGGCAGGATTTCCACATCCGGCAGATCCATGGCCGCCACCTCCTGCTCAAGAAACGCACTCAACCGCCGCAACCGCTCCCCTCCGCGCCGAGTACGCGGCCACACCAGGTAGTAATCCATGCCGCTGGGCACCGCCGTCGGCCAGGGCAGGCTAAGGCGCTTTTGCGCCACATCCTCGGCCACCATCAGCAAATCGCCCATGGAAATCCCGTAGCCACGCGCCGCCGCAATCATGCCCAGCTCCAGGGTATCGAATACCTGCCCGCCCTTGAGCGACACCTTGTCACTCAGGCCCATGCGCTCCAGCCATTCGCGCCAGTCGCGCTTGTCCACGGTGGGGTGCAGCAACTCGATGCCGGCCAACCGGCACACGTCCCAGGGCTCTTCATCGAGCAGGTCCGGTGCACCAACCGGAATCAGCAGCTCCGGGAACAGCTTGCGCACCTCCCAGTCCGCCGGGAACACCCCGTCGCTGAGCAACACCGCGCAATCGAACGGCTCCTGGTTGAAGTCCACATGGTCGACGTCCATCCAGGCGCTGGTCAGTTGCACCTCGTTGCCCGGCTGCAAGTGGCGAAAGCGGCTCAGGCACGCCAGCAACCAGCGCATGGTCAGGGTCGAAGGCGCCTTCATGCGCAGGATGTCGTCTTCACCACACAAGGTTTCGCAGGCCCGCTCGAACGCGGCGAAGCCCTCACGCACCCCCGGCAGCAACACCCGACCGGCTTCGGTCAACTGCAGGCTGCGGCCGCTGCGCACGAACAGGCGGCAGGCAAAATGCTCTTCCAGGGTACGGATGTGCCGGCTGATAGCGCTTTGAGTGATCGACAGCTCTTCGCCGGCACGGGTGAAGGAACTGAGCCGTGCGGCAGCTTCGAATGCGCGCAGGGCATACAGCGGTGGTAGCTGGCGTGGCATCAGGCACCTGCAATATGGGCGTGAGAGGCGAATCATCAAGGAGCATATATGCATGAGTTCAACTCATGCCAACTATCGCTTTTATCCTTTTGTGCAAAGTTGACCGAAGCCTCAGAATCGCGCTTCGTTCATCACCCCAGGAAGAAGGACCGCCCCCATGCACGTTGCGCCCACTACCGAACTCAAGGCTTTGCTGCGCCTGGCCGGGCCGCTGATTGCCTCGCAGTTGGCGCACATGCTGATGGTACTGACCGACACCCTGATGATGGCCCGTATCAGCCCGCAGGCCCTGGCCGGTGGCGGTTTGGGCGCGGCCAGCTATTCGTTCGTGTCGATCTTCTGCCTGGGCGTGATCGCCGCGGTCGGCACCCTGGTGGCAATCCGCAAAGGCGCCAACGATATCGAAGGGGCCACCCGCCTGGCACAGAACGGCCTTTGGCTGGCCTGGGGCCTGGCGCTGTTCGCGGCGCTGGTGCTGTGGAACCTTGAGCCGGTACTGCTGCTGTTCGGGCAACAGCCCGAAAACGTGGCCTCGGCCGCCGAATTCCTTACCCTGCTGCCGCTGGCCCTGCCCGGCTACCTGACCTTCATGGCGTTGCGCGGCTTCACCAGCGCGCTGGGCCGCTCGACCCCGGTAATGGTGATCAGCCTGGTCGGCACGGTGCTGAACTATCTGTTCAACGTGGCGCTGATCGAAGGCATGTTCGGCCTGCCCAAGCTGGGCCTGATGGGCATCGGCCTGGTCACTGCGGTGGTGTCGATGGGCATGGCCGTCGCCCTGGCGCTGTATATCCGCTGGCACCCGGCCTATGCCGCCTACCCCTTGCGCAAGGGCCTGTCGCGCCCATCGCTGCCGGCCCTGCGTGAGCTGTGGCGGCTGGGCCTGCCGATTGGCGGTACCTATATGGTGGAAGTGGGCCTGTTCGCCTTTGCCGCCCTGTGCATGGGGGTACTGGGCAGTACCGAATTGGCGGCGCACCAGATCGCTTTGCAGATCGTGTCCACGGCGTTCATGGTACCGACTGGCTTGTCGTATGCGGTGACCATGCGCGTGGGGCTGTACTACGGCGCCGGTAACCTGCTGGCGGCGCGCAGCGCCGGGCGGGTAGGCATCGGCTTCGGGGCGATGATCATGTTTGCCTTTGCGGCGCTGTTCCTGCTGCTGCCAGAAGCGCTGGTGGGGCTGTTCATCGACCGGAATGACCCTGGCTTTGCAGCCATCTACCAACTGGCGGTGCAATTGTTGATGGTGGCAGCCTGGTTCGAACTGTTCGATGGCATGCAGACCATTGCCATGGGCTCCATACGCGGGCTGAAGGACGCCAAGACCACCTTCCTGATCGGGCTGTGCTGCTATTGGCTGGTGGGGGCGCCGAGTGCCTGGCTGTTCGCGTTCAACCTGGGCGGTGGGGCGGTCGGGATCTGGTGGGGGTTGGCGCTGGGGCTGGCGTGTGCGGCGGTGGCGCTGACCTTTGGCTTTGAGTGGCGAATGAAGCGGTTGATGAGGAAGGCTGGGGTGCCTGAAAGGGCTGCGGTGTCTGTGTGATTTTTGGGGCTGCTTTGCAGCCCTTTCGCGGCGCAAGGCCGCTCCCACAGGGGCCTGTGTACGCAGGTCAATGTGGGAGCGGCCTTGTGTCGCGATCGGAGGGCGAAGCCCTCCCCTACGCTGTCACAGGCTAACCAGCTTCGGCCTGCTGCAATTGAGCAAGAACTCCATCAGTTTATCCACCGGCAACGGCTTGCTGACCAGAAAACCCTGCACCTGGTCGCACCCAAACCCGCGCAACAGCTCCAGCTGCTCTTCACTCTCCACCCCTTCGGCTACCACCTCCAGGTTAAGGTTGTGCGCCAGGTTGATCATGGCATGCACCAGCTTGCGGTTTTCCTCGCGCATTTCCATTTCGGCGACAAAGCTGCGGTCTACCTTGAGCAAGGTGATCGGCAGGCTGTTGAGGTGCACGAACGAGGAAAACCCGGTGCCGAAATCGTCAAGCGAGAAGCGCACGCCCAGACGCCCCAGGGCGTCCATGGTCTGGCGCACCACCTCGTTGCGGCGCATTACTGCCGTTTCGGTCAGCTCGAACTCCAGCCAGCGGGCATCCACGCCATGCTCGAGGATCAGGCGGCTCAGGGTGGCCAGCAACTGGCTGTCCTGAAACTGACGGAAGCTCAGGTTGACGGCCATGTGCAGCGGCTCAAGGCCCCGCTCGCACAGCGCCTGCATGTCACGCAGGGCGCGTGAGATGACCCAGTAACCCAGCGGTACGATCAAGCCGCTCTGCTCGGCCAGGGGCACGAACTCGCTGGGCGGCAGCAGCCCGCGTTCTGCATGGCGCCAGCGCACCAGCGCCTCCAGGCCAACGATGCGCCCGTCGGCCAGGTCCAGCCGCGGCTGATAGTGCAGCTCCAGCTCGTCGCGGCGCAGGGCGCGGCGCAGTTCGCTTTCCAGGTCGGCCAGGCTGCGAGCGTTGCGGTTGATACGTTCATTGAACACATGGAAGGTGCAGCCCTGGCTGCCCTTGGCCTGGCGCATGGCGATATGCGCGTGCCACATCAGCGGGTCGGCACCACCTTGGGCGCGGGCATGGGCCAGGCCCAGGCTGCAGCCCAGTAGCAGGCTTTCGCCGTCGATCCAGTAGGCCTCGGCCAGGGCCTCGACGATGCGCTCGGCAATCCATTCGGCACGGTTGGCGTCGCGACGGGTGTCGATCAACAGGGCAAACTCGTCGCTGCCCAGGCGCGCCAGCTGGTCGCCCGCCTCCAGCTGGTTTTGCAGCCGCGACACCACTTGCAGGATCAGCCGGTCGCCGCTCTGGTGGCCGAGGGCATCGTTGACGTGGCGGAAGTTGTCCAGGTCCAGGTGGCCCAAGGCAACACCACGGCCCTCGTTTTCGGCCAGGCGCGCGGTGAGCAAGGCCTGGAAGCCCTGGCGGTTGGCGATGCCGGTCAGTGGGTCTTGTTCGGCCAGGCGTTGCAAGGTGGCCACCAGCACACCACGCTCGCGCACATGGCGCAGCGAGCGGCGCAAGGCATCGGCATTGAGCTGGTCGCGTACCAGCCAGTCGCTGACCGCGGTGGGCGCCACCTCGGGCTCGCGGTCGAGCAACAGGATGGTCGGCAGGTCGCAGCGCCCCGGCACCGGCTGCAGGGCCGGAGTTGCCAGCACGACTGCCTGGCGGTCATGGCTGAACAGGCTGTCGACTGCGTCCCAGTTGGGGGCGGTCAGCAACACGGCGCTGCCGCTCAGGGCAGGCATGCAAGCGTGCAACAAGGCGGCCCATTCCGGCTCATCAGCCAACAGCAGCAAACGCAAAGGTTCGACAGGCGTGGACAAGCGGACTCCTTAGGGCTTCACGGTGCAACGATAACTGGCGGGTATGCTACTGCATTTAATGAAAATGATTTTCACTTTTATACATGTTTTTACGGGCGTAGCATCCCGACGTATTTTGTCGTGCATCCTGCTCGAAACGAGCCGAAGCGGCAAATATGATTTTTTCAGGTACTAGGATTAGTAACACTAATAGTAGGCCGGACAAAAGTCTGACTCAGACGTCAGACGGTCGCGCCACAACGGCCCCATGCCTGTTAGAATGCGCGGCTATTTTCTGGCGACCCCGGTTTCTAGCATGTCCCGACTCAACCCCCGGCAGCAGGAAGCCCGTGACTACGTCGGCGGCCCTCTTTTGGTGCTCGCTGGTGCAGGTTCGGGCAAGACCAGCGTGATCACGCGCAAGATTGCCCACCTGATCCAGAACTGCGGCATCCGTGCCCAGTACATCGTGGCGATGACCTTTACCAACAAGGCCGCGCGCGAGATGAAGGAACGGGTCGGCACGCTGCTGCGCCCGGGAGAGGGCCGCGGGCTTACGGTGTGCACCTTCCACAACCTGGGCCTGAACATCATCCGCAAGGAGCACGAGCGCCTGGGCTACAAGCCGGGCTTCTCGATCTTCGACGAGTCCGACATCAAGGCGTTGCTGTCGGACATCATGCAGAAGGAATACTCCGGCGACGACGGCATCGACGAGATCAAGAACATGATCGGTGCCTGGAAGAACGACCTGATCCTGCCGCCCGAGGCCCTGGAAAAGGCGCGCAACCCGCGCGAGCAGACCGCCGCCATCGTCTACACCCACTACCAGCGCACGCTCAAGGCGTTCAACGCGGTGGACTTCGACGACCTGATCCTGCAGCCGGTCAAGCTGTTCCAGGAGCACCCCGAGGTGCTGGAGCGGTGGCAGAACCGCGTGCGCTACCTGTTGGTGGACGAATACCAGGACACCAACGCCAGCCAGTACTTGCTGGTGAAGATGCTGATCGGCATGCGCAACCAGTTCACCGTGGTGGGCGACGACGACCAGTCGATCTACGCCTGGCGGGGTGCCCGGCCCGAGAACCTGATGCTGCTCAAGGAGGACTACCCCTCCCTGAAGATCGTCATGCTTGAGCAGAACTACCGCTCCACCAGCCGCATCCTGCGCTGCGCCAACGTACTGATCGCCAACAACCCGCACGCGTTCGAGAAGCAACTGTGGAGCGAGATGGGCGTGGGCGACGAGATTCGCGTTATCCGCTGCAAGAACGAGGAAGCCGAGGCCGAACGCGTGGCCATGGAAATCCTCACCTTGCACCTGCGCACCAACCGCCCGTACAGCGACTTCGCCATCCTTTACCGCGGCAACTACCAGGCCAAGCTGATCGAACTGAAGCTGCAGCACCACCAGGTGCCGTATCGCCTGTCGGGCGGCAACAGCTTCTTCGGACGCCAGGAGGTCAAGGACCTGATGGCCTACCTGCGCCTGCTGGTGAACCCGGACGATGACAACGCCTACCTGCGCGTCATCAACGTGCCCCGCCGCGAAATCGGCTCTACCACCCTGGAAAAGCTCGGCAACTATTCCACCGAGCGGGGTATTTCCATGTACGCCGCCAGCGAGGAGCTGGGCCTGGGCGAGCACCTGGACGCCCGCTATACCGAGCGCTTGCAGCGCTTCAAGCACTGGCTGGACGGCGTGCGCCACAAGGTTGCCCTGGAAGACCCGATTGCCGCGCTGCACGAGATGATCCGCGACATCGATTACGAGAACTGGATTCGCCAGCAGACCGCCAGCGACAAGGCCGCCGAGTTCCGCATCAGCAACGTCTGGTTCCTGGTCGAAGCGCTGAAGAACACCCTCGAAAAGGATGAAGAGGGTGACATGACCATCGAGGACGCCATCGGCAAGCTGGTGCTGCGCGACATGCTCGAGCGCCAGCAGGAAGAGGAAGAAAACGCCGAAGGCGTGCAGATGATGACCCTGCACGCCTCAAAGGGCCTGGAATTCCCCTACGTGTTCATCATGGGCATGGAAGAAGAAATCCTCCCGCACCGCTCCAGCATCGAGGCCGACACCATCGAAGAGGAACGCCGCCTGGCTTACGTGGGCATCACCCGCGCACGCCAGACCCTGGCCTTCACCTTGGCCGCCAAGCGCAAGCAGTACGGTGAAATCATCGACTGCACGCCCAGCCGGTTCCTCGACGAACTGCCACCGGATGACCTGGCCTGGGAGGGCCTGGACGATGCGCCGGTCGAGGTAAAGGCCGCCCGCGGCAACAACGCCCTGGCCGATATCCGGGCAATGCTCAAACGCTGATCAACCATTACTCTTTAATTCTGCCGCTTTTAGCGGCCACCTTTGTTACATCGAGGAATACCACAGTGGAAGCACTGCATCAGAAGATTCGCGAAGAAGGCATCGTGCTTTCCGATCAGGTTCTCAAAGTCGACGCGTTTCTCAACCACCAGATCGACCCTGCGCTGATGCAGCTGATCGGTGACGAGTTCGCCCGCCTGTTCGCTGACGCGGGCGTGACCAAGATCGTCACCATCGAAGCCTCGGGCATTGCCCCGGCGGTGATGACGGGCCTGAAGCTGGGCGTGCCGGTGATTTTCGCCCGCAAGCACCAGTCGCTGACCCTGACCGAGAACCTGCTGACTGCCTCGGTGTATTCCTTCACCAAGCAGACCGAGAACACCGTGGCCATCTCGCCGCGCCACCTCAACAGCAGCGACCGCGTGCTGGTAATCGACGACTTCCTGGCCAACGGCAAGGCGTCGCAAGCGCTGATCTCGATCATCAAGCAAGCCGGCGCCACCGTGGCTGGCCTGGGTATCGTGATCGAGAAGTCGTTCCAGGGCGGCCGTGCCGAGCTGGACAGCCAGGGCTACCGCGTTGAATCGCTGGCCCGGGTGAAGTCGCTTGAAGGTGGTGTGGTCACTTTCATCGAGTAATCGCGGCGCCTGCTTCGCGGGCACGCCCGCTCCCACAGGGATATCACAGTATTCAAAACCAGTGGTATCCCTGTGGGAGCGGGCGTGCCCGCGAATGGCCGCAACCCTCTTTATCTGGTCGCCGCCAACCCCGCCAGCAACAGCCGCTGATAAAGTTCTTCCTTCAACCCCTGCGGAGCATCCAGCCCCATCCGCACCAGATGCCGCTCATACCCCTCCGGCCCTGGCGCATCCAGCGCTGCCTTGCCCAGCTCCAGCACCTCGCTGAGCTTGAACTTGCTCTTCAACCAGTTCAACGCCCGCAACAAGTCCCGCTCTTCAGCCGTAAAGTCCGTCCCCATCGGATACTCCGGGAACAGCCGTGCATGCTGCGCTCTGATCGCCTCCAGCCGCTGCGGGGTATTGTCGGTAAAACGCGCATCCAGCTGAAAACCCCTGGCCAGCTTGCCGGCACGCTTGGCCTGCTCGATCAGCCCCTGCTGGAACCTTGAATCACAAACCGCCAGCAACCGCGCAATCACCTCGCTGTCGGTCTGCCCTCGCAAATCAGCGACGCCGTATTCCGTCACCACGATATCGCGCAGGTGCCGTGGGATGGTGCAGTGGCCATAGGTCCAGAACAGGTTTGAGGTCACTTCCCCGCCCGCCTCACGCCAGCTGCGCAAAAGCAGAATCGAACGCCCGCCCTCCAGCGCATGGCCCTGGGCGACGAAGTTGTACTGCCCACCCACGCCGCTAAGCACCCGGCCGTCATCCAGCTGGTCGGCCACCCCGGCACCCAGCAGGGTCATGCCGAACGCAGTGTTGATGAAGCGCGCATCGCGACGCTGGCGGCGCTTGAGTTCCTCCTGCCCGTACAGCTCGTTGATAAAGCTGATACGGGTCATGACGAACTGCGCACGTTGTTCCAGCGGCATGTCGCGCAGGCGCTGGTAGAACGCCTGCGGGCCCAGGAAGAAGCCGCCATGCAACAATGCGCCCTGCTCGTCCGCCGGGCGTCGCAGCAGCCCGGCTTCGGCCAGCACCAACAAGCCATTGACGAACATCTCGCTGCAGCCGTACAGGCCATGGGCAAAGGTATCCAGCCCTCCTTCCCGCTCGATCAGCGCCTGCCACGGGCCGACACCGAGCGCGTCGAGTACCGCACGGTAGCCCGCGTTGTCACCCTGGCGCGCCAGCAATGCCGCGGCGACCGCATCGCCCATGGCACCAATACCGATCTGCAATGTGCCACCGTCGCGCACCAGGCTGCTGGCGTGCAGGCCGATGCAGTGGTCCTGAATGCCGACCGGCATGTTCGGCGTGGAGAACAGCCGGCGTTGCTCGGCCTCATCAATCAGCAGGTCGAACGCATCGATAGGCAGCTCCGCATCGCCCGGCATGTACGGCAGCTCGGCATGCACCTGGCCGAGCATGAGGATGGTCTCACCAGCATCGCGGCGCTTGGCAATCATTGGCAACAGGTCGAGGGTGATGTCGGGGTTGCAGGCCAGGCTCAGGTGAACAGGCTTTTCCGGCGCGGCGGCCACCAGCTGGGCAATCAGGTTCAAGCCCTTGGCGTTGATGTCACGTGCGGCATGGCTGTAGTTGCTGCTGACATAGTCCTGCTGGGCCGATTCGCTGTGCAACAGGCTGCCGGGCTGCATGAAAAACTGCTCGACACGGATGTTGGGCGGCAGGTTGTCGTTGCGCAGGTCGGCGAGGTAAGTGAGCTCTTCGTAGTCGGCGAACACGCGCTCGACGAAGGGTTCGAGAAAGCGCCGTTGCAAGCCATCGCCCAGTGGCGGACGGCCGAGGGAAAGTGCGGTGTAAATGGTCAGCTGCCGTTCGGGCAGCTCGCGCACACGGGCGTAGAGGGCGTTGACGAAGGCATTGGGCTTGCCCAGGCCCAGCGGCAGGCCCATGTGGATATGGGCTGGCAGGCGGGTCAGGACTTGCTCGACAGCCTGGTCTATGGAGCAGAGGTGCATGGGGCCTCCTGAGACATCCGTGGGTTCAGGGGTTGGACATGGGCCTGGAGTATTTGGTTGCCTGTACCGGCCTCTTCGCGGGCTCGCCCGCTCCCACAGGTATTTCACAGGGCTAAGGGCGGTGGTGATCCTGTGGGAGCGGGCGAGCCCGCGAAAGGGCCAGTACAGGCGCCACAAAAACAAAGCCCGCCATCAATGGCGGGCCTCATGCAATTCAGCTGCGGCTCAAAGCCCGGACATTTTCTTGATCGCCCCTTTCAGGTCGTCATCCGAACAGTCCGCGCAGGTGCCCTTCGGCGGCATGGCGTTCAGGCCGGTAATGGCCTTGGCCAGGATGCCGTCCAGGCCGCCCTGGTGGTCGGCGCGCTCTTTCCACGCGTCTTTATCGCCAATTTTCGGTGCGCCGAGCAGGCCGCTGCCATGGCAGGCGTTACAGTGCTTGGCGATGATCTCGTCCGCCGTTTTCGCGCCCCCGCCACCGGCACTTGCAGCCACTTCCATGCCTTTGCATTCCTGGCCCTGGACGCACACCTGGCCAACCGGCTCCAGGCGCTTGGCGATGTCGTCATTGGTCGCAGCGGTTGCGCTCATTGCCCAGAGGGCGAATACGGCTGCTGGTACGGCCAGCATCTTCTTGATTTGGTTCACGCGAACACCCTCATGGTGGCTAATCACGCTCGCGGCCACGGAACGGCGAGCGTTGAAAAGTATAGCGGGAACCCAGAGGCCGTGAAACGACCCTACAAGCGAAAGGGGTATTGCCGAATCAATGCACTGCGCTGGATCAAAAGTTTGAAGGCGTGGCCGCACTGATCAGGCGGGCGGGCTGGTTGAACGGGTTGCGAAAGCGGTGCGGGCGCGTGCTTTCGAAGTAGTAACTGTCACCTTCTTCGAGGATGAAGATCTCGTTACCGACCACCAGCTCCAGGCGGCCTTCCAGCAGGATGCCGGTTTCTTCACCGTCGTGGGTAAGCATCTCGGCACCGGTGTCGGCACCTGGCGGGTACACCTCGGTGAGAAACGCGATGGCACGGTTGGGGTGCGACTTGCCAACCAGCTTCATGGTCACCGCACCGTCCGAGATATCAATCAGCTCGTGAGCCTTGTAAACGATTTGCGCAGGGCTTTCAGCCTCCAGCTCCACCGAAAAGAACTCGACCATGGACATGGGAATGCCGCTCAGCACCTTGCGCAGCGAGCTGATCGACGGGCTCACACTGTTCTTCTCGATCATCGAGATGGTGCTGTTGGTCACCCCGGCACGCTTGGCGAGTTCACGCTGGGACAGGCCCTTGAGCTTGCGGATGGCTTGCAGTCGTTCGCCGACGTCCAAAGCTGGAGCCTCCTGAAACGGTGGAAAGGGGGTGGATGTGAACGATATCATGGCAATGCCGTTCAGTATTTACAACACACCGCCCTTCAACCTGTCCGCTTCAGCGTCTCATTCGCCGATGTAGTCCCGCGGTACGCGCTTCAGGTTGCAGAAGATCTGGTACGGGATGGTGCCAGCGTGCGCGGCCACTTCGCTGGCCAGCACCTGCTTGCCCCACAGCTCCACCGGGCTGCCGACAGTGGCATGCGGCACGTCGGTGAGGTCGATGCTGAGCATGTCCATCGATACACGGCCAATCAGCTGGGTGCGCTGGCCGGCGACCAGCACCGGGGTGCCGTTGGGCGCCTGACGCGGGTAACCATCTGCATAGCCCATGGCGACCACGCCTACGCGGGTTGGCCGCGGGCTGACGAACTTGGCGCCGTAACCCACCGGCTCGCCGGCAGGCAGCTCGCGTACGCTGATGACTCGCGATTGCAGGGTCATGACCGGTTGCAAGCGTTCGGCCTGGGCCTGGGCCACTTCGAACGGCGATGCGCCGTACAGCATCAGGCCTGGGCGCACCCAGTCGCCAGCCGCTTGTGGCCAGCCCAGCACGCCGGGCGAGTTGCGCAGGCTGCACTCTGCGGCCAAGCCTTGGCGGGCGGCCTCGAACACGGCGATCTGCTGGGCGGTGGCGTCGGCATCCAGTTCATCGGCGCGGGCGAAGTGGCTCATCAATACGATGCGCGCCACCTTGCCGCTGGCCAGCAGGCGCTGGTAGGCGTCGTGATAATCCTTGGGGTGCAGGCCGACGCGGTGCATGCCGCTGTCGAGCTTCAACCAGACGGTGAGCGGCTTGTGTACATGGGTCTTTTCAATCGCTTCCAGCTGCCACAGCGAATGCACCACGCACCACAGGTCGTGCTCGGCGATCAGCGCCAGTTCGCTGGCTTCGAAAAAGCCTTCCAGCAGCAACACCGGGGCCTTGATACCGGCGGCGCGCAGCTCCAGCGCCTCTTCGATGCAGGCCACGGCAAAGCCGTCGGCTTCGGCCTCCAGGGCCAGGGCGCAGCGCACGGCACCATGGCCATAGGCGTCGGCCTTGATCACGGCGAGGGCTTTGGCACCGGTCAGTTCACGGGCCAGACGGTAGTTGTGGCGCAGGGCCTGGAGGTCGATCAGGGCGCGGGCGGGACGCATGGCGGCTGCCTTATGGTGGTTCGGGTTGAAATCGGTGTGGGATTCTTCGCGGGCTTGCCCGCTCCCACAGGTACTGCACAACTTTCAACAGCTGTGGTGTTCCTGTGGGAGCGGGCGAGCCCGCGAAAGGGCCAGCACAGGCTATTACTGCTGGTGAGCCGGCGCAGTCTGCCCGTGCTTGGCCACTTCCGGGCTGTTGCCATACCGGGAAATGTCCAGGCCTTCGGCACTGATCTGCGGCTTCTTGCGCGCAATCAGGTCAGCCAGCAGGCGGCCGGAGCCACACGCCATGGTCCAGCCCAAAGTACCGTGACCGGTGTTCAGGAACAGGTTGCGGAACTTAGTGGCACCCACGATCGGCGTACCGTCCGGGGTTGCCGGGCGCAGGCCGGTCCAGAAGCTGGCTTGGCTCAGGTCACCGCCTTGAGGATAAAGGTCGTTGACGATCATCTCCAGCGTTTCGCGCCGGCGCGGGTTCAGCGACAGGTCAAAACCGGCAATTTCAGCCATGCCGCCTACACGGATGCGGTTATCGAAACGGGTGATCGCAACCTTGTAGGTTTCGTCGAGAATGGTCGAGGTCGGGGCCATGTCGCCATTGGTGATCGGCACGGTCAGCGAGTAGCCTTTCAGCGGGTAGACCGGGGCCTTGATGCCCAGCGGCTTGAGCATCTGCGGCGAATAGCTGCCCAGCGCCAGCACGTAGCGGTCGGCGGTTTCCAGCTTGCCGTCGATCCACACGCCATTGATGCGGTCGCCAGCGAAGTCCAGGCGCTGGATGTCCTGGCCGAAACGGAATTCCACGCCCAGCTTCAGCGCCATGTCGGCAAGTTTGGTGGTGAACAGCTGGCAGTCGCCAGTTTGATCGTTAGGCAAGCGCAGGGCGCCAGCCAGGATGTCTTTCACGCCAGCCAGGGCCGGTTCGACGCGGACAATGCCATCACGGTCGAGCAGCTCGTAAGGCACGCCGGACTGTTCGAGTACGGCAATGTCCTTGGCTGCGGCGTCCACCTGAGCCTGGGTACGGAACAGCTGGGTAGTGCCCAGGCTGCGGTTTTCGTAATTGATGCCGGTTTCGGCGCGCAGTTCGTCGAGGCAGTCACGGCTGTACTCGGACAGGCGCACCATGCGCTCCTTGTTCACCGCGTAACGGCTGGCGGTGCAGTTGCGCAGCATCTGTGCCATCCACAGGTACTGGTCGACGTCGCCGGTGAGTTTGATGGCCAGCGGGGCGTGGCGCTCCAGCAGCCATTTGACGGCCTTCAGTGGCACGCCTGGGGCTGCCCAGGGCGAGGCATAGCCGGGCGAGATCTGACCGGCGTTGGCAAAACTGGTTTCCATGGCCACCGCCGGCTGGCGGTCGACCACCGTGACTTCGAAACCTTGCCGGGCCAGGTAGTAGGCACTGGCGGTTCCGATTACGCCGCTACCAAGTACCAGAACTCGCATCGTTATATCCCTCACACGCGGCACGCCGCAGACTTTTATTGAAATGGCATGAATGGGCGCAGTATAGGAATTTGAGACCAGTGCAATTCACTATATAAAAGCCTATTATTGGCGAGAATTCTCGGCAATATCGCCTTTCACGGAGGGGCATCCCCTATGAGAACCCAGCACCAGAGCAAGCGTGAACTGGACAAGATCGACCGCAACATCCTGCGTATCCTGCAGAATGACGGGCGTATTTCCTTCACCGAACTGGGCGAGAAAGTTGGGCTGTCCACCACCCCTTGCACCGAGCGGGTTCGCCGCCTGGAGCGCGAGGGCATCATCATGGGCTACAACGCCCGCCTGAACCCGCAGCACCTCAAGGGCAGCCTGCTGGTATTCGTGGAAATCAGCCTGGACTACAAGTCGGGCGATACGTTCGAGGAGTTCCGCCGCGCGGTGCTGAAGCTGCCGCACGTGCTGGAGTGCCACCTGGTTTCCGGTGACTTCGACTACCTGGTGAAGGCGCGTATTTCCGAGATGGCCTCGTACCGCAAGCTGCTTGGCGACATCCTGCTGAAGCTGCCGCACGTGCGCGAATCGAAGAGCTACATCGTGATGGAAGAGGTAAAGGAGAGCCTCTGCCTGCCGATCCCGGACTGAGACTAGACCAGTACCTGGCGGGTGGTGGCAATGAACTGGTGCACCAGCTGCTCGGCAGCAGGGTCGATCATCGGTTCAGGGCCACGGCCGCGTGGGCAAGCCATGCGCGGCGTGGTGCCGAACAGGCGGCAGATCATCGGGCGTTCTTCGTAGACCGTACAGCCGTTGGGGCCCAGGTGCACACAATCCAGGCGCTCGAGGGCGGCATCCTGCTCGGCCTGGGACTTGCGCGGCAGGCGGGCCATTTCTTCCGCCGAAGTGGTGACCGGGCCGCAGCAATCGTGGCAGCCGGGTACGCACTCGAAGGAAGGGATGAGTTCGCGCAGGAACTGGATCTTGTGGCGGTTGCAGGGCATGGCTGAATACAAATTTGGAAACCAGCCCGAATTATAGGCTTACGCGCTCTTTGTGGGAGCGGCCTTGTGTCGCGAAAGGGGTGCGTAGCGCCCCCAAGTATTCAGCTTCGCCGCAGATATTGCCGGGGCCGCCCTGCGGCCCTTTCGCGACGCAAGGCCGCTCCCACAGGCGACCGGGTTAACCAGGCCCGGCGGTTGCCCACCCCAGAGCCCCGGCTTATCCTCCTCCCCTAGCCCACCAGCCTCAGGACCGAGCCCATGATCCACAGCGCGCAGCACGCCGCCTCCTACTACGCCGCCAGCAGCGCGCCTCACCCCGACTACTCCTTCCTGCAAGGCGAACACAGCGCCGATGTATGCATCGTCGGCGGCGGCTACTCGGGCTTGAACACCGCCATCGAACTGGCCGAACGCGGCTTTTCGGTCATCCTGCTGGAAGCCCGCAAACTGGGCTGGGGCGCCAGTGGCCGCAATGGCGGGCAGTTGATTCGCGGCGTCGGCCATGGGCTTGAACAGTTCCTGCCGGTGATCGGCGAGGACGGCGTGCGCAGCATGAAGCTGATGGGCCTGGAGGCCGTGCAGATCGTGCGCGAGCGGGTCGAAAAGCACGCCATCGCCTGCGACCTGACCTGGGGCTACTGTGACCTGGCCAACAAACCCGCCGAGCTGCTGGGCTTCGCCGAAGACGCCGAAGAACTGCGTAGCCTGGGCTACGCGCATGAACTGCGGTTGGTCGGCAAGGATGATATCCACAGCGTGGTCGGTGCCGACTGCTATGTGGGCGGGCTGGTCGACATGGGGTCCGGACACCTGCACCCGCTCAACCTGGCCTTGGGCGAAGCCGCCGTGGCCGCGCGGCTGGGGGTGAAGCTGTTCGAGCAGTCCGAAGTTACGCGCATCGACTACGGCCCTGAAGTGCAGGTGCATACCGCCCAAGGCCGGGTACGAGCGAAAACCCTGGTGCTTTGCTGCAACGCCTACCTCAACGGCCTCAACCGCGAGCTGGGCGGCAAGGTGCTGCCGGCCGGTAGCTACATCATTGCCACCGAGCCGCTGGGCGAAGAACGCGCCCGCACGGTACTGCCGCAGAACATGGCGGTGTGTGACCAGCGCGTGGCGCTGGATTACTACCGCCTGTCCGCCGACCACCGCCTGCTGTTCGGCGGCGCCTGCCATTACTCGGGCCGCGACCCCAAGGACATTGCTGCCTACATGCGGCCGAAGATGCTCAAGGTGTTCCCGGAACTGGCCGACGTGCGAATCGACTACCAGTGGGGTGGCATGATCGGCATCGGCGCCAACCGCTTGCCACAGGTCGGCCGCCTGGCCAGCCAGCCGAACGTGTATTACGCCCAGGCTTATTCGGGCCACGGGCTCAACGCCACTCACCTGGCCGCGCGCCTGCTGGGCGAAGCCATCAGCGGCCAGGAAAGCGGGCGCTTCGACCTGTTCGCCAAGGTGCCGCATATCACCTTCCCCGGCGGCAAGCACCTGCGCTCGCCGCTGCTGGCGCTGGGGATGCTGTGGCATCGTCTGAAAGAGCTGGTCTGAACCACCGCGCCCGCCCTGTGGGAGCGGGCATGCCCGCGAACACCGGCAAAGCCGGTGCCAGCCACCGCATCGCCTGGTTCGCGGGCACGCCCGCTCCCACAGTGACCGTACAGGCTTCAAAACCGGGGTGAGCTTCAGTCCTTCCAGAAGGGTTTGCGCCCTTCTGTACGCGCCTGCTCCCAGCTCAACCCTACATCGCGCAACTCGTCATTGGTCAACTGCAGCAGCGCCCTGCGGGTGTGCCAGCGATGCAGCATCAGCCCCCAACGCCCCAGCCCCGCCGGCGCATTGAAAACCTTGGTCTGCTGCCCGGCGTCCAGTTCTTTGGCCATCAGTTGCAAACGCACATCGCTCATGCCACCCATCACTGCTATCTCCCACTCAGTTGATACCGTGGAGAAAGCATGCGCGTCGGCAACACCGGCAATACAGATCCAATACAGCCTTTTTATTCCCATACAGAATTGGCTGAAGATCGACTGAATGCTGTATTTTCAACCCAACTGTACCGGTCGCTATGCCAATGCAGCGCAGGAGTATGCCGTGACCCTCTACCTGAACCTCGCCGAACTGCTTGGCGCCCGCATCGAGCAGGGCCTTTACCGCCCCGGCCAACGCCTGCCATCGGTACGCGCCCTTAGCATGGAGCACGGTGTCAGCCTGAGCACCGTGCAGCAGGCCTACCGCATGCTGGAAGACAGCGGCATGGTCTCGCCACGGCCCAAATCCGGCTACTTCGTCAGCGACCACCGCCTCCTGCCGGCCCTGCCCGCCGTCAGCCGCCCGGCCCAGCGCCCGGTGGATATCTCGCAATGGGAGCAAGTGCTGGAATTGGTACGCAGCACCCCGCGCAAGGACGTGGTCCAACTCGGCCGCGGTATGCCCGACATCGATAGCCCTACCCTCAAGCCGCTGCTACGCAGCCTGGCGCAGTTGAGCCGGCGGCAGGACATGCCTGGCCTGTATTACGACAACATTCACGGCAACTTGGCCCTGCGTGAGCAGGTTGCACGCCTGATGCTCGACTCTGGCTGCCGCCTGAGCCCGGCAGATCTGGTCATAACCACCGGCTGCCACGAGGCGCTGTCGTGCAGCATTCGTGCGGTATGCGAGCCAGGCGACATCGTCGCGGTCGACTCCCCCAGCTTCCACGGTGCCATGCAAACCCTGAAGGGCCTGGGCATGAAGGCGCTGGAAATCCCCACCGACCCGGTGACCGGCATCAGCCTGGAGGCGCTGGAGCTGGCCCTGGAGCAGTGGCCGATCAAGCTGATCCAGATCACCCCCAGCTGCAACAACCCGCTTGGCTACATCATGCCCGAGGCGCGCAAGAAGGCCCTGCTGAGCCTCGCCCAGCGCTACGACGTGGCGATTCTGGAAGACGATGTGTACGGCGACCTGGCCTACACCTATCCGCGTCCGCGTACGGTCAAGTCGTTCGACGACGATGGCCGCGTGCTGTTCTGCAGCTCGTTTTCCAAGACCCTCGCCCCCGGCCTGCGGGTAGGCTGGGTGGCGCCTGGGCGCTACCTGGAGCGAGTGCTGCACATGAAATACATCAGCACCGGCAGCACCGCCTGCCAGCCGCAGTTGGCCATCGCCGACTTCATCGCCGGCGGGCACTACCAACCCCACGTGCGGCGCATGCGCAGCCAGTACCAACGTGGCCGAGACCTGATGAGCGAATGGGTAACCCGCTACTTTCCACAGGGCACCCGGGTCAGCCGCCCCCAGGGTGGCTTCATGTTGTGGGTGGAATTACCCGAACATTTCGATACGCTGCGCCTTAATCGGGCTTTACTGGAGCAAGGCGTACAGGTTGCCGTGGGCAGCATCTTCTCGGCCTCAGGCAAGTTTCGGCACTGCCTGCGCATGAATTTCGCCGCGCGGCCGACGCCGCAGATCGAGGCCGCCGTGCGCAAGGTTGGTGAAACCGCCCTTCGTCTACTGGATGAAGAAAGCGCCGACGCGTAACTTTGCGCCGCCTGCCACGGTCGAACCACTAAAGCCCTTGCTGCACAGGACGATCCACCTTTGAGACCCCAGCGAGCCTTGCCTCTGCTGCTGGTGCTGCTGCTCGGCCTTACAGGCTGCGCCAGCGTCAGTGCGCCACGCGAAACCAGCCAAGCACTGCCCGCCAATGACTCAGCCTTTGGCCGCTCGGTGCTGCGTCAGGCTGCCCCTTATGGCGGCCGCTCCGGCTTTCGCCTGTTGCCCAACAGCAACGAGGCCTTTCGCGCCCGTGCCGAGCTGATCCGCAACGCCCAGGCGAGCATCGACCTGCAGTACTACATCGTCCACGACGGCCTCAGCACCCGCGCCCTGGTGCACGAACTGCTGCGCGCCGCCGACCGTGGCGTACGTGTACGCATACTGCTCGACGACACCACCAGCGACGGCCTGGATACCATCATGGGTACCCTCGACGCGCACCCGAACATCCAGATCCGTGTGTTCAACCCGCTGCACCTGGGCCGCAGCACAGGCGTAACGCGTGCCGTGGGCCGGTTGTTCAACCTGTCGCGCCAGCACCGGCGCATGCACAACAAGCTGTTTCTGGTGGACAACAGCATGGCGATCGTCGGCGGGCGCAACCTGGGCGACGAGTATTTCGATGCCGAGCCCAACCTCAACTTCACAGACATTGATCTGCTGGGTGTAGGCCCGGTGGCCGAGCAGCTCGGGCACAGTTTCGACCAATACTGGAACAGCGCGCTCAGCCGGCCGATCACCGACTTTCTCTGGCGTGACCCGGATGCCGACGACCTGCGTGCCAGCCGCCATCGCCTGGAAGTGTCGCTGGCCGAAGCCAGGACCCAGCGCAAGGCTCTTTACGACCGCCTGATGGCCTACCAGTCGCAGCCACGCCTGGATGTGTGGCGCAATGAGCTGATCTGGGCGCACGCCCAGGCGTTGTGGGATGCACCAAGCAAGGTATTGGCCGACGATGAGCCAGACCCGCAACTGCTGCTAAGCCAGCAACTGGCGCCGGACCTGGCCAACGTGCACCGCGAGTTGATCCTGATGTCGGCCTACTTCGTGCCGGGCGAGCCGGGCCTGCTTTACCTCACCGGCCGCGCCGACGCCGGTGCGTCGGTGAGGCTGCTGACCAACTCGCTGGAGGCCACCGACGTGCCCGCGGTGCATGGTGGCTATGCGCCCTATCGGCGGGCCTTGCTTGAGCATGGCGTGCAGCTGTTCGAATTGCGCCGCCAACCGGGCGCGCCTGTGCACACACGCCTGAGCCTGCACGGCAGCAGCTCGGATTCGAGCCTGCACACCAAGGCGATCGTGTTCGACCGGCGCAAGACCTTCATTGGCTCGTTCAACTTCGACCCACGCTCAGTGCTGTGGAACACCGAGGTCGGGGTGCTGGTGGATAGCCCGGAGCTGGCCGAGTACACCCGCGAGCTGGCCCAGCAGGGTATGGCGCCTGCGTTGAGTTACCAGGTGAAACTGGTGGGTGACAAACTGGTATGGGCGACTGAAGACAATGGCCAGCGGCACATGCTGACCGCCGAGCCGGGTGGGATGTGGCGGCGGTTCAATGCCTGGATCAGCAAGGCGGTTGGCTTGGAGAAGATGTTGTAGCCGATGGCCTCATCGCCGGCAAGCCAGCTCCCACAGGATCTCGACAGGTCTTGAATGCTGTGCATTCCTTGTGGGAGCTGGCTTGCCGGCGATGGGCCGCAAGGCGGCCCCAAAATCGATCAGGCAGACACAGCCTCGAAAGCCCCGCGGCGCTGGGTCAACACCACCAACCCCGCAGCCCCTGCAGCCATCAGCAACAGCAACGCATGCCCACTGATCCACTGGCTGCCCGCCCCTGCCAGCAACGGCCCGAGCAGGCAACCAATACCCCACAGTTGCGCCACATGGGCATTGGCCCGCACCAGTTCGTCATCCCGATAGCGCTCACCGATCAAAACCAGCGACAAGGTGAACAGGCCACCGGCACTGGCCCCGAACAGCACCCACAACGGCCAGATTACCGGCGTATGCAGTAACAGCGGAATCGCCAGGCTGGACACCAGCAGCGTCACTGCACAACCGGTGAACAACGCCTTGCGCGACATATGGTCGGCCAGCGCACCAATGGGCAGCTGCAACACAGCATCGCCGACCACCACGGTACTGACCATGAACAGGGCGATTTCCGTGGTAAAGCCTTGCTGCAGGCAATACACCGGCAACAGGGTAAGGATCATTGCCTCGAACGAGGCAAACAGGGCAATCGCCCAGGCAATCACCGGTAACCGTCGGCAGAAGGCAAACAGGTCGCGGAAGGTAACGCTGCAGGCTTCGGTACTCGGTGCCCCACCACGCCCCAGCAGCACCAGCGGCGCGAGCAGCAACAGGCCGGTCGCGGCCCAGAAACCGAAGTCGTCATCGGAACCGAGAAAGCCCAGCACCAGCGGCCCCGCCAGCTGGCTCAACGCGTAGCTGCTGCCGTACAGCGCCACCAGGCGGCCACGCCATTGCTCGACCACCAGTTGGTTGATCCAGCTTTCGCCGAGGATGAATACCACGGTCAGGGACATGCCTATCATCAGCCGCAACAGCAGCCACAGAGGATAACTGGGCAGCAGCGCGACCAGGCCGATCGACAGCGCCCCGCCCCACAGGCAAATGCGCATGGCCGAGGGCACGCCGACCCAACCGGCCAGGCGGCTGGCCAGGCTGGCACCGGCCAGTACACCCAGCGCAGGCATCGCGGCCATTACGCCGATGGCGAAACTGCCGTAGCCCCAGGCCTCCAGGCGCAGGGATACCAGCGGCATGCTCACACCCAGCGCCAGCCCGACACTGAGCACCGATGCCAGTACGGCGAAATAGGTACCCCAACGCATTGCAGCCTCCTGGGCCAACGATTTTCCATGACCCATTCGCGGGCACGCCCGCTCCCACAAATACATCACAGTATTCAAGACTTGTGATGTACCTGTGGGAGCGGGCGTGCCCGCGAATGGGCCGCAAAGCGGCCCCTTACGATTACAGCTTGATCCAGGTCGCCTTCAGCTCGGTGTACTTCTCCAGTGCATGCAGCGACTTGTCACGGCCGTTGCCCGACTGCTTGAAGCCACCGAACGGCGCGGTCATGTCGCCGCCGTCGTACTGGTTGACCCAGACGCTGCCAGCGCGCACGGCACGGGCGGTCTTGTGGGCCTTGGAAATGTCCGACGTCCAGATACCAGCGGCCAGGCCATACGGCGTGTCGTTGGCAATGGCGATGGCTTCTTCGGCGGTGTCGAAGGCGATCACCGACAGCACTGGGCCGAAGATCTCTTCCTGGGCAATCTTCATGGCGTTGGTCACGCCGTCGAAGATGGTCGGCTCGACATAGGTGCCGCCAGTCTCTTCCAGCGTACGCTTGCCGCCGGCCAGCAGCTTGGCGCCGTCCTTGTGGCCAGCCTCGATGTACGACAGCACGGTGTTCATCTGCTGGGTGTCGACCAGGGCACC